>JBKPGZ010000063.1:0-3409 GCA_046729675.1 Gemmatimonadota bacterium | reverse complement strand
GTCGAGGGCCTCCAGCGACGTCTCCCAGGCCGACATGATGTCCTCCGCCAACAATGAATGTGATCTCGCCATGTCTCAGGACGCGTCCGCCACCCGGGCGGCCCGGGCGGCCTTCTTCCGGTCGTTCGCCGTGAGGACCCGCTTCCGCAGGCGAATCGTCTTGGGGGTGATCTCGATGAGCTCGTCCTCCTCGATGTACTCCAGCGCGTACTCGAGGGTGATCTGCCGGGGCGGCTCCAGGATCACGTTCTCGTCCGAGGCCGTGGTCCGCATGTTCGTCAGCTTCTTTTCCTTGGTGACGTTGACGTCCAGGTCGCCCGGCCGGGAGTTCTCCCCGGCGATCATCCCCTCATAAACGAGGTCCCCCGGCGAGACGAACATTTGCGCTCTCTCCTGGAGGTTCCCGAGAGCAAACGCCACGACGCTGCCCTCGCGGTCCGCCACCAGTACCCCGCGCTTACGCCCCGCCAGGGGACCGGCCCAAGGCCCGTAGTCCATGAACCGGTGGTGCATGATCCCGGTGCCCCGGGTATCGGTCAGGAACTCGGAGCGGTAGCCGAACAGACCCCGCGACGGAATCCGGAAGGTGAGCCGGACCATCCCCTGCCCCGGGTTCCGCATCTCGATCATCTCGCTGCGCCGCGGTCCCAGCTTCTCCATCACGACGCCCATGTGCTCCTCGGGCACGTCCACCGTCAGCTCCTCGTACGGCTCCTGCCGCTCCCCGTCGTCACCCAGTTTGGTGATGACCCTGGGCCGCGACACCTGGAACTCGTACCCCTCCCGCCGCATCGTCTCCATCAGGATGCCGAGGTGGAGCTCGCCGCGTCCGGAGACCGTGTGCGTATCCGGGCTGTCGGTCTCCTCCACCCGGAGCGCCACGTTCCGCTCCAGCTCCCGGTACAGCCGGTCCTTGAGCTGCCGGCTGGTGACGTACTTCCCCTCCCGCCCCGCGAACGGGCTGTTGTTCACGATGACGTCCACCGAGATCGTGGGCTCCTCCACCGCGATCCCCGCCAGCCGCTCCGGGTGCTCCACCGCCGTGAACGTCCGCCCGATCTCGATGGTCTCGAACCCCGAGAGCGCGACGATGTCGCCCGCCTCCGCCTCGTCCACCTCCACCCGGTTCAGCCCGTCGAAGGTGTAGAGCCGGGTGACCCGGTTGCGCTCGAACTCCTCGCCCTCCACCGGCCCCGGCTCGCCCAGCGGCAGCAGGGCCACCTGGTCGCCCACCTTCACTCGGCCGCGCTCGATCCGCCCGATGGCGATCCGCCCCAGGAAACTGGAGAAGTCGAGGGTCGAGACCAGCATCTGGAAGGGACCCTCGGGATCACCCTTGGGCGGAGGGACGTGGTCCAGGATGGCCTGGAACAGCGGCCGGAGGTCGGTGCCCGGCTTCTCCAACTCAGCCGTGGCGGTGCCGGCGCGGCTGGAGGTATAAAGGAACGGCGCGTCGAGCTGCTCGTGGGTCGCATCCAGATCGATGAACAGCCCCAGCACTTCGTCGTGCACCCGGAGGGGCTCGGCGTCGGCCCGGTCGATCTTGTTGATGGCGACGATGGGCCGGAGGCCCAGGGCCAGTGCCTTCCGGGTGACGAACCGCGTCTGCGGCATCGGCCCTTCGGCGGCGTCCACCAGGATCAGCACTCCGTCAACCATGCGCAGGATCCGCTCGACCTCGCCGCCGAAGTCGGCGTGGCCCGGCGTGTCCACGATGTTGATCTTGGTGCCTTCCCAGCGCACGGCGGTGTTCTTGGCCAGGATGGTGATGCCCCGCTCCCGCTCCAGCGGGTTGGAGTCCATCACCCGCTCCTCGACCTGCTGGTTGGCGCGGAACGCCCCCGCCTGCCGCAGCATCTGATCCACCAGGGTGGTCTTGCCGTGGTCGACGTGCGCGATGATGGCGAGGTTGCGGATCAACGGGCTTTCCTGTGGCTCCTGGAACGGTTGAGGCCCGGGGACCGGGCCTCCGCGGCGCATATATAGACGACGCCTCCGGATGCCGCAAGAGAGCGCCGAATGCGCTTTAGTGAGAGTGTCCGTGGTGGTGGTGATGCACCCGCGGGGTGGCCTCGCCCCAGCGGGGCGTCAGGGCCGACACCCGGGCATCGTCGCAGCCTTCGCACCCGTGCTCGACCTCGAGCTGGATCGTGACGTGCCCGATCCCCATCCGCGACAGCTCGGCACGGATCCCGTCCAGCACTCCCGGGTGGGCCTCCAGGTCGGGGACCACCGCGTGGCCGCTCATGGCGACCATGCCGCTGGTGACGGTCCAGACGTGGAGGTCGTGCACCGCCGCGACCCCTGGCACCGCCAGCATCCGGCGCTGCACCTCCGCCATGGAGACATGGCGGGGCACCGACTCCAGCAGGATGTCGGTGCTGTCGCGCAGGAGCCGGCCCGCGCCGACCAGGATCAGGATGGACAGGAGGATGGAGACGATAGGATCGGCGAGGGTCCACCCGGTGACCGCGATGATCACGGCGGCGGCAACCGCCCCCACCGAGCCGAGCGCGTCCCCCAGGACGTGGAGGTAGGCTCCCCGAACGTTGAGACTCCCCTCGCGATAGGAGTGGAGGACGGCCAGGCTGGTGAGATTGACCAGCAGACCCGCGCTGGCCACGGCCAGGAAGAGCCCGGTGCGCACCGGCTGGGGTTCCTGGATCCGCTGGATCGCCTCGACTACGACCATGGCCGCGATGCCGAAGAGCGCCGCGCCGTTCACCAGCGCGGCCAAGATCTCCCAGCGCAGGTAGCCGTAGGTCTTGGTGTCGTCCGCCGGGCGCTGGGCGATCCACGCGCTGAGCAGCGACAGCGCCAGGGCGCCCACATCGGTGAGCATGTGCCCCGCGTCGGCGAGCAGCGCCAGGGATCCCGACAGCCAGCCGCCCACCGCCTCCACCACCATGAAGGTGCTGGTGAGGGCGAGGACCCAGCGCAGTCGGGTCTGCTGCAGGGCGGTGGCCATGCCCGAATCCTAGCGCCTAATAAAGTGTTGTCACCCGCAAGGTGCCGCTCGTGCGCGCGGTGCCGGCCCGAGGGCGAGGGGGAGAGTCGGCGGAGCGCTACGGACGCTCCGGGTCGGAGCCCGGCAAACTGCGCCGGTCTCCTCGCCTGCGCGTCCTAACGCGCCCTTCGCCGGCTCTCCCCATCGCCCTCGGGCACGAGCTTCACAGAACAGCCGCTACGCACACCGCGCGCGGATTCAAGCCGGGCTAAGCGCGAGGATATGAGCGCGGACCGCACCCGCAGCGACCGAAGGGTGCCCGGCCAGTGGAGGTGGGGGAGTGCGGCTCGGGCGCTACGGACGCTCCGGGTCGGAGCCCGGCAAACTGCGCCTGTCTCCTCGCCTGCGCGTCCTAACGCGCCCTTCGCCGGCTCTCCCCATCGCCCTCGGGCCGGCACCGCG
>JBKPGZ010000062.1:0-10822 GCA_046729675.1 Gemmatimonadota bacterium | reverse complement strand
CGACGAGACGGGTCCCCCCGTGCCGGAGCTGGCGCCGGCGCTCGGCTCCTTCGAGCCGCAGCTCGCGGCGGTCGCCACGAACTTCTGGGTGACCAAGGCCCCGGTGCCGGCAACGCGGTACTATGGCGCGGCCGCCGTGGTGAACGACCTGCTCTACGTCGTGGGCGGCTCCAGTAACGACACCCTCGCCGCCAGGGCCGTCCACGTCTACACCCCCAGTAGCAACAGCTGGACGACCAGGGCGCCGCTGCCCGCGGGCCGGTGGACTCCCGGCGCCGGCGTCATCAATGGGGTGCTCTATGTCGCCGGCGGCACCGACTCGAATTTCAAGCCGGCCACGACGCTCTACGCCTACACGCCTGCAACCAACACCTGGACGACCAAGGCCCCCATGCAAGTCGGCGGCGGCTGCGGCGCCGCCGGCGTGATAGGCGGGAAGCTGTACGTGTTCAGCCAATGTGAGGTCACGGCCGCATTCGAGCGCTACGATCCGGCGACCAACAGCTGGGAGCGGCTGGCGGTCCCGCCCAACCCCCACAGGCATCCCGCCGCCGGCGTGATCGGTGGGAAGTTCTATCTGGCCGGCGGGTTGGACGCGGGCCCCGGCTTTCCCGCGCCGTTCTTCGACGTCTATGACCCGGCCGCCAATACCTGGACGCCGGGGCCCTCGCTGTCGACGGGCCGGTCGAACGCCACGGGCACCGTGATCGACGGCCTCCTGTATGTCGTGGGCGGGTATGAGAGGGGGACGGATAACTCGATAGCGACCGTGGCGAAGGTGGAGGTCTACGATCCCCGCACCAGGACCTGGCAGGCCAAGCCCGCCATGCTCACCCCCCGGTTCGGTCTGGTGAGTGGGACGGTGAAAGGGAAGCTCTATGCCGTGGGGGGCACGAATGGCTTGCTCACGCGCTTCGCGAAGAACGAGGTCTACACGCCCGGCGATGTGTGGGTGACGAGGAGCAGCATGCAGGAGCCGCGGGATGCCTTCGCCGCAGCCGTGGTGAGCGGGAAGCTCTATGCCTTCGGCGGCCGCAGGAACTCGACCGCCTTCGCCACGGGCTACGTCTACAACCCCGGCACCAACAGCTGGAACAGTCGCGCCGCCATGCCGCAACGGCGCGCCGCGAGCAATGGGGCCGGCGTGATCAACGGCATCGTCTACGTGCCGGGCGGGCACAACGGCGACGGCATCTACACCAAGAGCCTCTACGCCTACAACCCGTCGACCAATAGCTGGAGCACCAAGACCGCCATGCCGGCCGCGATCGGCTGCGGCGGGAGCGGCGTGCTCGGCGGCAAGCTGTATGTCTACGGTACCTGCGGACCCGACGGGGGCTCGCTGGGAGGGCTCTATGTCTACGACCCGGTCACCAACACCTGGGGGAACCGCATGAACGCGCCAGCCTTGAAATATCCCGCGATGGCTGTCGTGAACGGGAAGCTCTACCTCGCGGGCGGACATGATCAGTTCGGCGGCCCCAGCAATGCCCTGAACGTGTATGACCCGGCTACTGGAAAGTGGGACACCCTTCCGGAGATGGGGACGCGGCGCCATTCGGCGGCAGCGACGGGGCTCAACGGGCTTCTGTATGTGATGGGTGGCTACGGCGCCAACGGCCCCGTCGACTGGGCCGAGGTGTTCAACCCCGCGACCGGCAACTGGTGGAAGTTGACGAATGCGCCGACCGGGCGCACGTCCCCCGGCTCCGGGGCGATCAATGGGAAGATCTACGTCATCGGTGGACAGGCGGACACCACCCTGGGGACGAACCAGGCGTACACGCCCTGAGCTCCATCGCCACAAGCAGGACTCGCTAATGAGCTTTGCGTAAGTCGGTTAACACGGAGCTGTCATCCCGAGCGAACGCGAGGGATCTTGCCCGGGAATGGCTCGAGCGCCGCGGTCAAGATCCTTCGGTCGCTTTGCTCCCTCAGGATGACAAAACCTGTTAAGCGAATTTCGCAAAGCTCATTAGAAACCAGCCGCAGACGCCCACGGCAGGTGCCGTGGGCGTTTCGTTCGCTGCCGGTCTGGAGCTTACGGCCGATAGCGCTCGTTAGTCGGGATCGACGTCTCGGACGCATCGATCCGTCCCCCCACCGCGTACAGGAACCCGCCCGCCGCGCTTGCCGCGAAGCTGAAGCGCTTCGTCGGCATGTGGGCCTTCGCCCACCATGTGTTCGTCGTCGGGTCGTAGGCTTCCACGACGTCGTACTCGTCGATGTCGTTGGTGCCGCCCGCCACGAAGAGCTTCCCCTGGAACACCGCACCCGCCGGGTCGAAGCGGGCGGTCGGCATCGGGGCCTTCGCCTGCCACTGGTTGGTCGCGGGATCGTACACGTGCAGCGCGGCGCTCGTGCCGCTGGTCCCGACGCCCACGCCGCCGGCCAGATAGAGCTTCCCGCCGATCGCGCCGCCGACACCCCGTCCATGGCCGGCCGGCGGGGTCGCGAGCTCGGTCCAGTCGTTGGTGGAAGGGTCGTACCGGTGCAGGTGGGCGGTGCCCCCGTACACGGCCCCTTCCGGCGTGTAGACGTACAGCTTCCCGTTGATGGCGGCCGAGATGCCGGACTTGGTCGGTACCGGCAGGTCCTTCTTCTTCCGCCAGAGCTTGGACTTCGGATTGTAGACGTACAGCGTCCTCGTCGTGAAGATGCTGTCCTGGCCGCCCGTGACGTAGATCTTGCCGCCGATCACCGCGGCCCCGCTCGGGTCGTTCCGCCGGCGCGGCAGGTTCGGGTGATTGCTCCAGGTCAGGGTGCCGGGATCGTAGGCCTCGACGGTCTGGACGGCCTTGCCGGCCCTCGCGCCGCCGATGGCGTAGAGGATTCCGTCCACCGTAGCGGTCACGAGGCCTTCGCGTGCCGTGGGCATGGGCGAGGCCGTCTCCCACGTATTGGGCTGAGCGAGCGACTCCGTCTCGGCAGCGGCAGGATGCAGCGCATGCTCGTCGGACGGCGAGAGGCTGTCGTCGGCGCACGCGCCAAGCGCGAGGAGCGCAAGGGCGCCCCGCAGGGCATCGATTTTCGAGAACATCAGAGCGTTCCTGGTTGGTGACGAAGCCGAATCTGGGGGTCCGACTCACCGCACCCTCAATCGGAACTCAATTCAGGCCTCCGGGTGTGCTCGATTCTTCGGGTGCTTGACAGGTCCCGTACCACGTCCTATTTCAGGCTACCATCCCTGACAAAGGCACACCCGGCGAAAGCCGGGGCCGCAAAGCCACGGGTCCTCGCTGCCCTCCGCGACGCCGCAGGGTAACTCCGGCTGACGCCACGAAGGACTCACGACCGCCGAGCCGCCAAAGGGTTCTTCAGTCACCTTTCAGCTCACGAAAGTGGGAGGCAAAGCCATGCGGACGCATCTCCCCCTGGTAGCGCTCGTCGCGCTCAGCATCGCCGGTTGTTCCAGCTCCGCGACCTCGATGCTTGGTCCGTCAGAGGATCAGCCCGCTGCTTCATGCCGGGGCAATTCAGGTAACTGTGGTGCTGGCGGGCAGCAGAACAACAACTCGAACAACCCTCCCGCAACGGCGCCGTAACGCCTCGTTCGTGCGCAGGGCCATACTGTTGGGCGTCATCGCCCCTAACACCACGGC
Source organism: Gemmatimonadota bacterium (assembly GCA_046729675.1). Classification (GTDB taxonomy): domain Bacteria; phylum Gemmatimonadota; class Gemmatimonadetes; order Gemmatimonadales; family GWC2-71-9; genus CAVVWJ01. Next base: position 7,220 of record JBKPGZ010000062.1, on the reverse strand, counting down.
CCCGGAGGAATCGCTCCGGGGCCGTGGTGTTGCATCTGTCGCTCTGCACTCAAGGCTTACCGCGCGGCGCTCCCAGCTCCACCTGCGCTCCCCCGCCCGCACCGACCTGCACGCCACCACCGGCCGCGTTCGCTCCCGCGCCCGAGCCGATCCCACCCGGGGTCGCGGCATGACCGGCCGCCTCCGCCGGCAGGTTGGCCAACGCCTCCGGCCCGCGGGCCAGCGCCGTCTGTACCCGCGTCAGCGCTTCCTCCGGTACGTGACCCATCGCCACCAGATCGGTAAGCACGGCGATCGCCACTACGCGGTTGTCGCCCGAGGACTGCTCGCTGATTGCCGCCAGCGCGGTCTGGCTCACGCCGCCCTGGAGCGCGTCGGCGGCGACCGACAGCTCGCCTTCCGTGGCATGCTCGACGCCGGCCTCCGTCATCGCTTCCTGCGCGTGGGTGAGCGCCTCCAGTCGCTTCTCCACCGCGGCGGCGATCCGATCCATCGGCACGCCCTTCGCCTTGCCCTCGGCGATCTTCTGCTCGAGCAGGGTGACCGGGATCCCGGCCTCGAGCGCGCTCGAGAGGGCCGCGTCGACTCGCGCGGTCGCGTCCTGCGCAGACAGGGCGGCCGGCGAAAGGACGAGGGCGGCCGCGAGGCACCACAGCTTGCTTCGCATGGTTCGAGCTCCTTGCAGAGGGTCGTGTCGACTCCGCCTTCAAGACGACCGGGACACGGCACTGGTCACATTGCCGTAGTCGGGGTCCAGTGCCGCGCGCAGCGCCTCCCGCGCGCGGGTCACCCGCATCTTCGCGGCGCTGAGCGAGATCCCCGCGATCGCGGCGATCTCCTCGTAGGAGTGCCCCAGCTCGTGGCGCAGCAGAAAGGCCTCGCGGAGGATGGGGGGCAGCTCGGCCAGCGCCGCGCCGATCGCCTCCCGCAGGGCATGCCGCTCCGCGAAGTCGGCCTCCTCGGCCGGCTCCTCCACGTCGAGCAGCGGGACCTCGGTGCGGCGCACATTCTTCGCCCAGTCGAGCATCGCGTTGCGGAAGATGCGGAACAGCCATGCCTGCGCCCGGTCCGGCTCGCGGCACTGGTCGAGCCGCGCGTGCGCCTTGACGAAGGCGTCCTGCACCAGGTCGAGCGCGGTGTCGTGATCCAGGCCGAGCCCGCGCCCGTAGCGGTAAAGCGCGTTCTGGTGCCGCCGCACAATCGCCGCGAAGTCGTCCTGCCGGAGTCCGAAGGTCATGGCACCACCAGGACGGCTACCTGTCCGCCCATACCGTCGTCCTGCCGGCCGGGTACCGAGTCGGGCACGAACCAGGTGCCGTCCTCGGCGACGAAGGCGTAGCGGTACACTCCCGGCTTCAGCCGGGTCGCGTAGGTCCAGCGCGCTCCCTCGCGCAGCATGGGCACCGGCTTCCACCCGGTGAAGTCACCCGCGATCGAGGGCGTGCCCTTCGCGGACCGCGCCGGGATGGCGACCACCGCGCGACCATCCCGGGTCCGCGCCGGGAGCGGCGCGCGCGCCGTCCGCGCTCCGCCGATGCGCAGGCTGAGTCCCGCCCAGAATGAGGTCTCGGTGGTGGAGAAGTAGAGCGGATCGAAGGCGTTGCCTCGCCCGCCGAGCTGCAATTCGAGGTCGGGAGCGACTGCCGCGCCGGCGCCCGCCGACCAGGCGGCGCGATCGAGGCCGCCGGAAACCCACTGTCCCAGCGAGCCCCAGACCTGGACCGTACCGCGGCGCCAACTCAACGTGCCGCCGAGATAGGTGTGAGTCACCGCCTCGTCGATCCAGGCTCGGCTCTCGGCGCCGAGCGTGAAGGGGGCGACCGGGATGGTGAGCCGGGCGTCGCCCGTAGGAAGCGCGCGCCCCTCGAGCACGTCGCCGAGGCGGCTGCGCTGCGCCGCCACGCCCCCGCGCGCCTCCACGCGGAGCGACCGGGACGCCGCAAACGCGCCTCCCATCAGCTCGCCGCCGACTCCTTCACCCGACAGGTCCGACTCGAGCGGGACGGTAGGCGGAGCGCCCAGCGGGAAGGGCCTTGGAGTCGGGTCGATCTCCGCCGTGCTCGTGCGCTGGATGAACCCGTGACCCGTGGCGTCCAGCAGGAGTCCGCTCGCGCCCCGGCCGGCGAGTCGTTTCCACCCGCCGATCACCGCCCAGAAGGGATCCTCGCCCAGCGGCAGACCCGCCGACGCGCCGAGCCAGTCCCGCGATCCGAGATGGGCGACGCCGAGCACGGCCGACGAATTGGCCGAGGTGCCGGCGGGCGCCCCCTCGTACGTCACGCGACCGAATCGGGCGGAGGCCCGCCACTCCTGGCACCAGGCCGCCGGTGTGGTCACCAGCAGCAACGCCGCGACCAGCCCGGCGTACCGTCCGGCGGATATCACGACCGTGCTGCCGGCGCGAGCACCGCGACGCGGCTGCTGGCGCCGCCGAACCCATCGGTCACCCGCGGAGCGAGGGGGTCGAGCCGCACCGCGTTGCCGTCGACGACGAAGACGTAGTGGTAGACTCCGGGCGCGAGCGCGACGTCCACCGACCACACGCCATCGGCCACCCGGTGCAGGCGGTGCGCGGGACGCCAATCATTGAAGTCGCCGATCAAGGCCACGTCTCCTGCCGCGGTGTCGGCCAGGCGGAACTGGACGACGACCCGGGGCGGGACTGCGACGACTGGCATGGTGCGCTGCAAGACCGGGATGGAAATCACCGTGGCGACGGCGAGCGCGCCCGCCAGTGCGTATGCCGGACGGAGCGCGATGGGGCGGGGGGACCACAGCCAGCGAGCGGCCGCCGCGAGCCTGTTGACCAGCGATGGACGGGGCGGCGCGATGCGGCGCATGACCGCCGGGGCGATGTGGATCGCGGGCATGCCGCGGATCGGCTGCAGCGCGGTGCCAAGGATTGCACGGTAACGCTGCAACTCCGCGCGCTCTTCCGGGGTCAGGGCATCGGGCGCGAGCTCGCCGTCGAGGGCCCGGTGGATTCGATCCGCCATGATTCCGCCGCCTGGTCGGGGTGACGCTGGTGAGACGAGTGCGGTCGGGCGAAAGTCACGGGGGTCTGGAGGGGCAAGTTGCAGGCCGGGCGAAACTCAACGAGACCTACGCGAAGGGGACCATGGCACCATGGTCCCCCGTCGCCACTGCGAGAGCGGCTGGGCGCCTGCTACCGAGGGGCGCCGGCGGCCGCGTCATCGCGAGTCGTTCGACCGGCTCCCGGCACCAGCACCTCCACTCCCTGGTCCTCCGCGTCGAGCTCGATGCTCACTTCGCCCTCGGCGCGATCCGCGGGGGGCCGATCGACGTGGGGCTCCGGCTTCCAGGCATCGTCGTCCACGTGGAGTTCGGAGGGCGACGCCCGGAGTACCACTCGCCGGCCCTGTCGCACCGGTAGCTCCAGTGGCGCCGCCGATCCGCCGATTCGGGCGCGCAGGTAGTCTTTGAACGCGGGCCGCTCGCGCTCGGTGACCAGCACCAGGTCGAGCAGGCCGTCGCTCCAGTCGGCCCCGGGGGCCAGCGGAACGTTCGGGCCGACCAGCGGGATGTTCATCGCCTCGACCAGGAGATACTCCCCCGAAAGGTCGGTCCCGTCCAGCGTTACGCGGCGCATGCGCGGCGCCTTTTCCTCGGTAATGCGGCGGAGCAGCAGGAGCGCGCGGTCGATCGCGTGCCCGGTGAGCCCGGCGACGTTCTCGTCCACCTCTTCCCGCCCGCGGGTCACCAGCTCGGTGAGGAGGCCCACGCCGGCGGATTCCAGGAACCGCATGGTGCCCCATCGCCCCGTCACGCTGCCCACGCGAAGCCGCCGGCGATCCGCCCCTCGCCAGCCGGCGATCAGCTCGGCCACGCTCCCCATGCTGCCGAGCGACTTGGCGATGTTGTTCGCCGTGCCCATCGGGAGGATCGCCATCGGTATGCCCCGTCCCGCGAGGGCGAGCGCGACCGCTTTCACGCTGCCGTCGCCTCCGGCGACAACGACCAGCTCGCCCGGGTGCTCCAGCCGCCGCTCGAGCTTCTTCTGGTCCGAGACCAGCCGCGCGTCGTAGCCCGCCTCCTCGAGCCGTTCGACCAGCCGCTTGCCGCCATGCTGCTCGTCGCCCGCCGAGGGGTTGTAGATCAGCGTCGTCCGCACCGTCATCTCGTATATCTTACGCGCTCGTGTCTCGGTCCCGTCACGGGTACGGCCGCATGCGCATGCTCATCGCCAACGACGACGGCATCTACAGTCCCGGCCTCCACGCGCTCGGCGAGGTGGCGCGCGACTTCGCCGAAGTGCGGCTGGTCGCGCCGGACGTCGAGCAGTCGTCCATGGGCCACGCCATCACCCACTCGCGTCCGCTCACCGTGCGGCGCACGCCGATCGCCGGTTTCGAGGCGTACAGGGTGAACGGTACACCAGCCGATTGTGTCGCGCTCGGCACCAATGGGTGGGAGCGGGTGGACCTGGTGCTCTCCGGCATCAACCTCGGCCCCAACCTGGGCAACTCGATCTGGCACTCCGGCACCCTCGCGGCGGCGAAGCAGGCGGCGCTGCTCGGCCTGCGCGGCATCGCCTTCAGCACCCCGACCGGCGGGAGCGAGCCGGACTTCGCCCGCCTGCGCCCCTGGGTGCGGCGGGTGCTGGAGCTGCTCATGCCGGAGACGTTGCTCTCCCTCGTCAACGTCAATCTTCCCCCCGAGCCCACCGGGCTCTGCTGGACGCGACAGTCGGTGCGGCACTACGACGGCCGCGTGGTGCCGGGACGCGACCCGATGGGCCGGGAGCACTACTGGATCACGGTGGCGCCGGTGGAGGAGGTGGAGGAGGGGACGGACCGGTGGGCAGTGGAGCGGGGCCTAGTGTCGATCACGCCGCTTCGGCTGGATCTTACTGATGCGGAGGCGCTGGAGCGGGCGAGACAGGAGCGGCCGGTGTGAGCCGCAGCGCACCGTAACAGCGACTCAGCGCCCCACGCCGACCAGGAACAGGATCAGGATCAATGCCAGGGGTACGCCGAGTAGCCACAGCAGGATGAGGAACATTCCGCCCTCCTCGGAGTGAGACCTTGATCGTAGGCTGACCGTCAGGTTCCGGGCAGCCGGTCGCGCGTACGGTGGTAGGTGAGCGACATCGGCTCGCCTGACGCCAGCCAGCTCCCGAGCACCGCGCCGACCAGTCCGAGGAGCAGCGCCGCCGCGGTCGCGAGCGCATTGTTTCTCACTGCCTCGGCCATGTTCGGATCGCCAGCGGCAGCGGACAGGGATGGCATGGCGAGAATGCCGCCGTACCAGCCGCCGAACCGCCCGACGATCCCGGCCGCTGCCAGCGCCAGAAGCATCGGCAACGTCAGCAGCCACACGATGGCGCCGTGGAGAATGGCGGGCTCGGAACGCCGACGGCCCGCGATGGTAGCGGCGACCCATCCGCCTGCTACAAAGGCGAAGAACGCCCCGCCGATGCTGAAGGCCAGCGTCAGCAGCCGGAGCTTCTTCCAGTCCACGTACTCCGCCACCTCATTGGCCCCGATCGCGAACCCGACCAGACCGATGATCAGGCCAGCCGCCAGCGCGGTCAGTGCCCCAACCCAAGCCGCGCCCCATGCGATCGGCCACACGGTCCATTCTGAGGATTGATTGTTCATGCGGTCCTCCCGGGCCTGGGGCATAGGCCTCCACTTGGGCCAGCGTAGGCTGGTGAGCCCCAGTTCTCCGTGAGGTCGGTCACCGGGTCCGTGGCCTGGCGGTGATCTGGCCCAAAAGCCAGGCCGGGAGCGCCGGGCGACCTGCCCCAACACTCCCGGCCCACCTCGCGGTCCTGCCGACGCCGACTAATAGGCGATGGCGTACCTCGAGAAGTGGTCGATGTCCGCCTCGACCTCGTCGTCGTCCTTGTGATCCACCGACGGGGGTAGCTCGAGCACCCGATTGGCCTCGATGTAGGCGATCAGGAGCTCGAACGAGGTCGGCCGCACGCAGCCCTTGTACGAGAGCTTGAGCTGGGCGGGCTTGAGGAACTGGAGCCCATGGGGGGCGAATTGCACGTCCACCAACGACGAGGTCGGCGACTCGGCGACGACCAGCTCCTCGTGGTCGAGCGCGCCGGCCGGAATGACCAGCTCGTGCTCGCCCACTTTCAGCGTGCCGCCCTGGGGCCCGATGATCGCGGCATCCGCCTCGTAGTCCCTAGGCTGGCAGCGCAGGAGCTGGATCTCCGGGCCGCCCTTCTCGCCCCGGTGCTCGCGCTTCCACGCCTCCCTCGCGAGCTTGAACTGCTCCTTCCAGTCTTGCTTCCAGGCCTTCCACTCGTCCTTGGCGGCCCTGAGGGTCTCCCTGTTGGCCTCCTTTCGCTCCTTGAAATAGGCCTTGCGCTCCTCCAGCTGCCGCTTGAGCTCCTCGTGGCGTTCGCCGCCCATGCTCGCCTGAACCTGGAACTCAGCGAACTGTGGGGCGGCGCTGCTCGACGGCTCGCTGGGGCCGGTTGCATCCGAGCAGGCGACCACCGACAGGCCGGCCACCAGGGCCAGCCATCGCATCGTCTTGCGGCCGATCATGGGTCTCTCCGCTGCAACGGGTTCCGCCGCCAGGGAGGAGTTGCCGGGTTGCCGCACCCGGTCATGCGCTCGAATGCCAGAGCGCGGTGCTCCTCCCGAGGGCCGAGGCCGAGCACCGCGCTCAAGGGTCTGTGCGCGTGTCGTGCACCTTCGGCACCGAGCTATCTCACCAGCTTCGGTGAGACCTCTGGTTTTGCGGCCCCGGATCGCTCCGGGTGTGCTTTTATCGGGTGAACGTCGGTTGACTGCCCGCGCCGCAGGCGGCGGGGCGGCCCCTCACGGAGCAAGTCACGGACCTGGACAACGGACAAATCGTGCACCGCTCCCATCCCGTCGACATCGTCGGTACCCGACGAGGCGGGCTTCGCTGCGCAAAGGCTTACCGCACGCGGCGCTGAGTCGGGGAGACCTGCCCCGCTTGGACCCGCTCGCGAACGTCGACCATACGCCATCTCCACGCCAAGTGATCGAAGTCTCGACAGTGGGGGCCCGTGGCCCGTGCGCCCGTGCTACGGCGGCGTGTCCGCGCAAGTGTCCTGCTTTTTCGTCACTCTCTACTGGCGGTGCGAGGAATGGCACGCCCCTCTTACGGGTGCGCTCTACATTACGGTCCGAGCCCCAATCGCAACGAGCCGGTCGGAACCTTGGAGGGTGACGTGATGAATCGCACGCTGATTCAGCTTCGGCTGC
>JBKPGZ010000061.1:0-13006 GCA_046729675.1 Gemmatimonadota bacterium | reverse complement strand
GAGCCGGGCCGCGACCGCGTCGCCCGCTCGGCTCCTCGCCGCGACGTGGCACCACCATCGGCACCTCGCGCGGACCCTCCGACGGCGGCGCGAGCACGACGATCTGGCCGGGCCGCCTCGGAATCTCCGGCAGTCGTCCCTCGATCCGCCCGAACAGGAAGATCGCCGCGTGCACCGCCACGGCCACCCCGATCGCGATCCACGGAATGGGTTTGCGGCGTCGTAGCCTGCCAAGGTCAGGGGGTGGTCGCAAGCTCTCCACTCCGGCTGGCCTGGAGCACCTGGCCGAGGCGGCCGGCCGCCTCGCGCAGTCGGTCCGCTCCCACGGTGAGCGCGATCCGGAAGTAGCCCTCGCCCGCCGGGCCGAACGAGCTGCCCGGCAGCACCACCGCCCCGGTCTCCTCCAGGGCCCGTCGAGCGAACGCGGCCGAGGGCACACCCTCCGGCAACGCCACCCACAGGTACATGGCGGCCTTGGGCGATTCCAGGACGAACCCGGCCTTGCGCAGCGCGGGGACGGCCGCGTCGCGGCGCCGCTGGAGCTCCTCCCGGATCGGCGCGACGGCCTCGTCCGCGCTGTCCAGGACGGCGGCGCCCGCTTTCTGCACCGCGAGGAACGGTCCGGTGTCCACGTAGGACTTCACCCGGGTGAGCGCGCCGATCAACTCCGCCCGTCCCACCGCGAATCCCAGTCGCCAGCCGGTCATCGAGAAGCTCTTCGACAGGGAGAAGAACTCCAGCGCCACTTCATCCGCGCCGGGGATTTCGAAGATGCTGGGCGCCCGATACCCGTCGAAGGTCAGGTCGCAGTACGCGTTGTCGTAGGCGAGGAGGATCCCGTGGCGACCGCAGATCGCCACCGCACGCTCGAGATACTCCGGCGTCGCGACCGCGGCCGTGGGATTGTTCGGGTAGTTGACGAACGCGACCTTCGCCCGGCGCAGGATCGCATCGGGGATGCTTGCGAAATCCAGGAGAAAGTCGTTCTCCCGCCGCAGGGGGGCGATGTACGGCTCGGCCCCGGCGAGGATGGACCCACCGAGATATGCCTGGTAGCCAGGCTCGGGCACGATGGTGGCATCACCCGGGTTGACCACAGCGAACGGGAGGTGCGCCAGACCATCCTTGGAGCCGATCAGCGGCAGCACTTCGGTGACGGGATCGAATCGCCGCCCGAAGCGGCGCTCGACCCAGCGGCTCGCCGCCTGTCGGAACGCCGGCAGACCCTGCTGAAAGCCGTACTTGCTGTAGGCCGGATCCGCGAGGGCTTCGTGCATGGCGGCGATGGCGATCCTCGGCGGCGGCGTGTCGTTGTCACCGGCACCGAGGTCGATCACATCCACGCCGGACTCAATCAGTCGGCGCTTGATGGTGGGGATCTCCGCCAGCGGATAGCCCGGCAGTGACTTGACCCGGGCACTGATCTCGGTCATCGATGGTCGCCCTTCACTGGGTTGATGAGCACGCCGACACCCGGGATCTCCACCTCCACCCGGTCGCCGTCCTTGAGCGGCGCGGTTCCGGCCGGCGTCCCTGTCGCGATCAGGTCGCCCGGCTCCAGCGTCATCACACCGCTGAGGAACGACACCAGGTCCGGAATGGGAAAGTGCATGTCGGTAGCTCGGGCGCGCTGCCGCTCCTCCCCATTGAGCCTGCAGATGATCTCGAGGTCGCGCCAGTCCAGCCCCTGCGCCACCCGGGGGCCGACCGGGCAGAAGGTGTCGAAGCCCTTCGCCCTGCCCCACTGGCCGTCCTCTTTCTGGAGGTCGCGGCAGGTGACGTCGTTGACACAGGTGTACCCGGCGATCGCGCGCACCGCCTCGGCAGGAGTGAGATTCCTGGCCCGCGACCCGATCACCACGCCGATCTCCGCCTCGAATTCCACTCTCTGGGAGACGCCCGGCAGCCGGATGGCGTCACCGTCCCCGATCAGGGAGGTCGGCGGCTTGAAGAAGATGATGGGCACGGCCGGCATCGGATTCCCCAGCTCCTTCGCGTGAGCCACGTAGTTGCGGCCGATGCCGATGATCTTCGAGGGGCGCAGCGGGGTCATACGATGGCTCCGATTCCATGCCTCGCGAAGAAATCCTCGCACTTGGTCCGCACCTGGCTCCAGCTGCCCACCACCCGCTCCGCCCTCGGCAGCCCGCCCAGCAGCATGGGACCGTACCGCTTGGTGACCGCCCGGCTGTCGAGCAGCACAACGACGCCGAGGTCCTTCCGGCTCCGGATCAGCCGGCCGAACCCCTGCTTGAGCTTGAGCGCGGCGTGCGGCAGGAGGTAGTGGACGAAACCGTCCTGGCCCTCCTCGGCCAGCCGCTCCAGCCGGGCTGCGGTGAGCGGCTCCGACGGAACCTTGAAAGGTAGCTTGTTGATCACCAGGGCGCGGAGCGCGCGTCCCGGCACGTCCACGCCTTCCCAGAACGAGTCGGTGCCCAGCAGAATCGCGTTCTCCGCCTCGCGGAATCGGCGCAGCAGGATGTCCCGCGGGGCCTCCCCCTGCACGAGGAGCGGCCACCGGGTACCCAGTGCCATCCTGAGCTCCGCGGCCGCCCGCCGGAGTGACGCGTGACTGGTGAAGAGGACGAACATGCCGCCGTCGGAAGCGAAGGCCAGGTCGCACACGATCTGCACCACGGCGGCGCCATGCCCCACCTCGTCCTCGCGCGGCTCCGGCAAGTCGGTGGGGATCCCGAACAGGCACTGCGAGGGGTAGTCGAAGGGCGAGGGGAAGATCTGCCGCTCCGTCACCGGCGAGCCGTCGCCGCCGAGACCGAGCCGGCTCTCCAGGAAGTCGAAGTCGCCGCTCGCGGCCAGGGTAGCGCTGGTGAGGACGACCGTCTCCAGGCGATCGAAGAGCAGCTCCCGCAGAAGCGGCGCGAGATCGAGCGGCACGGCGGACAGCTGCACGTTCTGGCCTCGCGCGGTGCGCTCCATCCACCGCACCGTGGGCGGCCCGCCGGGCGCCGGGCGCAGCGTGCGATTGAGCCCGTCCGAGATGGCGTCCAGCCGCCGAAGCGCGCCGCCCAGCTCTTGGAGCGCACGGCCGCGGCGCTCCGTGTCGTCCGCCTGGGCCAGCCGGTCGGCGATCATTTCCACCGACTCCCGCAGTGCGCGGAACGCCGTCAGCGAGGCGTCCAGCTCGAGCGCCAGGCCCTCGTCCCAGACCGCGTCCACCGCGAAGTCGTCGCCCAGACGGAGCTGGCCCGAAGGCGCCTCGGCCAGGCGCTCGTAGAGGCGCACGAACATCGCGTCGCTCGCGCGACGCGCGTCGGCCAGAGAGGGAAAGAGCCGGTCTCGCAGCAGGTCGGCGCACTCTCGGCTGGGCTGGTCGGCCCGGCCCGCGAGCTCGTGGAGCAGCGTCGGCGCCAGGCCCCGATTGTTACGCTCGAAGCGTGCGAGCAGCCGGCGCACCATGCGGCTGGTCACCTGCACACCCAGATGGCTCGCGGCGACTTCCTCGAGATGGTGTGCTTCGTCCAGCACCAGCCGCTTGTAGGGCGGCAGGACCGCGGCATCCTCCCAGTTGTCCTGCGCTCTCCGGACTGAAAGGTCGGCCGCAAGCAGGTGATGGTTCACGACCACCACGTCGGCCTCGGCGGCGCGGCGCCGAGCGCGGAAGAGGAAGCAGCGGTCGAAATGAGGGCACTTGAGCCGGGGGCAGAGGTCCGCCTCCGCGCTCACCTCGTCCCACACCTCCGGCGACGGCATGACGGGCAGGTCGCTCAGCGTGCCATCGGCCGTGTGGCTGCTCCATTCCGAGAGGCCGATCAGTTCGTCCACCTTGTCCTGCTCCAGCAACGTGCGCTGGGAGCCGACCGCCTGGTTGAGGCGGAGCAGGCAGAGGTAGTTCCGCCACCCCTTAAGCAGGGCGAAGCTGGGCGTGTAGTCGTCGGTGGCGAGCGCCTCCCGGAGGAGCGGGAGATCCTTCCCCACCAGCTGCTCCTGCAGGTTGATCGTGTTGGTGCTCACGATCGTGCGCTCTTGGTTGGTCCGCGCCCAGCTCAGCGCGGGCACCAGGTACGCGAACGACTTCCCGACCCCGGTGCCGGCCTCCATCAGCTGGATTCCGCCGTCGTTGTAGCCATCGGCGATGTACGCGGCCATGTCCCGCTGGCTCCGCCGGTCCTCGTACAGGCCCAGGTGGGCCGCGATCGGGCCGCGCTCGCCCAGGGTGTCGATCACGTCGAACGGATCGATCCGGCTGATCTCCCGGACCCGGGGCACCTCGACCACGACGTACAGCTCGGTCGCCGCATTGTCTATGATGCCGAATCCAATCCCGCCGTCGTGCAGCCGGACCGCCACGTTGAGATCGGCCTGGGAGGGCGAGAGATGGCCGCTGGGATGGTTGTGAAGCATCATCTCGCCCCGACACGCCATCCCCGGCAGCGCGAGCACCATGTCCACGGTCCCGCGCGCGACCACCCGCGCCGCGGTGATCACCCCGTCGCGGTCCACTGCGGCCGCGAAGGAGACCTCTCGGGCTCCCGCCGCGGCGATTTCCCCGGCGAGATAGGCCCGGACTCCCGGGGCGATGCGCTCGCTCAAGTCTTGAGCTCTTTCTTCTTCGCGGCCGGGAAGAGGACGTTGTTGAGGATCAGGCGATAGCCCGGTGAATGCGGGTGCAGGGACAGGTCGGTGGGCGCGTCGCCGATCTGGTGCTGCGGGTCCTCGGGATCGTGCCCGCCGAGGAAGGTCCAGGTGCCCTGGCCCCGCTCGCCGTGGATGTACTTCACCCAGGGGGCGCCGGGTTCTTCCGCCAGCACGGTGATGCTGGGCTTCAACCGCCGGCGGGTGAAGCTGGTGGTGAGGCCGTAGAAATCGGGGATGACCTGCCGGTGGTTCTGCACCAGCATGGTCGCCACCGGGTCGATCTTGGCGCTGAAGTTGAAGAGCGTGAACGAGCCGAGCGGCTGCCGCCTGTCGGGGGAGTTCACTTGGTGCCCGTCGATGTCGGAATAGACCGGCATCGTGGGGCTCGTCTCCAGTCGCGCGTCCTGGAACGCCAGCGCGCGCTCCCAGCGCATGGCGGCCGTCGCTCCCGGGTCCATCGGCGAGCCGTCCGCGTACGCGGCCGCGATGTCCACCCCGTCGGCGGCGAGGGCGAGATCGAGCGTCTCCGTCGCCGTACACATGGCGAAGAGGAATCCGCCCCGCTCCACGTACTGCTCGATGGCGACGGCCACGGCCCGCTTCTCCGCGGGTACCGACGGGAAGCCCAGCCGCTTCGCCATGGAGCGGTTCTGCTCGACCATCTCCACCAGCCACGGCGCGCCGGCGTAGTTGAGGAAGAACTTGGAGTACTGGCCGGTGAAGTCCTCGTGGTGCAGATGCAGCCAGTCGTAGCTGCGGAGCCCCTGGGCGGCGACCTCGGGGTCCCAGATCTTCTCGAACTTGATGCCAGCATAGTTGAGCGCCATAGTCACGGCATCGTCCCAGGGCGCCGCGTTGGGCGGGGCATACACGGCCACCTTGGGCGCCTTTTCCAGGGGCACCGCGTCCATGTTCCCGCCGCCGATCTCGCCCCGGATCTCCACCAGACGACCATCGTCGAGCGGCTCGGTGGTGACGCCGGCGAGCGCCGCGTCACGGCTGGTGGCGCCGTCCGCCGGAAGCAGGAAGGCGCCACCCCGGTAGTTCAGGAACCACTCCGCTCGTCCGCCGCGCTCCAGAAGTCGGAACGCGAGCCCGTAGGCCTTGAGGTGGTCCGACTGCGCGTCGTCCATGGGAATCAGCAGCCACGCTGCCGCGCGGCCGAACAGCGGGAGCCGGGGGAGCCCCGGCCCCAGCGCGGCGAGGCCGATCATCCCGTGTCGGACGAACTCGCGGCGCCTCACGTGCGTGGCACCGCGCCGCGGGCCTGGTCCAGGGTGCGCCGCGCCTGGGGCACCAGCGCGCTTTCCGGATAGGTCAGGATGAGGTGCTCGAGCTGCGCGACCGCCTCCTCGGTCCGCTGACGCTTCAACATCAACTCCGCGAGCGCCAGCTCCGCCGCCGGCGCGGTCGCCGGTGCCTCCCGGGACGCCGCTGCGCGGTAGAGCCGCTCGGCCAGTTCGGGATCTCCCCGGCCCTCCGAGAGCCGCCCCGCGAGCAACCGGACCTCCGCCCCACCCTTCGCCGCCGGCAGCGCTTCCGCCACGCCTTCCAGCTCCTGTGCCGCCGCGATCGTGTCGCCCTGTTCCAGCTTCAGGAGCGCCGCGCCAAGAGCCGGCAGCGTATCCGCCTCGATCGGTTGCAGCAGGGCCAGCAGCATCGTGCGGCGGGTGGCGTCCGCGCGCTCTCCGGCGTAGGGGCCGGCGTCCTTGAACGCCTCCACCGCTCCCTTGAGATCACCGCGATACAGCTTGATCCACCCGCCGAGCGCAAAGCCTTCGATTGTGCTGTCCCGGCCCAGCGCGGAATCGGCTCGCGCGAGCTCGCCCTGACCGATGTAGGCGGCGACCAGAGACCGTGAGAGCTGGGCGTGCTCCTCCCCAGTCATCTGCGGGCGCAGCTCCCTCATCCGCCGGCCGGCCTCGTCGAGCTTCCCCTCTCCGATCAGCACCGTGACCAGCGCGCCTGCCGCCCCCGACGCGACCGCGCTCGGCGCGGTCCGGTCGTCAGCGAGCCCCGCGAGCATCCTGCGCGCGGCGTCCCGGTCGCCCGCGGCGGAATAGGCCTGCGCCGCCTCCAGGCGAACCTGCGAAGCCTGCACCGGTGGCAGCCGCCCGGCGATCATCTCCAATGCGCGCCCCTGGGCCAGCATCGCATCACGGGTCTGGAGCATCCGCAGCTGCTCGACCAGAGCCCGCAGGGCTTCCAGCCCTTGCCCGGGGGACTGCGTGAGTCCGCTCTCGAGCGCCGCCAGCCCGCCGAGGGGATCGCCCCACTTCACGCGAAGCTCCGACTCCAGCCGCCGGGCGGCGAAATCCGGTTCGGCCGCGAGGGTGCGCAGGATCTCCGCGCGCTTGAAGGACGGAGCGTGGCCCAGCGTCGCGACAGCGGTGATCCGGTAGCCGGGGAGCCGCCGGACCGCCGGCACCCACTGGCCCGCCGCGGTCGCATAGTCGCCGTCCGCGATGGCGAGCTGGGCCATCTCCGCCGCGAGGGCGTCCGGCCGTCCCAACCGCTGGCGGCCGATGCGGTAGGCCTCGAGCGCCGCTTCGCGCCGCCGTCCCGCGAGGGCGGCCGCGCCCCACTCGCGGTAGGGGGCTTCGTCGCCCGGCACCAGCCTGGCCCAGCGCTCCGCGACTGCGCGCATGCTGTCTGGCTGGTCAGCAGCCGCCCAGGCGCGCAATGCCACCCCGTGGGCGGCGGCACTGGCGGGATCGGTCGCCAACGCGGTGCGCGCCTCCGGCAGGATTTCCGCGCTCCGGTTCAGCGGCAGGAGCACGCGCTCGAGGCCCAGCAGGGCGGAGACGTCGCCCGGCGAGCGACGGAGCAGCTCCCGGTAGGCTTCGACCGCCGCCTCGTAGTTCCCCCGCCGCTCGAGCTCGAAGGCGCGCGGCATGGTCGCGTGCTGTCCCTGGGCCGCCGGGACAGGGCCGCCGAGCGCCAGGAGGAGAAGCATGCCGGTGCGGAAGGTGGTAGCCATCGACTACCTCGCGGGAGACTCCGACAGAAGGCGGAAGTAATCTACCACCAGCCTCCGCTCCTCCGGCGAGAGTTGCTGGAGCTCATCCCAGGTGGGAACCCGAAGCCGTCCGTTCTCCCCCGTCAGCTTTTCCCGGAGGGCGGGCGGCAGCCGCACGCTGTCACCGGTCGCGGTGGTGCTCTGCCGCTCCTTGCGCTCGTCCTCCTCGGTCCCCTGCAGCGTCCGGCCCGCGTCCAGCATCCGGCGGAAGAGCCGCTCTTGCCGCTCGACCACTTGGCGGTCCAGCCGCCCCGCATCGAGCCGACGGGCTAGTTCCCTGGCCTCATCGGCCAGCTCGCCGGCGCCGGGCATGTTGCCTTGCCCATCCATTCGCTGGAGCTCCTCTGCCAGCGCCCGCTGCCGCTCGGCCAGCCGCCGGAGCTCCTGCTGGATGCCCGCCGATCCCATCATCGGCAGCATCCCTGCCGCCTGCTGACCCAGGCCTCCCTGCTGCTTCGCCAGCTCCGCCATCCGCTCCATCGCCTCGGCGAGCCCCGAGCCCGAGGACGAGCCCGACACCTCGCCGCGCGCTCGGAGCAGCTGGAGGGCTGCAGCGTTCAGCGCATCGACCGCGCCCCCGGCCTGTTCCGCTCCTTCGCGCACGTTGGGCATGGCCGAACCGATCGCTTCACGCGTCTTCTGCATCTGAATCTGCGCCCCACCCAGCGCGGCGCCGATCTGGGGCGGCACCAGCGCGTGCTTTCCCGCCGTCTTCCGGACCTGCTCCATCAGCCGTTCCACCCCCTCCTCGATGGCTCCCTGCTCCGCCCGCAGCGACGGGCCCGCCTCCGCACCGCTGCGCAGCGCTCCCTGCACCGCCAGCTGCCGCTCGGCCAGGCGCCCGGTCTCGGCCAGGGCCTGGTCGATCGCCTGCATCACTTCCTCGCGCCACTGCTGCTGCATAGCCTGACGCTCCCGCTGCAACTGGTCGCCCAGCGGCTCGAGCGAGCGCGCGGCCTCCTCGCCCTGCGATTTCGCGGGATCGCGCTGCCCCCGCTGCGCCGACTGGGCCGCCCGGCTCATCTGCGCCGAAGCGCGGCCGGCCTGCGACGCGGCCGAGTCGAACCGCTGCTGCCTCGCCTCGGTCTCCATCTGCCGCCCGAGCCGCTCGAGCCCCTTCGCCAGCGAGTCGGCGCGCTCGGCGAGCTCCCGCTCCGCCGCCGCGGCACGCGCGCTGTCGGCGCTCTTCACCTGCTGGTTCCACTCCCGCTGCTCCCGGGAGAGCTCGCGCGACTCCTGCGTCAGGTTGGCGAGATCGCCCTCCAGCGCCGCGCGGCGGAACAGCTCCCGGCTCCGCTCCAGCGCCTCGCGCATCTCCCGCTGGGCCTCGGCCAGCCGCTCGAGCGCCTCCCTGGCCTGCTCCGCATCGAGGTCGCGGAGTGCCCGCTGCAGCTCGGCCAGCCGCTCACGCAGCTCGGGCGAGAGCGCACGCTCCAGCTGCTCGCGGATCTCCTCCAGCTGGCGCTGCCAGGCCGAATCGCCGACGCCCGCCGCCTCCGCACTCTGGCGCAAGGCCTCTAGCGACTGCTGCAGCTCCTCCGCCTGGCGGAAGAGCTCCTGCTGGCCCTTGGCGACCGCCTCCGCCCGCTTGGAGCGCTCGAAGGACAGAGCCTCCTCATCGGGGTCTCCCTGGGAGCCGGTGCGAGGTCGCTCCTGCGCGAGGTCCTCGGTCTGCCGCTCGAGCCGTCGGCTCGCTGCGGCGATGGAGTCCAGCTGGGTGTGCACGTCTTCCGATGCGACCCGCTGGGCCGCACGCACCTCGCTCATCGTCGGCAGCCGCAGGACGAACTCGCGGGAACGGCCGCTCTGACGCCGGGGCGTATTGTCGGTGGCCACCGCGAAATAGCGGACGGTGTCGCCGGGAAGCAGCCCGCGGCGATTGAGGTCGAGCGTGTGGGTGAGGATGGCGCGATCGGTGAGCTCCTCGGGCAGGACGAGGGTGTCGCGCCGGGCGGAGTCCCTCAGGCCGAGCCGGCTGATCCGGCGACTTACGATGGCGACACCCGTGATGCCGTAGTCGTCGCGGGCGTCAACCACGAGGGGCACCTGGAGGCTCAGCGGGGCGATCGTGTCCGCGCCCGGTACCGGGATCTCGACCGCCGGCGCGCTGTCCGCCACAACCCGCACCGGAAGCCGCACGGTGTCGCCGGCGAGCGGTGCGCCATTCGCACTGGTCAGCGCGAGGCGGTATTCGCCGGTCGCGCCGGGCACCAGATCGCCTTTGAAGGCTCCGCCCTCCACCTCGAGCTCGGTGCGGCGGTCGGCGCGCACCCACGCCGCGGCCGTCAGCGGCGCCGTCGCCTCCCCCCTGGTCGCGAGTCGCGTTCCCGCCGGCAGCAGCAGCGTGTCGCCATCGGTCGGCACGGGCTCGGATTCGAGATCCAGGTACCGTGGGTAGTGCGCGGTGACGGTGAGAGCCCCCAGAAAAACGGGGAGACGCACCTTCACCAGCACCGTGTCGGACCCGCGGGTGCCGCTGGTCACCCGGGCGTAGACATCGCTCGTCAGCGGACCACTGCCCACGACCGCGTGGCCGAGAGAATCGAGACGGACGCCGACCGGATGCCACGGCTCGCCGGGCGCGCGGAGCCAGAGCGTCGCGGTGCGTCGGCCCAGTGCTTCCACCCGGAACGCGACGGAGTCGCCCCGGTCCACCACGTCGCGCTGGGCCGCGATCCGGACCGGAGCCACCATGGCGCGCCAGGCGCCGACCGGGTGCCAGAGCGCCGCGGCGGCACCGCGCACCGGACCGGCGGAGGTGAAGGCAGCCAGTCCCATCACCAGGACGGCGAAACCGATGGCCCCGAGGAGACGCACCGGCCGGGCGATGGGCTCCACGGCGGACGGGCCACGGCGCTCCACCTCCCCGGCCTGGACCGCGTCCGCCTGAGCCAGCAGCGCTGCACTGGTCCCCGGCGCCGGCCGGTCGAGGAGTGCGGTGAGCGTGCCCTGGCGCCAGGCTCCCAGCTCCTCCAGGCGGTGCGCCAGCCGAGCGTGTCCGAGCTCGCGAAGCGCACTCCAGGCGAGCCACGCCACCACGGCGGTCGTGACGATCGCCGCCGCCCACGCGAACAGCACCCACGCCGGTCCCGCGATCCAGCCCAGCTCCACGGCCCAGGCCCCGAGACCCAGAAGCAGCGCCGCCGCACCTACGCCGAGGCCGAGCCAGCCCGCACCGGCCCTATGGCGGAGCGGGCGGGAGAGATGGTGCAGCGCCCGCGCGGTGGCGGCGTCGTTCATCCGCCGTATCCCGCCGCGTAGGCGAACAGGTTCACCCCCATGCGCAGCGCCGCCTCCCGCTTGTCGGGCGGGTCCCGGTGCACTTCGGGATCCTCCCACCCGTCGCCCAGGTCGGTCTGGTAGGAGTAGAAGACCGCGAGCCGGCCGTCGAGAAAGATGCCGAAGCCCTGGGCCGGCTTCTTGTCGTGCTCATGGATCTTGGGAATGCCCCGGGGGAAGTCGTAGATCAGGTGGTAGACCGGATGATCCAGCGGCACCTCGACCATGTCCTCGCCGGGGAAGAGTCGGGCGATCTCCCGTCGGAACGACTGGTCCATCCCGTAGTTGTCGTCCGCGTGGAGGAACCCACCCTGCCGCAGCCAGCGCCGCAGGGTCACGAGGTCTTCCTCGCTGAAGCGGACGTTCCCGTGGCCGGTCATGTAGAGGTAGGGAAGATTCCAGAGCTCGTCGTCGCGGAGGGTGACCACCCGCTCTTCCCGAGCCACCCGGAGGCCGGTCCGGGACCGGATCGCATCCAGCAGGTTGGGGAGGCTGGAAGGATTGGCGTACCAGTCACCGCCCCCATCGTAGTGCAGCCGG
This sequence comes from Gemmatimonadota bacterium, assembly GCA_046729675.1. Classification (GTDB taxonomy): domain Bacteria; phylum Gemmatimonadota; class Gemmatimonadetes; order Gemmatimonadales; family GWC2-71-9; genus CAVVWJ01. The sequence goes on along the minus strand of JBKPGZ010000061.1, from coordinate 1,572 downwards.
CCGACCGTCATCAGCGCGCCGGCCGGATCCGCAGCCGCCGGGCCCTGCGCGGTGGCCGACCCAGTGACGACCAGACCCGTCAGGAGCAAGGCGGCGACACGGTTCATTCAGGGCAATCCAGTGACCAATCGGTAGGCGTCGTTGCGGGACAGGCCCAGCGTCTCCGTGAGTCGCCGGGCCACTTCCCGCCGGGAGAGGCCCTCCGCGAGGAGGGCGGTCGCTTCCTCCACCGCGTCGGTCGTACGATCGGGGGCCGGCGGCGGCGTCCCGGTGCCTTCCATGACGATGGTGAGCTCCCCGCGGGGCGGCACACCCGAATAATAATCCGCCAGCTCGGCCAGAGTCCCCGCCCGGAGCTCCTCGTGCAGCTTGGTGAGCTCCCGAGCCACCAGCGCCCGCCGATCGGCGCCGGCCGCGGCCGCCAGGTCCAGCAGCAGCGCCACCAGCCTGGTCGGGGCCTCGAAGAAGACGACGCTCCACTCCTCCGCGGCGGCACGGGCCAGCAGCCGGGACCGCTCGGTGCCCTTCCGGGGGACGAAGCCCAGGAACAGGTAACGGTCGGCCGGGATTCCGGCGGCGGAGAGGGCGGTGGCGACGGCCGACGGTCCCGGAATCGGCACGACGGCGAACCCGGCGTCGAGGACCGCGGCGACGAGGTCGGTGCCCGGGTCGCTGACACCCGGGGTGCCCGCGTCCGTCACCAGCGCGACGTCGCGCCCCTCGCCGAGGATCTCGAGCACGGTCTCCACCCGGCGCTTGCCGGAGTGGGCATGGAAGCTGAGGAGGGTGGGAGCGGCGCCGAGATGGCTCAACAGGCCTCGGGTGCGCCGAGTATCCTCGGCGGCCACCACGGAGGCCTGTCGCAATGTTTCGGCGGCGCGGGGTGAGAGATCCCCGAGGTTGCCGAGCGGCGTGGCGACGACGTACAGGGTACCTCTGGACGCGCTGCTGCGCCGCCCCGCGGTCCCGCTCACGGGAGGTGCTGCTTGATCTTTCCTTCCAGCGTGGCCTTGGGCACCGCGCCGATGACGGTGTCCACGTGCTGCCCGTTCTTGAAGAACAGGATGCTGGGGATGGATCGCACGTTGAAGCGCATCGCCGTGCGCTGGTTCGCGTCCACGTCCAGCTTGGTCACCTTGGCCTTGCCGGCGTACTCACCCGCCAGCTGCTCGAGGATCGGCGCGACGATCTGGCACGGACCGCACCACGACGCCCAGAAGTCTACCAGGACGAGCCCGTTCGTTTGCTCGATCTCGGCAGTGAACGAGGCGTCGGTGACGTGAACGGTCTGGTGGTTGGTCGCGGCCATGATGTTATTCTCCCGAAGTTGAACACTGCATTCATCCATTTTCGTTCGGAGGCACCGCGTGGCGGCTTCTCCCCGGATCGCTCATGTCGGGATCGCCGTGCCGGACATCGAAACGGCGCTCGCCTTCTATCGTGACGTGCTTGGTCTGGAGCCGCATCCGCCGGAGGTGGCCGACGGCGCCACCATCGTTGCCCTGCCCTTCGGTGAGTCGGAGGTGGAGCTGCTGGCGCCCCACGATGCCGACGGCCCCATCGCCAGATATC
>JBKPGZ010000060.1:0-22164 GCA_046729675.1 Gemmatimonadota bacterium | reverse complement strand
CAGGAGAGAGATCGAGCGATGGAAGGGGCGGAGGTGAACCTGTCACCCTGAACGAAGTGAAGGGGACCATGCTTGATATGGTCCCCTTCACTTCGTTCAGGGTGACAGGACCCTTCTCATGTTCCCTTCCTCAGCGCATGTTCTCCACCATCGCTTCACCAAATTCCGACGTCTTGAGGAGGGTGGCGCCCGGCATCAGGCGCTCGAAGTCGTAGGTCACCCGCTTCTGGGCGATGGTGCGCTCCAGCGAGGAGATGATGAGGTCCGCGGCCTCGTTCCAGCCCAGGTAGCGGAACATCATCTCGCCGGACAGGATGACCGAGCCGGGGTTCACCTTGTCCTGCCCGGCATAGCGGGGCGCGGTGCCGTGCGTGGCCTCGAAAACCGCGTGGCCGGTGACGTAGTTGATGTTCGCACCCGGTGCGATCCCGATACCGCCCACCTGCGCGGCCAGGGCATCGGAGATGTAGTCGCCGTTCAGGTTGAGCGTGGCGATGACGGAGTACTCCTTCGGCCGGGTGAGGATCTGCTGGAGGAAGGCGTCGGCGATCACGTCCTTGATCACGATGCCCTGCGGGAGCCGGCACCAAGGTCCGCCGTCGATCTCCACCGCCCCGAACTCCTGCGCCGCCAGCTGGTAACCCCAGTCCCGGAAACCGCCCTCAGTGAACTTCATGATGTTGCCCTTGTGCACCAGGGTCACGCTCGGCCGCTTCTGGGCGATGGCGTACTCGATGGCGGCGCGGATCAGCCGCTTGGAGCCCTCCTCCGAGACCGGCTTGATCCCGATCGCGCTGGTGCCCGGGAAGCGGATGGACTGGACGCCCATCTGGCCTTGGAGGAACTCGATCACCCGCCTGACCTCGGGAGTGCCGGCTTTGTACTCGATCCCGGCGTAGATGTCCTCCGTGTTCTCGCGGAAGATCACCATGTCCACATCCTCGGGCGCCTTCACCGGCGAAGGCACGCCTTCGAACCAGCGCACCGGCCGCAGGCAGGCGTACAGGTCGAGCTTCTGCCGGAGGGCGACGTTGAGCGAGCGGAAGCCGCCGCCGACCGGCGTGGTCAGCGGCCCCTTGATGGCGACGAGGTGATGCTCGATGGCGGCGAGTGTCTCGTCCGGGAGCCAGCTGTTGAGCTGGTCCTTGGCCTTCTCGCCGGCCAGCACCTCCATCCAGGCGATGCGCCGGTTCCCGCGGTACGCCCGCTCGACCGCGGCGTCGAACACGCGCACCGAGGCGCGCCAGATGTCCGGCCCGGTGCCGTCACCCTCGATGAAGGGGATGATGGGCGTCGCGGGAACCTGGAGCCGGCCGTCCTTCATGGTGATGGGCTGCCCGTCGGCGGGAGCCTTGGACGTGGGTGACGTGGGCGCGGTGGCGGGCATGGGATCGGGTCCTCGAGCAGACTGTCATCCCGAGCGTAGCGAGGGATCTTGACAGTCCGGGCAAGATCCCTCGCGGCGCTCGGGATTACAGGACAAGGTCGGGATGACAGGACAAGGAACGATGCGTTCGACGCTGAATCTGACTGAGCCGACAGGCGCCGCCAAGGGGGAGGCCGCGGCCGCCCGCGCCATCCACACCGCCTACGAGCGCTGGACCAGCGGGTTCGAGGAGATCACTCGCCGGGCCCGGGGGCGCTTCGAGCGACGCGAGTGGCGCGGCGCGCAGGCCGACGCCACTGCGCGCCTCGCGCTCTACCGCATCCACCTCGACGGCGCCGTCGCCGACGTGAGCGACATCCTGGAGGACGCGGTGCTGGAGCGCACCCGCTGGGCCGCCGTGAAAGCCCGCCACCAGGAGGGCCTGGCCGGGCGTCTCGACGTGGAGCTCGCGCGCACGTTCTTCAACTCGGTCACCCGGAGGATTTTCAGCACCGTCGGGGCCGATCCAGCGATCGAGTACCTCGACCCCGCACCCGACACGGGGGCCGACTGGGACCAGCACCTCCTCATCTCCCACCACGCCCCCGCGGTGGACGGCTCACTGGTGCGTGCGCTGCTCGAGTCCTACCCGTGGTCGGTCCCATACGCCCAGCTCGGCCGCGACGCCGACGACGTGGCGGCGATCATTCACGAGCGCCTGGCGGATGCCGGCGGCGAGGGGCCGGTCACGCTCGAGATGCTCCGGCCGGTCTTCTACCGGAACAAGGGCGCCTACCTGGTCGGCCGGGTGCGCCGGGGGGAGCTGACGCTGCCGCTGGTCCTGCCGCTCATCAGCACCGAGCGGGGCATCGTGGTGGACGCGGTGCTGATGACCGAGAACGAGGCCAGCATCGTCTTCGGCTTCAGCTGGAGCTACTTCCGGGTGGAGGCGCCGCGGCCGCGGGCGATGATCGACTTCCTCCGCACCATCATGCCGCTCAAGCGGGTGGACGAGCTGTACACCGCGATCGGCTTCAACAAGCACGGGAAGACCGAGCTGTACCGCAGCCTCATGGCCGAGCTCGAGCGCCCCGACGCACGTTTCGCGTTCGCGGAGGGGGACGAGGGGATGGTGATGGCCGTCTTCACCCTGCCCTCCTGGAGCGTGATCTTCAAGATCATCAAGGACACCTTCGGCGCGCCCAAGAACACCACCCGCCAGGCGGTGATGGAGAAGTACCACTTCGTGTTCGTGCGCGACCGCGTGGGGCGGCTGGCGGACGCGCAGGAGTTCGAGCACCTCGACTTCCCCCGGCGCTGCTTCCCGGACGACCTGCTGCAGTATCTCCTCTCGGTCGCGGGGACGACGGTGCGGGTACAGGACGACCGGGTGATCCTGCGACAGCTCTACACCGAGCGGCGGGTCACGCCCCTCAATCTCTTCCTCCGCGACGCCGACGAGGCGACCGCCTGCGAAGTGGTGCTCGACTACGGCAACGCGATCAAGGATCTGGCCGCGGCGGACATCTTCACCGGCGACATGCTGCTGAAGAATTTCGGCGTGACCCGGAACGGGCGGGTGATCTGCTACGACTACGACGAGCTCTGTCTGCTGTCCGAGTGCCGGTTCCGCCGGCTGCCGGAGCCCACGTCGCTCGAGGAGGAGCTCGCGGCGGAGCCGTGGTTCCACGTGGGGGAGATGGACGTGTTTCCCGAGGAGTTCCGGGCTTTCCTGGTGCCGCCGGGGCCGGTGCGGGACGTCTTCCTCGCGGCCCACGCCGACCTGCTGGAGGTGGGGTTCTGGCAGGGCGTGCAGCAGCGGCTGACTGCGGGGGAAGTGGTGGACGTCTTCCCCTACCGGCGCTCCGCCCGGCTCAGGCGCGACCGCGGGCGACCCGCCTGAGGAACCGCTCGGCGAGCTGCTCCAGCCGCTCGTTGCCGTCCTCCCGCGACTCACCCAGGATCTGCTCGACTTCCCGCTTCAGTGCAGGGTCGCCGAAGTAGTACCCCGTCGCCGCCTCGGCTCCGGGAGTATCGCCCACGTCCGCGCCGCGCAGCAGGGCGCGGGCGGCAGCCAGCGGATAGCCGGGGTCATCCCGAGCCGGCAGCGGATAGCGCTCGGGGGCCGCACCGGCATCCTCGTTGACGAAGGCTCGGGACATAGTACACGAAAGCGTAAAAGGTGAAAAGTAAAAAGTGAAACGGGTGAGCCCCCCGTTTCACTTTTACTTTCACCTTTACGGCTGTCTAGATCGTCAGCCCGCTCTGCAGCGTCAGCTGGATCCGCGACCCGGCGGGGACCACCACGTCCCGGTCCTGGGTCTCGATCGCGCGCTGGGTGCCGACGGCGCCACCGATGATGCCGCCGATCACCGCACCCTTGGTGTTGCCACCGACCACCCGCCCGACGATGGCACCCGCCGCGGCACCGGCGCCCACCTTCGCCACGTCGCCGGCGTTGGTCTTCCGGTCCACCAGGGTGCGGTCGAGGGCGTCCGCCGAGGCGACGATCGGGTAGCTCTTGCCGCCGATTGCCACTTCCGTCGGGGTGAGCGTGAGCTTCCCGGTCTTGTCGCCCTTGTTCTCCGACTCGTGGATCTCGGTGATCGTCATGGTGACCCGAGACCCGGCCGGGATGACCACACGGCCGCGCGAGTCGGTGACGTCGGAGCTGACGGTCGTGGTGATCATCTCGCCCGCCTTGTTCACCCGGGAGTGGATCTCCTGGTCGACCGCGGTCGAGATGACCGTACCCGAGGCGAGCGCCAACGGCGCGGGGGCCGGCGCCGGGGCAGGCGCAGGCGCGGGCTTGGGAGCCGGCTTGGGCTTCGGCTTGGTGGCCACCGGCTTTGCCGGCTCGGGAGCCGGCGCGGGGTCGTTCAGGACCGCCGAGGAATCCACCGGCACGCGTTGCAGATCGCGGCTCAGACTATCCGCCGCCATGCGGTCCGGACTCTCGCCGGCGCACGCCGCCAGGAGCGTCACCGCGAAGAGTGACAGTCGCTTACCCGACATCTCGCCTCCGTTGCCTTGACGTTCGAGTCGTCTGTGAGAGGGAATCGGACGCCGGGGGTGCAAGAGGAGGGCCAGAGGAGCCTGGTCGGCTGGCGAGGGGGCGTGAAAACCTTCACCGGCAGCGGCTTAGGTCAGCGGCGCAGGCTCGAGAGGGCCTCCCGGGCGAGGGCGGCCATCTCGGCGTCCCCTGCCCCGTCGTCGTTGTTGGTATTGAAGACCAGGATGATCCCGGTGGACGCCGCGGGATCGAAGTACACGTAGGAGCGGTAGCCCGCCTGGTCGCCCGTGTGCCCGATGATGCGACGACCCTCGTGCTCCAGGGAGAAGAAGCCCAGGCCGACCGCGGCGAATTCGGGGAGCGCGGCGCCGGTCCGAACCGAGGGCGTCCACATCTCCTCCAGCGTCCGACGGGCGAGCACCGTCGAGTCGGCGACCGCGCCGGTGAGGAACGCGAGATAGCGCGCGACGTCCGCCACCGGCGCGTTCCAGCCGCTGTTGGGAATGGTGATCCCCGGATTGAAATCGGCGCCGAGATCGGCGACGCTGTCGCCGGCGACCCGGTAGCCGTGCGAGCGCTGCGCCTGGAGACGATAGGGCGTGGCGCCGACATAGCTCCGGTCCATGCCGAGCGGGGTCCAGATGTTCTTCTGCACGTACACCGCCCAGGGATCACCGGTCAGCTTCTCCACCACGCGCGCCAGATAGATGTAGCCCGGATTGGAGTAGCCGTAGCGGGACCCGGGCGGAAACTCCAACCGCTGGTACGGCATCATCGCCACCAGCTGGCTCCACTCGGTCGGCTCGAACGGCTCCCAGGGCTCGCCGCGGCCCCAGGGCCAGGTGGGCGACTGGAATCCCGACGAGTGTGACAGGAGCATCCGGAGCGTGATGCGCTCCACCGCCCCTTCGGGATCGTGAATGGCGCGAAGCTCGGGCACCCAGCGGGTGATGGGATCGTCGAGGGTGAGTAGACCTCGGTCGCGCAGCTGGAGCACGGCGATCGCGGTGAGAGTCTTGGTGATTGACGCCCAGTGATAGATCGTCGAGTCGCCGACCCTGCGCCCGCTCGCGCGGTCGGCGAACCCGTAGTGATGCCGAGCGACGATGCGGCCGTCGCGCACCAGCACCGCCGTGCCCCCCACCACATGAGCGGTCTTCGCGAACGCGTCGAAGCGTTGGGTGACTGCCGTCCAGGCGCGCTGCGCCTCCGCCGGGTACACCGGCGCGAGCGCGAACAACACGAGCTGAACGAGTGTGACGTGAAGAGCAGGGCTCCCGACGCGCGTGGCGGCGGGAGCCCGGGAGGTCAACGGGAGTAGTACTCGACGACGAGGGAGATCTCGCAGATCACCGGGATCTGCTCACGCTCCGGCACTTCGTTCACCCGCACGCTCCGCTTCTCCTTGTCGAGCGACAGGTGCGCGGGCGGACGGGCGTTCTCGAGCGGGCCGAGGAAGGTACCCAGGTCGCGGCTCTTTGGGGCCAGCGCCACGACGTCGCCCGGCTGGAGCCGGCGCGAGGGGATGGTGCTGCGCTTCCCGTTCACCGTGAAGTGGCCGTGGGAGACCGCCTGGCGCGCCGCGAAGATGGTGCGGACGAACCCGGCCCGGAGGACCACCGCGTCGAGCCGCATCTCCAGCAACTGGAGCAGCGCCACGCCGGTGTGACCCTCCCGACGGGAGGCCTCGGCGAAGGTATTCTGGAGCTGGCGCTCGCTGATGTTGTACTGGGCGCGGAGTCGCTGCTTCTCGACCAGCTGCTTCTTGTACTCGCTCACCTTGCGTCGCGGAGTCGCGCCGTGCTGGCCGGGCGGCTCCGGGCGGCGCTCCATGATGCGCGTCGCCTTAGGGGTGAGCGGAATCCCGAGCTGGCGGGCGATCCTGACTTTGGGTCCACGCAGATTCACGGCTCGTCTCGTCGTGCGAAAAGGCTAGTGCCAAACGGCGGTCGGGTCCAAGTGCCAAATTTGAACAGACCTTAAATATCCCTCCCAGCGGGGCTTGGGTCAAGTATAGGTTCCGTCAATGACCAACTTCATCCACACCTTCGCGCGTGCCGCTCTTCCTCTGCTGGGCATGGCCTCGTTGGCCTGCGGCGACTCGGGCCGCACCCCCGGCTCGGCAGACACCGCCGACACTGCGGCCACCACCACGGGCGGGGCCAGTTCTCCCGACACGGTCACCTTCAGGGAAGGCTTCCGGGCCACCATCTTTGCCGACTCCCTGGGACCGGCCCGGCACATGGCGGTCCGCACCAACGGTGACCTGTACGTCAACAGCTGGCGCTCCGACACGACCCGTCGGCCACCGACCGGTGGTTACATCATCGCCCTGCGGGACACCAACCAGGACGGCAAGGCCGACCGGATCGAGCGCTTCGGCGGCCTGCGGAACAACGGCGGGACCGGGATCGCCTTCTACCGCGACCAGCTCTACGTGGAAGCCGGGCCGGCGATCGTGCGGTACCGGCTGGACCCCAAAGGCCTCGGTCCGGCGGGCGCTCCTGATACGATCGTGACCGGCCTCCCGATGAAGCGCGGTCACACCATGCATCCCTTCACCATCGACCCGGACGGGAACCTCTTCGTCAACAGCGGCTCGGCCACGAATGCCTGCCAGGTGGAGGACCGCGCGGTGGGGTCGCCCGGGGAGCGCCCCTGCAAGGAGCTGGAGACCCGGGCGGGCATCTGGCGGTACAGCGCCGCGCGCACAGGCCAGCGCTTCGGCCCCGAAGGGCGCCACGCGACCGGGATCCGGAACGCCGTCGGCCTGGCCGTCAACCCGACGGACGGCGCGTTCTACAGCACCCAGCACGGCCGGGACCAGCTGGCCGAGAATTGGCCCAAGCTCTTCACCTGGAAACAGAGCGCGGAGTTGCCGGCGGAGGAGCTGCTCCTCATCGTGCGAGGGGGCGACTACGGCTGGCCCTACTGTTACTACGACCCGGAGCAGCAGAAGCTGGTGCTGGGCCCGGAGTACGGCGGAGAGGGCAAGCAGGTCGGCGAGTGCGCCCAGAAGCTGGGTCCGGCAACGGTTTACCCGGCGCATTGGGCGCCGAACGATCTGAGCTTCTATACCGGCACCCAGTTCCCCGAGAGATACCGGGGCGGCGCCTTCATCGCATTCCACGGGTCCTGGAACCGCGCGCCAGAGCCCCAGGCCGGGTACAACGTGGTGTTCCAGCCGTTCTCCGGCGGCAAGCCCTCGGGCGACTACGAGGTGTTCGCCGATGGGTTCGCCGGGCCGCGGAAGCAGCCCGACTCGGCCCGGCACCGGCCGGCAGGGCTGGCGGTGGGCACGGACGGCGCCCTCTATATCAGCGACGATACCGGCGGGCGGATCTGGCGGGTGGTACACGGCGGGAGCTAGGCCCGGCACCTAGGCTGGAGGGGGAATCTGGCCCCCGTGGTCCCTCGGGACTGCGGGGGCTCTGTCATCTCTCCGGACGAAGCAGTGCTCTCCGATACATGCCCAACCTGCGCTATTGCCTGATCAGGTCAGCTCAAACTGAGCCCTTCTTGCCTATCTGTAATCAGATTCCTGCATTTTTTGCTCATTTTTGATGACAGAGAGGTTGCGCAACCCGGGATCAGGCAGTACAATCGCGTAGGGACGCAACCACGCGTCCCCCAACCTCAGCCTCAGGAATCCACAGGTGATGATCAGACCACCCCTCCTCCTCGCGCTCCAGGAGGCCGCGCCGGCCGTGGTGCCGGCCGATACCGCCTGGATGCTGGTGGCCACCGCGCTGGTGCTGTTGATGACCCCGGCGCTCGCGTTCTTCTACGGCGGGTTGGTCCGGTCCAAGAATTCGCTGAATACGATGATGATGAGCTTCGTCGCGCTCGGCGCCGTGGGGATCACTTGGGCCGCCGCGGCCTACAGCCTGGCCTTCGCCGAGGGCGGTCCGCTCCTCGGCGGCACGGCGAACCTGCTCCTGAACGGGATCGGGGTGGGCGCCCAGGGCACCATCCCCCAGGTGCTGTTCCTGATCTACCAGGGCACCTTCGCCATCATCACCGCGGCCCTCATCTCGGGCGCGGTCGTGGAGCGGATGCGGTTCGGTCCCTACGTCGCCTTCATCGTGCTCTGGACCCTCCTGGTGTACGCGCCGATGGCGCACTGGGTCTGGGGCGGCGGCTGGCTCATGAGTCGCGGCGTGCTCGACTTCGCCGGCGGCACCGTGGTGCACATCAATGCGGGTATCTCCGCCGCCGTCGCGGCCATGGTCCTGGGCGTCCGGAAGGACTACGGGCGGCAGGCCATCCTGCCCCACAACGTGCCCTTCGTGCTGCTTGGCGCCGGGCTGCTGTGGTTCGGATGGTTCGGCTTCAACGGCGGCAGCGCCCTCGGGGCGAACGAGCTAGCCGCGCTGGCGTTCGCCAATACCGCCCTGGCCCCGATGGCCACGCTGGTCGTGTGGGTGCTGCTGGACTACTTCCGCAGCGGACACGCAACCGCCGTGGGCGCCGCGACCGCGATCGTCGTCGGTCTCGTCGCCATCACGCCGGCTGCGGGCTTCGTGAGTCCGAGCGCCGCGGTGCTCCTCGGCGGGATCGCCGCGTTCCCGAGCTATTTCGTGATCGTGGCGCGCTCCCGCACGCGGCTGGACGACTCGCTCGACGTGTTCGCCGGCCACGGCGTAGGCGGCATCACCGGGGCACTGCTCACCGGAGTGTTCGCCTCCAAGGTGTGGAATGCCGCCGGGAACGACGGCCTGCTGGCGGGCAACCCGTCCCAGCTGGCGACCCAGGCCCTTGGTGTCGGGGCCGCGATCGTGTACTCCGCGGTCGCCACGTTCGCCCTGCTCAAGGTGCTCGGCTTCGTCACCGCGCTCCGCGCGGCGCCCAAGATCGAAGGCACGGGCATGGACGTGACCCAGCACGGCGAAGAGGCGTACACCAGCGGTGAAGGCTCGATTCTCGTCATCTCGGAGCCGGCCCCGGACACGGCGCCCGCGCCCGTCCTCAACCCGCAGACCGCGGCGCGCTGACGCCGGGAGGATTCACCATGAAGCTCATCGTGGCCATCATCCGCCCCGACCGGCTCAACGAAGTGCTCGAGGCGCTCTACCGCGCCGAGGTCACCGGGCTCACCGTGTCCCGCGTCCTGGGACACGGTGGCGAGACCGACCGGGTGGAGACCTATCGCGGCACCACCGTGAAGATGGAGCTGCAGGAGAAAGTGCGGCTCGACATCGGGGTGTCAGACTCGTTCGTGGACGTGACCGTCAGGGCCATCGTCGCCGCCGCCCATACGGGCGAGGTCGGCGATGGGAAGGTGTTCGTGCTCGACGTGGAGCAGGTGCACCGGATCCGGACCGGGGAGCGGGACGAGCGGGCGGTGACGCCTACGACCATGGCGGTGTAGCCCGCCCCACCCGGGCCCCACCCCGGGCGGACCGGCGGACCCCGGCCGCTGCCTCCCCACCTCGCCGGCGGACAGGCGGAACAAGGGCTCAGCCATCGGGAGCGAGGGATTCCTCACGCAGGTCGACGCTGACCTGAGCGAGGGGTCCCTCGTTTGGTTGGATGCTGGCAACCGCGGTCAATCCGTCCGCCCGGGCGGTGGGCCCTGGGCGGTGGGGGACCGCCTGTCCGCCGGCTGGGCGGGGGCCTGCCGCGGGGGTCCGTCGGGCGGGGGGGTGCTGGGCGGGGTCAAGGACCGTCTCCAGAACCGGCAGCATTGCACCCACCCGCTTCGCGCGGATGACCAGGTCCCAGAGCGGCTCCATCTTCTTCCATCCTCCGGCGTACGCGACGTGCCGCAGCCGACCGAGCCACGAATGTTTGGCGGCCGCGCCGCGCAGGATGGCGCTCCAGCGGTAGAACGACTCGTAGGCGCGCCAGTAGCCCTCCTCCAGCTCCTGCGGCGAGAGCCGCGCGGGTCGGAAGACCGTGTGCCGGGTGTCGTACAGGTCCCAATCCCGGTGGAGTAAGCGGTCCTCTCGGTGCATACGGTCGTAGAGCGCGGTCCCGGGATAGGGCGTGAGTATGTGAAACGTCGCGGTTTCGACCCCCTGTTGCACAGCCCATTCTACCGTTCGGTCGAACACGCACGCGTCGTCCCCATCCATGCCGAAGACGAAGCTGCCGTTCACCATGACGCCGTGCTCCTGGAGGCGCCGGATCGCCGCGCCGTAGTCACGGTGAAGGTTCTGAACCTTGCCCTGTTCCCGCAGGTTCGCCGCGCTCAGCGTCTCGAAGCCCACGAAGAGGCTGCGGAGACCCGCTTCGACGGCGCGCTCGAGCAGGCCGGGCCGGAGCACGGAGGCGACCGTGCCCGCCGCCTGCCAGACCCGGTTCATGCCTCGCATGCCGTCGAACAGCGCTCCCGCGAACCGCGCGTTGCCGAAGAGGTGGTCGTCGAGGAAGTAGAGGTGACGGCCCGGCAGGCGCGCGATCTCCGCGAGGGCGTCGTCCACCGCCTGGGTGTAGAACCCTCGCCCTCCCTCGAAGAACGCCTCCTTGTAGCAGAAGTCGCACGCGTGGGGACATCCGCGGGAAACCACGATGGAGTTGGGCACCAGGTAGAGGTGCCGCTTGATCAGGTCGCGGCGTATCGGCGGCACGCCGGCGAGGGTCCTGATCGTCGAGCGGTACCGTGGGGCGGGGCGTCCGGCGCGGTAGTCGGCGAGGAAGGCGGGCCAGGTGTCTTCACCCGGGCCCAGGAACACGGTGTCCGCGTGTGCGGCGGCCTCGTCGGGCAGGGAGGTCACGTGCAGTCCACCCAGGGCGACGTGAGCGCCGCGACTGCGGTAGTGATCCGCGAGTTGGTATGAGCGGGACGCGGAAGTGATGTACACCTGGATTACGACCAGCTCCGGGTCGTCGTCGAGATCGAGGATCTCGACGTGCTCGTCCTGCAGAACGACCTCGTCGTCCGCATCGAGGTAGCCGGCCAGTGTGGCGAGCCCCAGCGGGGGAAACAGGGAGTACTTGATCGGCCGGAAGAGCGGACTTTTCGCCTCGGTGAGAGCGGGGAGGATGAGCTTGACGCGCACGGTGGCTCCCAGCAGGTCTGGAGTGGATTGGGAGTGACGCTGCCGGAAGCTGACTGGACCAATCTACTGCGTCAAGTTCTTTGTAACACAAAGAGGCCCGACCTCGGGTTGACAGGCCCTACGTCAGATCGTACGATATATCGCACACTATGTCGTGCGTCATAGCTAGATGGAGAAAATGTCATGTGCAAAGATGACTGGGGTTTCGGGCCGGGCTTCGCCTTCAAGGGCTTCTCCTTCGGCCGCCACGGCCCCTGGGGTGGACCGCGCGGCCGCCGTCGCCAGCAGATGTTCGAATCCGGCGAGATGAAGTTCGTGATCCTCCGGCTCCTGAAGGAGAAGCCCCGCCACGGGTACGAGGTCATCAAGGCCCTGGAGGAGAAGCTGGCGGGCTACTACACGCCTTCAGCCGGGACGGTCTACCCCACCCTGCAGCTCCTGGAAGACGAGGGGTACGTGCGGGTGGTGGAGACCAGCGGCAAGAAGGTCTACCACATTACGCCCGAGGGCGAGCGCTATCTCGAGGAGCATCGCGACCTCCTCGACGAGATCATCGACCGGGTGCGGGAGACCGTCCGGGACTTCGCCGGCGGCGGCATCGGTGAGGTACAGGCGGCCTTCGCCCGGCTGACGGGCACCACCTTCAAGCGCGCCTGGCGCCGCGGCCCCGACGACCCGGCACTCAAGCGGGTCGCCGAGATCCTGCGCAAGGCGGCCGATGACATCGAGCAGGCCTGGCAGACCGGCCAGGTCTGAAGTCTGGAGGACACGACCATGTTCCGCTTTGCATGGATGTTCTGGCTGATACCGTTCCTGTTCTTCTGCATGGTGGCGCGGCACAGGCGCCGGGAGCGCTGGGCGCACACCTTCCCCGGCCCCTCGACCCGCACCGAGCGAGAGCTCGACGAGCACCGCGAGTACGTGGACAGCCTGGAGCGGCGGGTGGCGGAGCTGGAGGAGCGGCTGGACTTCACCGAGCGCCTGCTGGCCCAGCGCAACCAAGGTGCACCCGACACCGTATGATGGTCTCAGCATGACCCGACACGTCCTCGCCGCCACGCTCCTCACCCTCGCGCTCCCCTCGTCCGCGCTCGCCCAGGCGGAGGCGTGGTGGGGGCATGTGACGGCGCTGGCCGACGACTCCATGCGCGGCCGGGAGACCGGGAGTCCGGAGCACCGGAAGGCGGCCGAATATGTGGCCTCGGTGTTCCAGCGGGCGGGACTTCGGCCGGCGGGGACCAATGGCTGGTTCCAGCCGGTGCGGTTCCGCGTGCGGCGGATCAACGAGCCCCGATCGAGTCTTGCGCTGGTCCGTGGTGGCAAGACCGAGCGGCTCGCCTTCGGCACGGACGCGACCATCAACCTCAGGGGCTCGGCGGCCGGCAAGGTGGACGCCCCGCTGGTCTTCATCGGTTACGGCCTCGTCGCGCCGGAGCAGGGGTACGACGATCTGAAAGGCCTGGAGCTCAAGGGCAAGGTGGCCGTGGTCCTGGCGGGCGCCGCGCCGAGCGGGATTCCCGGCCCTGCGCTGGCAGCCGCGCGGGCCGCGGGGACCGACGCGCTAGGCGCCGCCGGGGCGATCGGCGTCGTCACCGTCGCGTCGCCCCACGCGGACATTCCGTGGGACCGCTACGCGCTCTCGCGACTGCACCCTCAGATGCGGTTCGCCACGGACACCACGACGAGCGGGCGCACGTCGATCACCGTGGTGCTCAACCACGCGAGAGCGGAGCGCCTCTTCGCCGGGGCGCCGCAGCGTTATGCCGCGGTGCAGGCGCTGGCCGACATCGGCGCTCCGCTCCCCCGGTTCGAGCTTCCGGTCCGACTCCGCGCCACCGTCGCGGTGGACGAGAGCCACGCGACCTCGGACAACGTGGTCGGCCTGCTGCCCGGCGCCGACCCGGCCGTGGCCTCGGAGTATGTCGCCCTCACCGCCCATCTCGATCACCTGGGCGTCGGTCAGCCGCAAGGCGGCGACAGCATCTACAATGGGGCGATGGACAACGCCTCCGGCATCGCAGCGCTGCTGGAGGCCGCGACGGCGCTGGGCCGGCGGCCGGAGCGCCCTCGGCGCTCCTTGCTGTTCGTCGCGGTCACGGCGGAAGAGAAGGGCCTCCTCGGCTCCGACTGGTTCGCGGAGCATCCGACCATACCGGAAGGGTCCAGCATCGTCGCCAATCTCAACACCGACATGTTCCTGCCGCTCAATCCGCTGCGGCAGCTGCTGGTGAACGGGTTGGAGGAGTCCGACCTCGCCGACGACGTCCGCCGCGCCGCCGAGAAAGCCGGGATCGAGGTGATCACCGACCCGGAGCCGGAGCGGAACGCCTTTGTCCGCAGCGACCAGTTCAGCTTCATCCGCCGCGGCATCCCCGCGCTCTCGCTCAAGGGCGGGTTCACGCTGGGCACGCCGGAACACGAGCGCATCCTGCGCTGGCGGCAGGAGCGCTACCACGGGGTCGAGGACGAGGTCACCCAGCCGGTCGATCGCCAGGCCGCGGCAGACTTCAACCGGCTCTACCCCGAGGTGATCCTCGAGGTGGCCAACCGCGCCACCCGTCCCGCCTGGTATCCCACCAGCGCCTTCCGCCCGGGTCACGCCACGTCGCACTGATAAGTTTCGGGCAACCGCATCACCCGAGGACCCGATGAGTCCCCTCTTCGGCACCATCGCGGCGCTGGCCGGTGTCGTGGCGGTCTCTTACCTGGTCGAAGCGCTCCGGCGCGCACCCCGAACACCGGACGTTCTGCCGTGGGCACCCGACATTCCGATCCGCCACGTGTCGGTGCGCGGGATCAGGTTGCGCTGCATCGAGGTGGGCAGCGGCCCTCCCCTGGTGCTCCTGCATACCATGCGGACCCAGCTCGACCTCTTCCAGCGAGTGATTCCCGGGCTGGCGGCGCGATACCGCGTCTACGCGATCGATCTGCCAGGCCACGGCCACTCCGACATCCCGGCGACCGACTACACCGCGTCCTTCTTCATCGGTGTCGTCGCGGAGTTCCTCGAGCAGCTCGGCGTCGAGGAGGTCGTGCTGGTCGGGGAGTCCATCGGCGGCACGATCGCTCTCGGCCTTGCAGCGCGCCGGCACCCCCGGGTCCGGGCGGTAGTCGCCATCAACCCGTATGATTACGATCGTGGGCGCGGGCTCGAGCGCGTATCGCCGCTCGCGTGGCTTCTCCTCGCGGTGAACGACGTGCCGGTGATCGGCGGGACCTTCGCCCGACTGCGGCAGTACCGGATCGTGAAGCACATCCTGGATGGCGGGCTCCATCGCCAGCGGGGACTGCCTCCTCCGCTCGCCCGGGAGTTCTACGGCGTCGGGAACCGGCCGGGCCACCCGCGCGCGTGGGCCTCACTGGTCCACCACTGGCCCAGCTGGGAGGAGGAGCGCGCACGGTACGGCGACATCCGCGTCCCGGTGCTGCTACTCTACGGGGAGCATGACTGGTCCCGTCCCGAGGAGCGCACGGAGACGGCCCGCCGGATTCCGAGTGCCGCGACCCATACGGTCGAGTCGGGAGGCCACTTTCTCTCGTTCGACGCTCCGGAGGACGTGATCCCGAAGGTGATGGAGTTCGTGGATGGGCTCCCCACTTGAGGAGGACGTATCCCTGAGGCGGTAGTGGTCGGGTCAGGTCCCAACGGGCTGGCGGCCGCGATCACGCTGGCCCAGGCCGGAGTGAAAACCGTGCTGCGCGAGGCCCAGCCGACCGTAGGCGGGGGCCTCCGGTCCGACGAGCTCACGCTTCCCGGCTTCGTGCACGACACCTGCTCCGCCGTGTACGCCGTCGCCCTCACCTCGCCCTTCTTAACCTCGCTGCCGCTCGACCGGTTCGGGCTGGAGTGGATCCAGCCCCCGGTGCCGCTGGCGCACCCCCTCGACGACGGCTCCGCCGCCCTGCTCGAGCGCTCGCTCGATGACACCGCGCGGCATCTCGGCTCCGGGGGCCGAGCCTGGGTGCGACTGCACCAGCCCTTCGTTCGCGCGTGGTCCCGGCTCGCCCGCGACCTGCTCGCGCCGCCGCTTCGAGTTCCCCGCTCACCCCTGCTGATGGCGCGGTTCGGGCTCCAGGCCCTCCGGTCGGCGACCTCGGTCGCGCGCGGCCTGCGGGGCGAACGGGCACAGGCGCTCTGGGCCGGGAACGCCGCGCACTCGTTTCTGGCGCTCGACGAGCCCGGCACCGCGGCGTTCGGGCTGACGCTCTCCGGGGCGGGCCATGCGGTCGGCTGGCCGATCCCCCGCGGGGGCTCCGGGCGCGTGGCCGACGCGCTCGCAGGGTACTTCCGCTCGCTCGGCGGTGAGATCCTCACCTCCGCACCGGTGGAGCGCCTGGAGGAGCTGCAGGACTCCAGGCTGGTCCTCCTCGACCTCACGCCGCGACAGGTGCTGGGCGTCGCCGGGAGCAGGCTGCCCCAGTGGTACCGCAGCGCGCTAAAGCGCTATCGCTACGGCTCCGCCGCGTTCAAGCTGGACTGGGCCCTCGACGCGCCGGTGCCGTGGACCGCGCGCGAGTGCGCGCGGGCCGGCACGGTGCATCTGGGCGGCACGCTGGAGGAGATCGTGGCCTCCGAGGCCGCGCACGTCCGGGGCGCGCTGCACGACCGGCCGTTCGTCCTCTTGGTTCAGCCGACGCTCTTCGATCCCACGCGGGCTCCTCCCGGCAGACATACCGCCTGGGCCTACTGCCACGTCCCCCACGGCTACGCCGGTGACGCGGTGGAGCGGATCGAGCGCCAGGTCGAGCGGTTCGCGCCGGGATTCCGCGAGCGGATTCTCGCCCGCTCCGTGCTCACGCCGGCCGATCTGGAGCGGCGGAATGCCAACCTGGTCGGGGGGGACATCAGCGGTGGAGTGATGGACCTGCGACAGGTCTTCGCCCGGCCCATCCTGCGCCCGACGCCCTACCGTACCCCGCTGCGCGGCGTCTACCTCTGCTCCGCCTCAACTCCTCCAGGCGGCGGCGTGCACGGGATGAGCGGGCACCTGGCGGCGGTTGCGGCGCTGGCCGAGCTGCGCCGGTAGGGCCTGCGTCACCGACATCCACCGCCATCGAAGCCAGCTTGCCTCCGCGACAGCAGCGTGGAGGTAAGCATGCAAGGGACTGAGCAGAAGCGAACGGTCAGGATGCCCGCGGGGCCCGTGACGCTCGAGGGCGATCTGACGGTGCCCGAAGGGGCCCAGGGTGTCGTGCTCTTCGCCCACGGCAGCGGCAGCAGCCGCCACAGCCCGCGGAACCGGCGGGTCGCCGGGTGGCTGCAGGAGGGGAGGCTCGCCACGCTGCTGGTGGACCTGCTGACGGCGGATGAGGAGACTGCGGACCGCGAGACCGGTCACCTGCGGTTCGACATCGGCCTGCTGGCCGAGCGGCTGGTCGAGGCCGCCGACTGGCTGGGCCGGCAGCCGGAGACGCGCGATCTGGCACTCGGCTGCTTCGGGGCGAGCACCGGGGCCGCGGCGGCGTTGGTGGCGGCCGCGGCGCGACCACACACGGTCTGCGCTGTGGTTTCCCGCGGGGGCCGGCCCGACCTGGCGGGCCCTGCGCTCCCCGTGGTCAGGGCCCCGACACTGTTGATCGTCGGCGGGGACGACACCCAGGTGCTGGGGCTCAACCGGCAGGCGTACGAGCGGCTCCATTCCGAGAAGCGGCTGGTGGTGATCCCCGGGGCCAGCCATCTGTTCGAGGAGCCGGGGGCGCTGGACCGGGTGGCGCAATACGCCCGGGAGTGGTTCGAACAGCACCTGGTTCGCCGGTCGATCGGCCAAGCGCCGCAGCGCGGCTGACGTGTCCGGATCGGAGACCCTTCTGCGCGTTCTCTGGTAACCTGAACCAGAGGAAGCTCGTGCGCCGGTTCCCCATCTCGTTGAGCAGCAGTCTGCTGGCGTTTGCCGCGGCCGCCGGTGCCCTGGCCGCTACCGCTTTCCG
Source organism: Gemmatimonadota bacterium (assembly GCA_046729675.1). Classification (GTDB taxonomy): domain Bacteria; phylum Gemmatimonadota; class Gemmatimonadetes; order Gemmatimonadales; family GWC2-71-9; genus CAVVWJ01. The sequence continues at coordinate 4,853 of JBKPGZ010000060.1, read as the reverse complement.
CCCCGCGGCCGCCTCCCCGGCCGCTCACTGCGCGGTGGGCGACACCGCCTTGGTACGGGACATCCTCTACTTCGGCCGCAACACGCCGGGAGGCGCGGAGCTGAGCGACAGTGCCTGGCAGCAGTACGTGGACGAGGTGCTCACGCCGAGGTTTCCGGCCGGACTCACGATCTGGGATGCGGCCGGACAGTGGCGCGGGGCCAGCGGGAAGGTGGAGCGGGAGCGGTCGAAGGTGCTCACCCTGCTGCATTCCGGCGACGAGCGCTCGGATCGGCTGGTCGCCGAAGCGGTGGGTGAGTACAAGCGCCGGTTCACCCAGGAGGCGGTCCTGCGGGAGCGGGTGACGACCTGCTCCCGGTTCTAGACCACGATCAGCTCGCGCTGATAGTCCTCCGGCGTGACGTCGAGGCCGTCGGCGCGGGCATGGGCATTCACCTCGGTCCTCAGCCCCACCTCGCCGGGGAAGTAGATCCCGGGCTCGACGGAGAAGCCCACCCCCGGGACGATGAGCCGGGAGTCGAAGCTCTCGGTGTCGTCGATGGTCGGCCCGAAGCCGTGGAGCCCGACCCGATCGATCGAGTGGCCTGTGCGGCAGACGACGCGGTCGCGGTAACCCGCGGCCTCGATCACGCCCCGCGCCGCCCGGTCGGCCTCCGCCCCGGCCACCGGGCGGCCCGCCTTCAGGCGCTCCCGCAGCAGATCGAGCGCCGCGTCCCTCGCCCCTCGAACCACGTTCCACAACTCGAGTGCCCGCGCCGACGGAGCGCCGATCGACGCCATCCAGGTCTGGTCGGCGTAGATGTGGCCCGGCTCCTTGGCCCAGAGGTCCAACAGCAGCAGCTGGCCCGGCACGATCGGCGAGGAGCCGTCGGCCGGAGCCTCGTAGTGCACCCGTGCGGCGTGCTCCCCGTAGGAAACGCTGGGCGGTGACTCGGTGACCAGTCCCGCGCGCTCGAACGCCTCGAGGATCCAGCGGGTGACCTCGTGCTCGTCCACCGGATCGCCCGCGCGGGCGCGCTCGCCGATGCGCCGGATCGACGCCTGCGCGATCTCGCTGAGGATCCCGGCGGCCCTGAGGTGCGAGGCCAGATCGTCAGCCGACCACACCGAGCAGTAGCGCGAGACCAGCTCGGCCGAGGAGACCGGCGTGGCGCCGGAGGCGCGGACCAGCTCCAGCGTGCCCGCCGGGACGTAGTCGCCGTACGGCACGGCGCCGCCGGGGGAGTACTCCATCGCCACGGTCTTCCCGCCCACCAGCGTGCTCAGCTCGCGAGCCAATTCCTCCCGCCGGACCCAGACGATCCGGCGCCAGACCGACGGCCACCCGCGCCACAGCTCGGCATCCACCGCGTGCACCAGGGCGATCGGGTCGTGGCCCCGGGGAATGAACAGGTACGCGCGCCTGGAGCCGACGACCTCGTCGCCCACGACCGCCGCCATGATCGGGTTGATGCCCCGGAAGTCGAACAGCAGCCAGCCGTCCACCTTTTCGGTCGCGGCGTCGAGCGCGGCATGGAGTTTCGGCAGGGCGTCGGGGAGCAGCATGCATCCTCGGGCAGGGCTCGGGAGAGCGGTACGATAGGCGCCACCTCCGGCGGAGGGAAGCCCGAGGCAGGTCAGTCGGCGAGGCTGCCGATCAGCGCACCCAGACCACCCCCGACGCCGGTGCCGACCGCGATGTAGGGGAAGCGGGAGCCGCTGCAATCATTGTCCACCGCCTCGCACATGGCGTTGTAGAAGGCCCATCCGGCCGCGAAGCCGAGACCCGCACCTATGATCAGACCCAGGACGGTATGGTCGTGCTGCTCGGCGGCCTCGATCCCGATCGGGAGGACATCAGCGGGCTCGCGTTGCGGACGTACCCACACCACGGACGCGGCAGGGCGGATCGGCGGGTCCGGCAGCTGCGCAAGCAGGCTGGAAGGGAGAAGGAGGCTCGGGACCGACAGCCCGAGGGTAACGAGGGACAGGTGACGGCGCATGGGGCACTCCTCAAAGGGTTTGCACACCATGCGCCGCCGCCGTCACCCCAGCGTGACTCGGCTACGCCCGGGCCCGCTCGAGCGCACGGCCGAGCGCGTCCAGCAGCTCGCGAGTGCCGTGCTCACCCTGGGCCCCGGTGTCGGCGCCGTCGAGGAAGACGCCCTGTTGGCGACCGACATCGAAATCCGCGCCTGGTCCCGAGCCGCTCCGTCAAGGGTTAGCTTCCGGTCAGCTCAATACCTGGAGACCCTTATGTGCCGGAACATCAAAACCCTGGCGAACTTCGAGCCCCCGGCGACGGACGAGGAGATCCGGGCCTCGGCGCTGCAGTTCGTCCGAAAGCTCAGCGGAACAACCCATCCGTCGAACGTCAACGAGGCGGCATTTGATCAGGCGGTGGACGAGGTCACGGCCGTGGCCCGGCGGCTGATCGACTCGCTGGAGACCCGGGCGTGGCCGCGGAACCGGGAGGAAGAGGCCAGGAAGGCGCGGGAGCGGGCTCGGAAGCGCTACGCCTGAACGGAGACATGCATCCCCGAGGCCCGACTATCCTGATGAGGAGCCGGGAATGCCTGCTATTACTCGCGCTCGCGGCGGGGTGCTCCCCGGAGTCGAAACCTCAGCCACCGTCGGTGTCGATGAGATCCGAGGGCCCTGCGACCGGTGAATGGCGGATCCTGTTCGACGGACGCTCGCTCGACCAGTGGCGGGGATACCGGAGCGACCGGGTGCCGGCGGGATGGCAGGCAGTAGGCGGCGCGCTCACCAGGGTCGGGGCGGCCGGCGACCTGATCACCCGCGATGTGTTCGGCGACTTCGAGCTCGAGCTCGAATGGACGGTCGCCGAAGGAGGCAACAGCGGGATCATGTACCGGGTCACCGAGGAATCGGACGAGACCTACCAGACCGGGCCGGAGATGCAGGTGCTGGACGACGCCCGCCATGCCGACGGCAGCTCGAGGCTGACGGCGGCGGGCGCCGTCTACGGGCTGTATCCCGCGCCGGCCGGAGTGGTGAAGCCGGCGGGGGAATGGAACAGGGTGCGGATCGTAGCGCGGGGCAACCACGTCGAGCACTGGCTCAACGGCGTCGAGGTCGCCACCTACGAGCTCGGGAGTCCGGATTGGATGGCGCGAGTCGCCGGGAGCAAGTTCCGGAGGTGGCCGGGCTACGGACGGGCGGCGACGGGCCACATCGCGCTCCAGGACCACGGCGACCGCGTCGCCTATCGGAACATCAGGATTCGCACGCTTACGCCGTCGTAGCGGACGCCGAAGATCTGGATGGCCGGCTCCGCGCAGCTCCAGCGCCCCTCGTCGGGCGCCGGGGATTGCCACTCATGCCGACGTCGGCGCGCGACAGCTGCGCGCGCCTCCTGCTTCACTCCAGCCCCCAGGAGAGACGTATGAGCGTGCAACGCACCCGTGACGCGGTGGAGCGATACCTGAACTCGGCCCACAAAGCGATCTCACGATGATGGCGGAGGACGTGGTCTTCACTTCGATGGCCACGGGTGACGAGCATCGGGGTGTGGAGGGGGTGCGGCGGATGCTGGATTACGTCTATCACCAGGCCTTCGACGCCAAGGCGGAAACCCGGAACCGCATCTACTCGGAGGACCATGCGGTGCTGGAGGGCTACTTCGTGGGCAAGCACATCGGCACGTTTGCCGGCGTCGAGGCGACCGGCCGCCAGGTGCGGGTGCCGCTCTGTGTGGTGTACGACGTGAACGGGGGCCGGATCGTCCGCGGGCGGGTCTACCTGGAGGTTCCGGTGCTCATGAAGCAGCTCGGTGCAGCTCCGGCCTAGGGCGTGGCCGCCGCGGAAGCATGACCCTCCTCTCGGCCGCCACGCTGCTGTTCTTCGTCATGGACCCCCTGGGGAACGTGCCGCTGTTCCTCTCCGGCCGCCGGTCAGGGCACCCGGGCGCGGTGCGCCGCCCACCGCCGCGAGGCCACGGGGCCGGGAGCCTCGTGCTCCGGCAGCGGCTGCGCTTCCTCCTCGTCGCCCCCGTTCCACGAGGCGAGCAGCTGCTCGATGTGATGGCCGCCCATGAGCACCAGGAGGGTGAGGGCCGACGCCAGCAGCCCGGTACGCCAGTGCCCCGCCCCGCAGGCCATGCCGAGCCCGGCGACGATCCAGATGGAGGCGGCGGTGGTGAGCCCGCGGACCCGCAGGTCCTGCGCGCCCCGCAGGATGACGCCGCCGCCGAGGAAGCCGACGCCGGCGATGACGCCCTGGAGCACGCGGGTGACGGCGCTCGGCTCCATGGGCGCCAGCTCGATCCCGGTGTAGGTCATCAAGGCGGCGCCGAGGGAGACGAGCGCGTGGGTGCGTAGACCGGCCGGCTTCTGGCGGAGCCCGCGGTCGATCCCGACCAGGCCGCCGATGGCTACGGCGGAGCCGAGCCGCAGGGCGGCATCGAGAGTGTCGGGGGAGAAGAGTGACTGCGTCATGAGGCGGCCACGGTCAGTGGTTGCGATCGCTGCCGAACGGGCAATTATCGTACCGGCGGGATCCGCCTGCCTGGGGCGGGGCGCCACGCGATGCAAGATGAAACCCGGTCCGCGCAGCACGCGTACCGCTAGCGTATGACCTTCAAGCCTCGATTCTGGTACCCGACAGCGCTCGGGCTCACCGCGCTCAACCTCGTGGGCGTCGGGCAGGCCGCGGCCGTAGCCGAGCCGTGGCATGCCGGCATTCACGCGGTGCTCGGCCTGGCCTTCTGGGCGTGGGCTCAGCGGCTTCGCCCGAGTCAGCGAGCCACCGGCGGTGAGGAGCTATCCCGGTTCGACGCGCTCGAGCTGGAGGTCGGTGAGCTTCGGCGTGAGCTGGGAGAAGCACAGGAACGCCTGGACTTCACCGAGCGG
>JBKPGZ010000059.1:0-13945 GCA_046729675.1 Gemmatimonadota bacterium | reverse complement strand
AGTGAGAACAGCGTAAAAAGTGAAGGGTAAAAGGTGAAAAGGGTGGAGCCGTGAAGGCCCTCCCTTTTCACCTTTTACCCTTCACTTTTTACGCTGTTACTACTTGACCTTGACGACGTTCTCGGCGGCGGGGCCCTTCGCACCCTGCACGATGTCGAACTCCACCCGGTCACCCTCGGAGAGACTGCGGAACCCATCCGCCTTGATGGCGGTGTGGTGGACAAAGCAGTCCTTGTCCCCGTTCTCCGGCGTGATGAAACCAAAACCCTTTGCGTCGTTGAACCACTTCACCGTGCCGAGCGTGCGAGCCATTGGTCCTACTCCATGTTGGTTTGCCTGCGTCGGCGCTCCGGAGTCTCCGGCACACCGAGTTTTTATGATCGCAGGCCTGTCCTGCGTCATAAAAAATGAAAAGACCCGTCAGCGAACTACCCGGGTCTCAGAACGCCTGTGATGCTGTAAGAGCTCCGAAGGGCGAGTTTCGCGCGGACAAATCTGCAGAGGCGCGACGTTTAGTCAAGGGGGGAGCCGCGGAGCCATCGCGCCGCCGCCCGGGCCCACTCCCCCACGGGCTCCCGGATACCCGTATCCGCCGCCCGGTTTACCGCCTGCAGGAAATCCGCCGCCGACGCGAACCGGGCCTCGGGATCCGCCCGAAGAGCGCGATCGAGCACCTCCCACAGCTCGGGACCGACATCCTCCCGCCGCTCGACCGCTCCGGGTAGCTGATCGGTGGTCTGTCGAGCGAGCACCTGCTCGGGGGTGAGGCCGGGGAACGGCGGCCGCCCCAGCAGCGCGTAGTAGGCGACGGCTGCCAGGCTGTAAAGGTCCGAGCGCTGGTCCACCCGCTCCCCCAGGAGCTGCTCGGGGCTTGCAAACTGGGGCGTCCCGCTCTGGCTGGTGGCGCCCCCGAATTTTTGCCGAAGCGCGAGCGCCAGGCCGAAGTCCGTGATCTGCAGACTCCCGTCCGTAGCGATGAGGAGGTTCTCCGGCTTGATGTCCCGGTGCACCAGCCCCAGGCCGTGGGCATGCGCCAGCGCTGAGAGCCCCTCGCGCAGGAGCCGGAGCACCTTGTCCAGCGGAAGCGGACCTTCACGCGCCACCAACTGGGCCAGGCTGGGTCCGTTGATCAACTCCATCGTGTACCAGATCAACCCTGACCGGCCCCCGATCTCGTAGATGTTGACGATGTTGGGGTGGTCGAGCCGCGCGGCGAGCTGGGCCTCCCGGCGGAAGCGCTCGACCACGCTCGGATCGCGGATAAGCGCGGGGTGCAGCACCTTGAGCGCGACCAGCCGCTCCAGATGCAAATCGCGCACCCGGTATACCCGGCCGAAGCCTCCCGTCCCCAGCAGGTCGAGGAGCTCGTAGTCATCGCCCAGAGCGCGGCGGAGGCGCCGCTCCCAGCCCGCGCGATCCTCATCCGCCGAGATGATCGTCCCGAGAGTGGTGGACACGTTGTCGTAGGTCCCGGCATCGGAAGCGAAGTCCTCCAGCATCTCCGCGGCGGTGAAGTAGCGCGACTCCGGCTGAGCGCGGAGCGCGCGCAGAACGATCCGCTCGATGACCCGTGGGCAGGTGGGTCGCAGCTCCGTCGGCGGCCGCACGGCCGCGGGATCCAGCGCCGGCTCCTGCCCTGTCACCGCGAAGTAGAGCAGGGAGCCGACGGCGTAGATGTCCGAGGCCGCGTCGCCGGGCGCGCCGTCGCGCACCTCCGGAGCCATGAAGGCCGGCGCCGGCGGCCGGACGCCGGCGGGTATGGCCGTCAGGCAGTAGCTGCAGTGGCGCAGATCCGTGACCGTCGCGCGCCCGCCCGCGCTGAGCATCACGGAAGGCGGCGAGATGCTGCGCACGATGATTCCGCGCAGATGGGCGTGCTCCAGCGCCCCGAGGAGGTCGCGCGCGAGCGCTAGCACGACGGGGATCGGCCGAGGGCCGCGGCGCACCGCGTCGCGCAGTCCCTCGCCGTCGACCCACTTCCCGACCCGATAGGCGAGGTCCCCGGCGATGCCGGCGTCGTAGACGTGCAGGATCCCGGGATCGTCCAGCTGCCCCAGTGCCTCCGATTCGCGCATGAACCACGTGCGCACGGCGTCGTTGAGATAGATGTTGACCCGGAGGCTGACCGGTCGCTTCAGCAGCTCGTCGTTGGCCTGGAACAGCACCCGTTCGGCGGACGACGCCACGATCCGCTCCAGGCGGTAGCGGTCGCCCATCGCGGCGCGCGTTCGCTCGAAGGCGAGCAGGGGCTCAGGCGCGGAATTCACGGCGGGTCGGGTCAGCGGATCATGCCCCGGCGGCGCTCGACCCGGAGGCCGGCACCGCATGCCGCGGGGCTGCACCACCGGCGGCTCCGCGTCGGCGAAGCGTCGATGAAAAAGAGAGAGCAGCCCTCGCCGGCGCAGCGGTGCACCACGACCGAGCGGTCCGCCAGCGTCGCGGCCGCGGAGCGGGCGATCGCCTCCAGGGGCGAGAGCGGCCGCGAGGGTGCGAAGTGCAGGTGCCACTCCCCGGAGACCCGGACCAGGCGGTGCCTGCCGGTGCACCGCGCCAGCAGCTCGTTGACCGCGGCGATCGCGCCGGCCGGCGGCTGTCGCCCGGCGTGCAGGGCCTCCGCCAGGGCGGTCAGGTGGGCACGGAGGTCGCGCACCGCCTGGTAGGGCGGCCCGCGGTCGACCTGGAGGAGCCGCTGGGTGACCGCCCAGCGGGCGAAGGCGGCGGCGTCTGGCAGGAGGTCGGGGGGATTCGGGGTGCGGCCCAGTGCGGAGTTGACGAAGTCCAGCCAGACGGCATCGCCGAGCAGGGTGAACTCAGGGTGCTCCATCGCCTAGCTGTCCGCCACCTCGACTGCGTTGCGACCGGCGCGCTTCGCCTTGTACAGCGCGTTGTCGGCCGCGGCAAGCACGCTGCTGACGGTGGTGCCGTGCCGGGGGGATTCGGCGATGCCCATACTCACCGTGCAGGGACCCAGATCGGGGTTGGCCTTCTCGAACTCGCGGAGGCTGTTCTGCACCCGGGCGACGAACACCTGCGCCTCGGCGGGCTTCGTCATCGGCAGGATCACCAGGAACTCGTCGCCGCCCAGCCGGCCGACCACGTCGAGGGCGCGGCACTGCTGGCGGAGGATCCGGGCGATCTGGATCAGCAGCCGGTCGCCCGCCGCGTGTCCCATGGTGTCGTTGACCACCTTGAAGCGGTCCAGGTCCAGGAGCAGGACGCTGGTGTGGAGCTGGTGGCGGAGGCTGCGGGAGATCTCCGCGGCCAGCCGCTCCTCCAGCGCGCGCCGGTTGTAGAGGCCGGTGAGCTCGTCGGTGGTGGCGGCGCTGTGGAGCTGCTCGACCAACTCCGAGTTCTTGAGAGCGATGGCGGCGGCGAAGGAGAGCGTCCCCGCCAGCTCCAGCTCCGCCCGGCCGTACAGCTTGTCGCTGATCCGCGAGCCCAGCACCAGGACCGCCATGCGCTCCGCCCCGGCGTCGAGCGGCACGACCAGCTCCGCGCCCGGACCGACCAGTGAGGCCACCGCGACGTCGTCCGCGCCGGTGGAGGCGCTCCCCGTGGGGAGGGCCTCGTCGAGCGCGGCTTTGTCGATGGGAGCGGGGCGGAGTCGATCGTTGAGTGAGCGGAAGACCTTGGGGGCGTAGACCGTGTCCTCGGGGCGGTAAAGACACGCCCACCAGGCGAAGAAGACCTCCGCCATGAAGTCGAGGATCAGCTGCTCGGTCTCCTCGATCGAATGCACCGAGGAGAGCAGCCGGGCCACCTGGCGCAACGCCCGCAGCTGGAAGACCGCGTCGTCCAGGGCGCCCTGACGCTCGAGGAGGATGCTTCGCAGCTCGAAGACGACGCTGAGCCCGAGCGCGAGGGGCATCGCCACCGCACGCATCTCGCCGACCACGGAGGGATCGGCGTGGATGACGACCTCGGTCTCTCCGCTTCCCAACCGGGCGACCTCGACTGCCTGGTCGAAGCCCTCGTGGGGGCCGACCCGGGGGATGCTCTCGCCGGGGCTGACCACGCCGAACCAGATGCGCTCGCTCTGAAAGCGGCGCACCAGAGCCACACGACAGCGCTCGAATAGCTCCCCTTCGGTTCGGGAGAGTCTGCACGCTGCGGCAAAGGCACTGGGGAGACTGGTGAGAGCGGCTGGCGTTGAAGCCATGTCCAATAATACCCGGGGGCTCGGGTTGTAGGGAGCGGTCCCCGCTCAGCCTGGGGAGGCGGCGGCCGGCACGATCCTGCCACCCTGTGGAAGCGCGATCTTCCCACCGAGCGAGTCCGACAGGTATCGCATCAGGAGATCGGCGGCACGGGGCCCCGCGCTCGCCTGAGTGCAGCTCTCTGCGGCCTCGGGGATCGCATAGCCGTCGCCCCCCTGGCAGGCGGGGTAGGCAGGCATGACGACCTGGACCGTGTCGCTGGCGCCGAGGGTAGTCCCTCCCACGCGCGTGACGTCACCCACGAGCCGGGATCCCGACGGCCTCCCCCGGTCGTAGGTGAACAGGATGCCGGACACCTGCAGGAACCCTCCCTTGCCCAGGGAGCCGTCCGCCACGCCGTGCTCCAGTACCTCCCGGAGCCGCGCGCCGGAGAGTGGAAAGGCGACCACGCGGGTCTCGTCCGCGAAGAGGAAGATGCTCTCCAGCTGATAGTTGCTCACGGGCCCCGCCGGGAGGACGTCGTCCAGGCGCATCGCTCCGGCATTGATGAGGGCCACGTCCGCCCCCGTCCCTGCCCGGATCGCATCCGCGACCAACGACCCGAGTGGCGATTCCCGGTTACGGGAAAGGGCATCCCGGGCGTCGAGCGGGGCTTCCGCCGTCCCGATCACGCGCTCGGGCCCGAGCCGGGCGCGGAGGCTGTCCGCCCACGCCTCCGCCACCAGCGCCGTGGCGCTGTCGTCCGGGAGTCGGGAGTCGATGGTGACCAGCCCCACCGCCTGCCGCCAGTCGCCCTTGCCGCCCCACAGGGTCGCGAATTGGGCGGTCCGCGAGTTGGCGTCGGCCTTGAGTACGTGCCGGCCGGAGACCACCGAGTCGGGCGCGTCGTGCGCGGGGCCGCCCAGGACCAGAGCGAGGCGCGGGTCGCGGGCGAGGAGCTCGCGATCCGCCTCGACGGTCTGGTGGGTGAGGCCGACGATCATGTCCGCGTTCAGCTTCGTCAGCGAATCGGCCACGGCCAACGCGGCGCTGTCGGGATTGCTGCAGCGCACGTAGCTCCGATAGTCGCCCTGGAGGGTCAGCCCGAAGAGGCCGACCAGATGGCCGGACACGCGCACCGTGTCCCACGGCAGGACCTTCGGAAACGGTGTGCCGTCGGCGAGCGTGCAGTTGGCCGAGAGCCACTTGAACGACGAAGCGCCGATCCGCGCGATCAGCGTGTCCCGGGGGAGCTCGAACTCGTGATTGCCGAAGGTGGCGTAGTCCAGCCGGGCCGCGTTCAGCGCCTCCACCATCTGGCGCCCGCCATAGTACTTGCTGAGGAGACTGGGACTTAGGAAATCGCCCGCGAGAACGAACAGGACCGGCCCCTGATCGGCCAGGCGGTGGCGCACGGTGGCCACGCGCGCGAGTCCCCCGCTCCCATCGCTCAGGGTGTCGGCGACGTACACGTCGTTGATGAGCAGGAAGCGCACCGGTTTGAGCGGCTCCGGAGGCTTCGGGCCGGGATAGCACGCCGCCGCCAGCATCAGCCCCAGGGCTCCCCGCCACGTCAGCCTCACAGCTCCTCCTCACTGAGCCGGAGGCCGCGCACCAGGTCGGTGCTCAGGATTCTCAGCTCGGACAGCATTTCCCGGCGCGGCCAGTCCGACCGGGCGTCCAGAATTTCCAGCATGGAGCGGTACCACCAGATGGTCTGCGCCGACCCCGCGCGCGAGAGGGTGCGCAGATACTCGACTCCCAGCCGCCGGAGGGCGGTGATGGTGGAGCCGCAGGCGTGCAGCTCGTCGGCCACGCAGATGTCCAGCGCCCGCGGCTCGGCCGCCGCGAGCTGGCCCAGGTACTCCTGCTTGCGGGCCTGCCAGCCGCGCTCCGCGCCACGGGCGTCGTACTTGGGCTCCAGCGCGTCCTTCGCGATCGCGAGGGCGACGGGCCCGAACTTGTCCGCGATCTTGCGCTCGAGGACCGGACGGCTGCCCGGCGGGGTCTCCTCCAGCACGTGGTGGAGAATGCCGGCCACGATCGTGACCTGCTCGCAGCCGTACCGCGCGAGGATGATGGCGACGTTGGCCGGGTGGGCAAGATAGTCCATGCCGGCCCCCACCGGCGCGACGGCCCCGTAGTACTTGGCGGCGAAGGCGAACGCGTGATTGATGCGGTCGGAATAACCGTGCATGAGCGGCAGGGCAGAGGGCAGCAGGGCTGCGGGGCCCGGCTGCCCCGCTGTCATGGAATGCCGAGAAGCTTATGCGTTTGCAGGCTCAGTCGCCAGCGCGGATGCTCGAGGCAGTAGCGCAGCGCGGCGGCGGTGTTGGCCTCGCGGGCCGGCCCGTCCATGGGCTGGAGGAAGAACTGGGCGAACTCGAGCCCCTCGAAGCGGGACGGGTCGGCGCCGGCCTGGGGGAATACCAGCTTCAGCTCGTCGCCGCCTCGCACCACCAGCGGGGCCTCCGCCTTCGGGCTCACGCAGAGCCAGTCGATCCCGGGCGGCGGCTCGACCGTGCCGTTGGTCTCCACCGCCACCTCGAAGCCCACCGAGTGAAAGGCGCCTATGAGGTCGGCGTCGAGCTGGAGCAGCGGCTCCCCGCCGGTGCACACCACGAAGCGTCGGCCGTCGCCGCCGGACGGCCACGCCGCGGCCACCGCGCGCGCGAGCGAGGCGGCATCGGGGAACTTGCCCCCGCCGGGACCGTCCGTGCCGACGAAGTCCGTGTCGCAGAAGCTGCACACCGCCGAGGCGCGGTCGGCCTCACGGCCGGTCCACAGGTTGCAGCCGGCGAACCGGCAGAAGACGGCGGGTCGGCCGGTGTTGGCGCCTTCCCCCTGGAGGGTGTAGAAGATTTCCTTGACGGCGTAGGGCATAGGTATGACAGCGTAAAAAGTGAAACGTAAACGGTGAAGGGGGGCTGGCTGCCGGGCCTGCGTGCCGTTTCACTTTTTACGTTCTACGTTTCGCGGCTCCTTTGCCGGATCCTCCATCCCCGCCTCCCTGAACCCCTTCTCTCTGAGGACGCACGCGTCACAGCGCCCGCAGGGCGTTCCCTCGGCTGTCGGATCGTAGCAGCTCCACGTCATCCCGTAGTCTACCCCAAGCCGCCGGCCCAGCTTCACGATCTCGGCTTTGGTCAGGCCGATCAGCGGGGTGTGGACGCGGAGGTGCCGGCCCTCGACCCCCGCCCGGGTGGCGAGGCTCGCCATCCGCTCGAAGGCCTCGATGTACTCCGGCCGGCAGTCGGGATACCCGCTGTAATCCAGGGCGTTGGCCCCTATGAAGATGTCGGTGGCGTCGAGGACCTCCGCCCACCCCATGGCGAAGGAGAGGAAGATGGTATTCCGCGCGGGCACGTAGGTCGCGGGGATCCCGCCGCCGATCCGCTCCAGCGGCGTGTCCTTGGGGACGTCGAGATCGCCGGTGAGCGCCGACCCGCCGAAGGCGCGAAGATCGATCTCGAGGATCACATGCCGGCAGGCGCCGAGCCAATCGGCCACTTGCTTCGCGGCTTCCAGCTCGGCGGCGTGGCGCTGGCCGTAGCGGAAGCTGAGGGCATAGAGCTCGAAGCCCTGCTCGCGGGCCACGGCCCCGGCAGTGGCCGAGTCCATCCCCCCGCTCACGAGCACGACGGCCTTGGGTGCGGTCATCCCCGAAAGCTACAGCGGAAATCCAGGCTAGGTCTCGCCTCGTCCCAGGACATGCCGCAGGGCGATCTCCAGGGTCGGGTGCCGGAAGGTGTAACCCGATCCGAGCAGTCGGGTGGCGGACAAGCGCTGGCTGGACAGGAGCGCCGTGTTCGCCATCTCTCCGAACAGGAGCTTGAGCGCGGGCGCGGGCGCGGGCAGCAGGGCCGGCCGCTTCAGGACCCGTCCGAGGGTCGCGGCAAACGTACGGCTGGTGACCGGCTCCGGCGCGACGGTGTTCACCGGTCCGGCGAGCTCTCCGGTGAAGAGGGCATGGTGGATAGCGCCGATCGCGTCGTCGATCGAGATCCAGCTCACCCACTGTTTTCCGCTTCCGAGCGGGCCGCCCGCGCCGAGGAGAAACGGCAGCAGCATCCGCCCGAGGGCGCCGCCGGCCGGCGTCAACACCAGGCCGAACCGCGGGGTCACCACCCGGATGCCGGCGGCCCGGGCAGGATCGGTGGCGCTCTCCCAGTCGCGCCCGAGCTCCACGAAGAAGTCAGGCGGCGGACCCTCCGGCACCGCGTCCTCGGCGAGCACTTCGTCGCCCCGATTGCCGTAGATGCCCATGGCCGATGCGGAGACCAGCACCAGCGGCGGTCGCCTCAGGCCCGCCAGCGCCTCGGCCAGGAACATGGTGCCCTCGACCCGGCTGTCACGGATGCGCCGCTTGCGGTGCTCGCTCCAGCGGGTGCCGACCGTCTCGCCCGCGAGGTGCACGACCGCATCCAGGCCCTCGAGCCCGGCGTAGTCGATCACCCCGGCCGCCGGGTCCCAGTGAATCGCATCGCGCAGGCCGCGGCGCCGGCTCACCGCGATGACCTGGTGCCCGCCGGTGGTGAGGAAAGGGACCAGGGCTGAGCCGAGCAGACCGGTGGCCCCGGTGACGGCCAGGCGGAGCCGTGGCTGGTCGCGGTGCCGCGCGTGAGCAGCGAGATCGTCCCGCAGTGTCGCATGGCGGTAGGCCAGCATCCGCTCGGCCCGGGGACGTGCCAGCCAGCGTGCGGCCGCGGCGCCGACAGTACCGAAGGGCGGACCGAACTCGATGCGGTCCGTGTACCGTGTGGCTGCGGGGCCCTCCGGCTCGAAGCGATGTTCGTGGACCCAGTGCGAGAAGGGTCCCTCCACCTGCTCGTCCACGAACCTGCGCCCTGCCTCGTAGTCGCGGTGGCGCGCGAGCCAGCGGAACCGAGCCGGTCCGACCCGCACCCGCACGACCGTGCGCCCCCCCTCCCGAATCCCCCCGGAGCGCTCGACCACGGTGACCCGTTCCCAGGGGGGCGTGAGCCGCTCGAACGCGCCCGGCCGCTCGTGCCAGGCGAAGGCTTCCTCGACGGAGGCCGGCAGCGTGCTGGTGCGCTCGACGATCTCGAATGGCGGTGTCATCGCCCGGGTCTTCTCCTAGATTCCCGCCCATGCCTCAGCATCACTTCACCGGGCTCCTGCTGGCCGGCCTTGCGCTTCAGTCCTGTGGCGACATTCCCGGGTCCGCCGCGGCTCAACCCGCGCCTTGCGTGGTCGAGAGGATCACGGACGGCGACACCTTCAGCTGTCGCGACGGGCGGAGGGTGCGTCTCATCGGGATCGACACGCCCGAGCTGGCTCAGGGCGAGTCGGCACGCCAGGCTCGCGCCGCGCTAAGCCGGCTCGCTCCCCCCGGAACGTCCGTGCGCCTGGAACGAGATATCGCTTCTCACGACCGCTACGGCCGCGAGCTGGCTCACGTGTGGAACGGCGCGCGGCTGGTGAACGAGGCGCTGGTCCTCGAAGGCTGGGCCATGCTCTACACGGTGCCACCGAATGTGAAGTATGCCGAGCGGCTGGAGCGGGCGCAAAAGAAGGCGCGCGCGGCCCGCGTGGGCTTGTGGGGAAGCGGAGGGTTCGTGTGTGCGCCGGCGGCCTATCGGCGAGGGGAGTGCAGGTAGGGGGGCATGCTCGATGTGGTTCCCTTCGCTGCGCCCAGGGTGACAAACATGGCTCAGGGTGACAGTGGAGACCCCGCCCGGCGCACCAGCAGCAGGTCCGTGATGTTGTCCATCGTCAGCAGCCCGACCAGCCGGCCGGTGGCATCCACTACCGGCAGTGCGGGCAGCCCGCTCGCGCGGAGCCGCTCCAGGGCTTCCTGGAACCCCAGCGTCGGCGCAACCAGCGGCGCCTGGGCGGCCATCACCTCGCCCACCGTTGACCCCGGCCCCCGCTGGCTGAGTCCTTTGATGATGTGATCCCGGGTCAGGATCCCTTCGACCCGCCCCAGGTTGTCCACCACCGGGAACTCGCGCTGCTCGCCGGAGAGGAGCAGCTCGACCGCCTCTCCCAGGGTTGCATGAATGGGGATCGTCCGAAAGTGGGTCACCATCATCTGCGCCGCGTTGAGGCCCGCGCCCGCGGCCCGCGTCTCCACGGCAGCGGCTTCCGCGCCGGCCCCCAGGAAGACGAAGAGCGAAATGAGGAGCAGGATGGGCATCCCCGCGGTGAGACCGTAGAAGCCGGCCACCACCGCGCTCGCCTGGCCGAGACGGGCGGCGATCCTGGTCCCCGCGACCAGGCCCAGCCTGATCGCGAGCAGCGCGCGCAACACCCGCCCGCCGTCCATCGGGAACGCGGGAAACAGGTTGAAGAGCAGCAGGTAGAGGTTGACCCGCATCAGGTTGTCGAGGAACGGTCCGGCGGGCTCGAGTCCCCAGAGGGACGGCTCGGGACCCGACAGTGCCAGCACCACGTACAGCAGCACGACGATGGCCAGCGTCACCGCCGGCCCCGCCAGGGCGATGAGCAGCTCCTGCCTGGGCTCGTCGGGGATGCGCTCGAGGCGGGCGACGCCGCCGATGGGGAGAAGGATGACGTCAGGGGTTCGCACCCCGAAGCGTTTCGCCATCAGGATGTGACCGAACTCGTGGAGCAGCACGCAGGCGAAGAGCGCGAGCAGGGAGAGCGAGGCGAGCAGCGCGCCCGGCGGGCCGCCCTGCTGGTACCCGGCCATCGCCCAAAAGGCGACGAGGATAAAGAACGTGAGGTGGACCTTGACCTCGGTCCCCGCCACTCGTCCGAACGTGATGCTCCAGCCCATCCGATGCCTCCGCTCCGCCCGTCGCCGGGCTCCACCCAAAGATAGGCGGAGCGGAGGCTCTGCGGCTCAGCCGATCGCGCGAAGCCCCAGCCGGAGCCGGCTGTTGAAGTCCACCTGCCCGCCGCTGGCGCAGATCGCCAGCGGTGGCGCCACCGGCTCCACCCGGTCGAGCCCGAGCGGGTCCCGCTCGGCCCAGCAGGCCATCGACCGGCGGAGGATGAGCTGGGCTTCGATCGCCGGCAGGTTGAAGGAGCGGATGTAGTGCATGATGGACTCGTCCGGGGTGCACTCGTCCGCGAGCAGCTCCGCGACTTCGAGGGCCATGCGCACGTGGGTG
Organism: Gemmatimonadota bacterium; assembly: GCA_046729675.1. Lineage (GTDB taxonomy): Bacteria > Gemmatimonadota > Gemmatimonadetes > Gemmatimonadales > GWC2-71-9 > CAVVWJ01. Next base: position 2,709 of record JBKPGZ010000059.1, on the reverse strand, counting down.
GCGGCCACCGACTCCTCGGCGATGGACGCGGCCAGCCGGCACTCGAGGTTGGTCTCCTCCACGTACCGCGCCCGGCGGCGCAGGGCGCCGATCAGCTGGTCGGGACGAAGCGGGTTCCAGCCGGCCTCCGTCGCCTCCTCCGGCTCCTCCGCCTCCTCTTCGATCATCGGCGCGAGCGCCATCAGCGCCCGGGCGCGCACGGTGTCACTCATGGCCGCTGGCACGCCCACCTCGCGGAAGAAGCGATCCAGCGCCTCGTCGATCGGGAGCTGGTGCTTGAGCCGCCGGACGAACTCGGCGGCCTGCGCATGGTAGGTATCGGCGAGCGCTTCCCAGGCGCGGGCGAACAGCACCTGGAGGCGCAGACGGGTCGTAGCCGAGAAACGGCGAGTCGAGATCAGGCTGGGCGCTGCCATGAAAAACCTCCCATCTTCTGGACGGTGGTGCAGCCCGCTGCTTCGGGTGCCCTGCGGGATGCAACTCCTGAAAGTGCGAGCTTCGTGCCCGTCGCCGCGCTCTCGTGCCCTCGGGGAAGTCGTGCCCGGAAGGCCGCTTACCGTGAGATGACGGAGCCTGCACCACCCCCGAGAGGGCCGTTTGTCGCGGGGCCGCCACGACGCTTTCCATGACTGTCGATTCCCATTACAATTGCCCCTTCGCCCTCAGCAGGAGTTCGACATCGCCACTACCGTCGCGCCGCCCGGCTGGACCGTAAAGGACGCGGAGAAGCTCTACAACATGAGCGGATGGGGCCTCGGCTACTTCCGCATCAACGCCGACGGCCACCTCACCGTCCACCCGGATGCGAACCGGAAACGCGGGCTCGATCTCTACCACCTCGCCACCGATCTCCACGCCCAGGGCGTGGGCCTGCCACTGCTGCTCCGCTTCTCCGACATCCTGAAATCGCGGATCGAAGCGCTCTCGGGCGAGTTCTCCAACGCCATCAAGGAATTCGGGTACGATGGGAGCTACACCACCGTTTACCCGGTGAAGGTCAACCAGCAGCGCCACGTGGTGCAGGAGATCGTGGAGTTCGGCGCGCCCTACGGCGTGGGCCTCGAGTGCGGGAGCAAGCCTGAGCTCCAGGCGGTGCTCGGGCTCAACGAGGACACCCGGCATCTCATCGTCTGCAACGGCTACAAGGACGAGGAGTACATGCGGCTGGCCCTGATGGGCCAGAAGCTGGGCCACACCGTGATGATCGTGCTGGAGCAGCTGAACGAGCTGGACGTCCTGCTCAAGGTGGCCGACGAGATGGGCGTGGCTCCGACGGCGGGAGTCCGGATCAAGCTGGCGACCGAGGGCTCGGGCCGCTGGGCCAAGAGCGGCGGCGAGCGCTCCAAGTTCGGGCTCTCCGCGGTGGAGCTGATGCGGCTGCTCGACGAGCTGGAGCGGCGGGGGCGGAAGGACATCCTCAAGCTGGTGCACTTCCACCTGGGCAGCCAGATCACCGACATCCGCCACGTGAAGGCCGGCCTGGAGGAGATCACCCGCTACTACGCCGAGCTCAGGGGGATGGGGTTCGACATCACCCATGTGGACGTGGGCGGCGGCCTCGGCGTGGACTACGACGGTTCCCGCTCCACCCGCTCGGCGAGCGTCAACTACACCATGCGGGAGTACGCGAGCGACGTCGTCTACACCATCGGCACCGCCTGCCGCACCGAGGAGCTGCCGATGCCGCACATCATCAGCGAGTCGGGCCGGGCGCTCACCGCGCACCACGCCTTGCTGCTGGTGGACGTGACCGACGTCGAGTCGCTGGTGGAGCCCGCCCCGCCAGTCCTGCGCGAGGACCCCCATCCGCTGCTCCAGGAGATGGCGGAGAACCTCGAGGCGCTGAATCCGGAGCGGATCGAGGAGGTCTTCCACGACGCCATCTTCGCCAAGGAGCGGACCCAGGAGTACTTCGCCAGCGGCGTCTTCTCGCTGCGCGACAAGGCGGACGCGGAGCAGCTGTACCTGGCCACGCTCCACGCGCTCCAGCAGGCGATCGGGGAGGACCGTGCCTCCTTCCCGGAGATGACCGCGCACATCGACGCTGCCCTGGTGGACCGGTACTTCTGCAACTTCTCGGTGTTCCAGTCGTTGCCGGACAACTGGGCGATCGATCAGCTGTTCCCCATCATGCCGATCCATCGGCTCAACGAGCCGCCCACCCGTCGGGGCACGCTGCAGGACATGACCTGTGACTCCGATGGCGTCATCGATCGCTTCGTCGGCGGGCGCAAGGGGAAACCCTCACTCGAGCTCCACCCGGTGCACGAGGGCGAGCCCTACATCCTCGGCATCTTCCTCACCGGCGCCTACCAGGAGATCCTGGGCGACCTGCACAACCTCTTCGGCGACACCAACGCCGTCCACGTGCGGCTCACCGACCAGGGGTACGAGGTGACCGACCTGGTGCACGGCGACACGGTGACCGAGGTGCTCAACTACGTCCAGTTCCATGCCAGCGACCTGCTGGCCACGTTCCGGCGAAAGGTTGGGAACGCGAAGGGGCTGTCGCGGCAGGAGGCGAACTCGTTCATCGCGGACTTCGTGGCGGGGCTGGAGGGGTATACGTATCTGGAGGAGGATGTGGGGCAGGAGTAGCCGGGCGGGCAGGCGGACGCGCGGGCAAGCTCGCAGATCGAGGACGTGCGGCAGAAGCGAGCACCTGTACTCTACCAACCTCCCCGCCAGTCCACCTGCCCGCCTCCCGTC
>JBKPGZ010000058.1:0-5530 GCA_046729675.1 Gemmatimonadota bacterium | reverse complement strand
GGGCGATCACGAGCAGCGTGCGGAGCAGCAACAGCAGCAGATTCTGGAGCTTGAGCCGCCGCTGGTGCTCCTGGGTCGTGGTGATGAGATACCGGACCGCGGGGAAGACGATGGTCGGCGGCTCACGGCGGGCCAGCAGGTGAAGCAGGACGGGGATAGCGGCGGCGGTGAGTCCGACCAGCACCCAGGGGTGAAGGAAGCCGATCATCCGGAGCGAGTGTCGGACGCCAGGGCCTGTCGAAGGACCGTGCCGTAGGGTGTGTCGGTGGTGACCTGGTGATAGCGGATGCCGTGGCGACGGCAGGCGAGACGCCACTCGCCCACTACGTTCCTTACCGTAGCGGTGTACGCTCCCGCCCAGTCACGCGGACGCAGCACGACCGCGGCCCGCGTCTCGGGATCCTCGAACCGCGCCTCGGCTGGCCCGCCGAGCGTGAGCTCGCCGGGATCCATCACGTGGAGCACGAGGACCTGGTGGCCGCGGTGGCGGAGGAAGCGAAGCGCCTTGAGCGCGAGGTCGCGGTCGAGCAGGAGATCGGACACGAAGACGACGAGCCCCCTCCTGCGCAGCAGGTCCACCACCCGACGCAGCGCGGGCTCCGCCGCCGTCCCTTGTCCCGCTTCGAGACCGGCCAACACCTGCACCAGCTGTCGCCAATGACTGAGACGGGCGCGCGGCGGCAGCACGACCCGCACCTCGTCGTCGAAGCCGATCAGGCCGGTGGCGTCCCGCTGGCGCAGCAGGATCAGGGCGAGGGCGGCGACCAGCCGCTGGGCGTAGGCGAGCTTGGGCAGGACGGTCTCGGGATCGCCGGTCCAGGCCATGGACCGGCTGATGTCGCACACCACCATCGCGCGGAGGTTGGTCTCTTCCTCGAACTGCTTGACGTAGAGTCGGTCGTTCCGGCCGAGGATCTTCCAGTCCACGTACCGCAGCTCGTCGCCCGGCTGGTACATCCGATGCTCGGCGAACTCGACCGAGAACCCCCGCCGGGGCGACCGGTGGAGCCCGCTGAGGAAGCCCTCGACCACGCCCTCCGTGATCACCTCGATCCCGCCGAGCCTGGAGACGTCGAGCGGGTCGAGGAGGTCGAGACGGTCGGACCGGGTCATGAAGGGCGCAACGTATCGGGGTCGAGGGTGACAGGCAACGTCGTTTCCCTGGTCGGCGGTGTCCGGCGAGGGGGACGCGGCGGCGAGAGAGGGGACCCGCTCCGTGGAGCCAATGCCTTACCTCCACGTATCTTAACCCGGTTGCCTCCGGTGGCACGCCACCTGCGGCCAAGCCTCCGATCGCTCGGAGTCCGGAGGGACCATGTTCGCCACGCTGGGTTGGGTGCTGCTCGCCGGCCTCCCGCTCTCCAGCCCCGCCATCAACGACGTCGCCGACCCCGCTCCCGCCCGACCCCACGTCGCGGCGGGCCGGGTGGCCGTGTGGGCCGACCGGGACGATCCCTACAATCGGGGTGATGGCGCGCGGGTCTACCTGACCGCGCAGCAGCCCGCGCACGTGGCGGTCTTCCGGGTGGACACCGACGGGAGGATCCGGGTGCTCTTCCCCCGGGAGCCGTGGGGCGACACCTGGGTTCGCGACTCCCGCCGGCTCGAGGTTCCGGGCGGAAGCAAGGGGCGGACCTTCGTCGTGGATGACGACCCCGGGATCGGTTATCTATTCGCGATCGCGTCGCGCCGGCCGTTCCATTTCGACGAGATCGCACGGGGCGACCACTGGGACTACCGCGCCATCGAGGGCGGCCGCATCACCGGCGACCCGTACGTGGCGCTCACCGGTCTCGCCGCGCGCATCACGCCGGGCGACGACTACGACTACGACGTCACTCCCTACTACGTCGAACGGCGGTACGACTATCCCCGGTTCGCCTGCTACGATTGCCACGCCTACGCCAAGTACGATGAGTGGGATCCCTATCGCCGGGCCTGCGCCAGATTCCGGGTGGTCATCTACGACGATCCACGCTACTACCCCTATCGCTCGGGGCGCGGCACGAACGTGGTGATCGAGCACGCCCACCGTCCCGAGCCGCGCTTCGTGTTCCGCGACGCGGACCGCGACCGCGAATACGTCACCCGGGTGACCAGCGGCGCCGGCGGCGAGTACCGGTACCGCCAGGCGGCCGGCCGCACCAGCCGCGACGTGGGTGGGCGGGGCGCGGTGCCCGTCCCCGGCCGCTCCGCGGACCGCGCCGCGCCGCGGACCGCCCCCTCGCTTCGGGCGGTGCCGTCGCCTCCCGATGCGGTGCGGGAGAAGGACACCAAGGACACCCGTCGGCGTCGGATCCAGTCCGACACGCCCTCCAAGCCGCCGACCGTGAAGCCTTCGGAACGGGAGCGGCCGCGGGAGCCGAAGAGCACCGGCGAGCCCGAGCTGCGTCGGCGGAAGCCCTGACCGACGGATGATGCGGCCCCTCGCCCTCCTCCTCTTCGCCTCCCTGGTCGGTCAGCCCCTCGACGCACAGGCCCCCGGTCCGCTCGACGAGGCGGTGGAGACCATCACCCCCGCCGACATCCGGACCAGGATCGAGATCCTGGCCGACGACTCGATGCTGGGCCGGGATACGCCGAGCCCGGGGCTGGAGCGTGCGGCGGCCTACGTCATCAGGCAGTTCCACCGACTGGGGCTCCGACCCGCGGGCGATGGTGGCACCTACGTGCAGCGCTTCGGCCTGTCGCGGTGGACGGTGGACACCGCCGCCTCCTCGCTCGAGGTGTCCGCCAGGGGCGCCAGGGCGACCGTGGCCTTCAGCGGTGACGTGCGGGTGATCGGGGGTGAGGTCTCCGGCAAGCCCATCAGCGGCCATGCCATCCTCGTGGCCGGCCCCCTCCGATCGGCGGCGCTGGACCCCAGACTCCGGGACCGCATCGTGCTGCTGGCCCCGGACTTCGCCCGGCCGCTCCCGGGCGACCTGGGCGACCGGGTAGACGAGATCGCGGCCGCCGCCCGGGCCGTGATCATTCTGTCCAACCGCGACTCCGCCACCTTCAGCCGCAGGATCGACACTTCGCTGGAGCCCCGGCTGACGCCCGACTACCGCGACGCCGAGGGCGAGGCCCCGGTGGTGGAGGTGCGGGAGAGCGCCCTGGGAAGCGTCGCCACCGTCGCGGCGATCGACCTCGCGCGGCTTCGGGCGCTCGACAGCACCGTCGTCCGCGACCTGCCGGATCTGCAGGTGGATCTCAGGATCGCACGACACTACCTCCAACGCGCGACGGCACCGAATCTGGTCGCCGTGCTCGAGGGCCGCGACCCCCGCCGCCGCGGCGAGTACGTCGCCATCTCCGCCCACCTCGACCATGTGGGCGTGCGCCCCGGGCGAGCCGACAGCATCTTCAACGGCGCCGACGACAACGCCTCGGGCGTCGCCGGTCTGCTGGAGCTGGCCGAGGCCTTCAGCCGGCGGGAGGCGCGGCCGGCGCGCTCGCTCCTGTTCCTGGTGCCGAGCGGTGAGGAGAAGGGGCTCTGGGGCAGCGCCTACTGGGTGCGCCACCCCACGGTCCAGCTGGGCGACGTGGTGGCCGACCTCAACATGGATCTGATCGGCCGCAACTGGGTGGACTCGGTGATCGTCACCGGCCCGGAGATGTCCAGCCTGGGCGAGACCCTCCAGCGGGTGACCGCCCGTCATTCGGAGCTGCGCATGGCTCCGGTGGCGGACCGGTGGCCGGAGGAGCGAATCTTCTACCGGTCCGACCACTACAATCTCGCCCTCGCGGGCGTGCCGGTGCTCTTCTTTACCAGCGGCACCCACACCGATTACCATCAGCCCACCGACGCGGCCGACCGGATAGATACGGAGAAGGCGTCGCGGCTGGTCCGCTACGTCTTCTACATCGGCGCCGCCGTGGCGAACGAGCCCCAGCGGCCGCGGTGGAACCCCGGCAGTCACGACCGACTCTTGGAGGAACGATGAAGTTCAGGATCGCATTCGCCCTCGCGCTGACGTGCCTTGCAGCGACGCTGTCGGCCCAGGCGCCCGAGCCGGTACGGGCCGGCTCCGACGCCGCCGCCAGCATCACCGCACCGGACGTGGCGCGTCGCGTCGGGATCCTGGCACACGACTCGATGATGGGCCGTGACACGCCCAGTCGCGGGCTCGAGATGACGGCGAAGTACGTGGCCGACGAGTTCCGCCGGTTCGGGCTGCGACCGGGGGGCGACAACGGGACCTGGTTCCAGCGGTACCCGATCACCCGCCGCCGGCTGCAGCCGGCGCAGTCGCGCGTGGTTCTCAAGGCGGGAGCGACCACGGTCACCGCGAGACTCGACGCGTCCGCGCGCCACGTGAGCGGGGACATCCCCAGGCAGCCGGTGGGCGGGCCCGTGATTCTCGTCGGCGGCCCAGTGACGCCGGACGCGGTGGGGGAGATGAAGCTGCGCGACAAGGTCGTGCTCTACGTCCACGACTACTCGCGGGAGATCCCGCAGAACGCCACGCAGGTCGCCCGCGCGCTCCGGGTGAGCGGCGCGCGGGGCATCATCGCGATCTCGAACCTGGACTCGGCGGCCTTCGCGGCCCGGCTTCCCCGGTCGGGGCTGGAGCGCTACGGCATGGAGCTCCGGACCGGCTCGCCTCCGTCGCTGGAGGTGAGCGAGTCGGCGGTGCTGCCGGTGCTTCGGGCCGCCGGGGTGACGCTGGCGGACGTACGCCGCTCGGCCCGGCCGGTCTCGCGCGACCTGCCCGGTGTCACCGCGTCGGTGGAGCTGAAGGAGACCGTCACCGATTCGCTCGACGCGCCGAACACCATCGGGATCCTGGAGGGGACCGATCCGCTGCTCCGCAACGAATACCTGGTGTTCTCCGCCCACATGGACCACGTGGGCATCACGCCGGGCCAGCCGGACAGCATCAACAACGGCGCCGACGACAACGCCTCCGGCACCACGGGGGTGATCGAGCTCGCCGAGGCGTTCAGCCGCCCGGGCGCGCGCCCCAAGCGGTCGATCGTTTTCCTGACGGTGAGCGGCGAGGAGAAGGGGCTCTGGGGCAGCCGCTGGTTCAGCGAGCATCCGGCCGTACCCTTGAATCAGCTGGTGGCCGACATCAACATCGACATGATCGGGCGCAACTGGGCCGACACCATCGTGGCGATCGGCAAGGAGCACTCGGATCTCGGGGCCACCCTCGAGCGGGTGAACGCCGCCCACCCGGAAATTCGGATGGTCGCCATCGACGACCGCTGGCCCGAGGAGCGGTTCTACTTCCGCTCCGACCACTACAACTTCGCCCGCAAAGGCGTGCCGGCGATCTTCTTCTTCAACGGCGTTCACGAGGACTATCACCGGGTCACCGACTCGCCGGAGAAGATCAACAGCGAGAAGGAGTCGAGGATCCTGCGGCTGCTCTACTACTTCGGCAAGGAGGTCGGCGACGCGCCGGAGCGGCCGAAGTGGAACGAGGAGAGCCGGAGGCTGATCGTCGAGGAGTGAGGCGGGGAGGGGGGGGGGGGGGGGGGGGGGGGGGGGGTGCCGGGCCGCCCCCCGCCCCCCCGCCCCCCCCCCCCCCGGAGATAG
>JBKPGZ010000057.1:0-15440 GCA_046729675.1 Gemmatimonadota bacterium | reverse complement strand
GTGCTCTCGGAGTCCATCCAGCTCGACCGGATCGTGGATCAGGTCGTCCGCTACGCCGGCCGCTTCCTCCAGACCGACGGCGCCATCGTCGTGCTGGCGGACGATCAGCGCGGTCAACGTCTCCGGGTGGTCGCTGCCTCGGGGACGCTGGAGAAGCTCCAGGGCCGGCGCGCGGAGGAGGGGGACGCAGGCCTGGTGTCGTTCGCCATCAGCCGCGAGCGGATCGAGGTGGCCCAGGGTGGGACCGAGGGCGCGGTGAAGCTCATCGCCGACGTCTCCGTCCGCTCCGCGGCTGTGGCGCCGCTCCGCTCGCAGGGCGTCACGATGGGCGCGCTCGCGGTGGCCGACCGCCAGGGCGGCCCCTTCACCACCGAGGACCTCTGGCTCCTCTCCACTGTCGCCACCAACGCGTCCGTGGTGCTGGCGACCAGCCGGCTGTACGAGATCGTGCGGCAGAGCAAGGAGGAGTGGGAGACCGCCTTCAATGCCCTAACCGAAGGCATCGCGGTCGTGGGGCCCGACCGCGCGGTACTCCGCGCCAACCGGGCGCTCGCGGCGCTCGCCGAGCTCGGCGAGAGCGAGCTGGTCGGCCTCAACATCTGCGAGACGCTCTTCGGCACGTCCGAGGCGGTCGAGGACCTGATCCGCGCCGCCTACCGCGGGCAGCGTACCGCGCCCCTGGTGGTCCGGATGGACCGGAACCAGCGCGTCCTCCGGCTCACCGCCGCCCCCTTCGCCGACCAGCCGGGCAGGGCCCCGGCCGGTACCCGCCCGGTGGTCATCCTGGTCGAGGACGTCACCGAGCAGCGCATCCTCGAGGCGCAGCTGATCCAGAACGACAAGATGGCATCCATCGGCCAGCTGGTCTCCGGCGTGGCCCACGAGCTGAACAATCCGCTCACCTCGATCGCCGGCCTGACGGAGCTGCTGCTGGAGCGGACGCCGGATCCGAGCCTCCCCCACGAGCACCTGAGAGTGATCCACGACCAGGCGGAGCGGGCCGGACGCATCGTCCGCAACCTGCTCACCTTCGCGCGCAAGGGCGTGGCGGAGAAGGTGGCCGTGGACCTGAACGACGTCGCCTCCCGCACCTCGCTGCTGATCATGTACGAGCTCCAGCTCCACGGCATCGAGCTGGAGTCCGACTTCCATGCCGAGCCGGTGGTCGTGCTCGGCGACCGCTACGAGCTGCAGCAGGTGCTGCTGAACCTGGTGAACAACGCGGTGCACGCGGTCAGCCAGCTGGAGGCCGGCCGCCAGCGCCACATCCGGATCGAGACCAGGCTCCAAGGTGGGACGGCGATCCTGCGGGTCTGCGACTCGGGGCCGGGGGTACCGCCGCACCTGGTCAGCTATCTCTTCACCCCGTTCTTCACCACCAAGGCACCGGGCGAGGGCACCGGGCTCGGGCTGTCGCTCAGCTACGGCCTGGTCAAGGCGCACGGTGGGGAGCTGGCCTACGAGGCGCCGCCCGAGGGAGGGGCGGAGTTCCGCATCTCGCTGCCGGCCTACCGGGCGCCGGACGGTGGGCCGGCCACCGAGCGCCAGCGGCCCGAGGCCCGGCCGACCCTCCGCCGCATCCTCGTGGTGGACGACGATCCGGCAGTGCACCGGATGGTGAGCGCACTCTTCACGCCCCAGGGTGCAGTGGTGGAAGCGGTGCGGTCGGGCACCCAGGGCATTCGGATGCTGAAGGAGCGCGACTTCGATCTGGTCGTCGTGGACGCGCTGGCTGCCGTGGATCCGTCCAAGCTGTTCGTGCAGGCGGTGGCGTCCGAGTGTCCGGAGCTGTGCGGCAGGCTGCTCGTGGGAGTGGCGGGCAACGGAGAGCTGCACGAGGCGGCAGTGCAGGCGGGAGCGCGGGGCGCGCGGAAGCCGTTCAACCTCCGCGAGCTCAACGCCGTGGCGCAGGAGATCTTCGCTAGTACCCCGCCGCGCTCGCCGGCCGCCACGGAAGGACGCTGATGCGTCCCCGCACCCGCGCGGATGCCGCCGCGGCATCCGCCGTGGCCCAGTAGTTCCCGCCCGCCGCCAGGTCCGGCGCGTCGATGAACCATCCGCTCGCGCGCAGGAACACGTTGCCGGTGACCTCGGTGCCGTGCCCCACGTTGTCGATCACCAGCCCGTCCACCAGCCCGTCCAGCAGGTTCCCCCGGACCCGGCTTCCCGTCGTTCCCTGAAGCAGGATACCCTGCTCCACCCCGCTCACCACGTTGTCGTCGATCCGTTGCCCACGGCTCGGCGCCTCGCCCCGGATCGGAGCCGTCACCATGATGCCGACCCGCCCGCCGAGCAGCACGTTGGCCTCGATGGCGTTGTCGCTGCCGTGCTCCAGCGCGATCGCCGCGATGCGCGAGCCGATCACGGTGTTCCCCCGCAGCACGCTGCCATTGAGATGGTCGAGACGGAAGGCGATGGCGGCGCTGTCGCCGCGGTTCTCGAGAAACGTCACGTTCCAGGTGTGGCCCGCGGCGAAGGCTACGCCGCACTCCGAGGCGTCGTTCCGCAGGACCAGGTTGCCGACCGATGCCCGGGTCAGCGGTGACTGACCGGTGATCCGGAGCCCGGTGCTCGAGCCGGTGAGGTCGTTCTCGGCGATCGTGTTCGAGTCGCTTCCCTCCCGAAGCAGGATCGCGGCGGAGTGGCAGTCCACCGTCGGCGGCGCGCACCGTACGGTGCGCTGCAGCTGGTTGCCGACCACCAGGTTCCTCGATGAGCGCCAGAAGCTGATACCCCATCCGGTGTTGCCGCGGATCTCGTTGTCCGCGACGTAGCTTCCCCGGGCGTCGATCAGGCCGATGCCGTTCTGCGCCTCTTTCGCGACCACCCCGGTGACCCTGGCGTCGGTCGTTCGCACCAGCACCAGCCCCGCTCCTGCCTCGGTGAAGGGGGCCAGACGGAACGGGTTGAGCCGGTCGGCCGTGTCCGGCCGGGTGGCCGAGCGGAGCGCCGCCGCGCGGCTCCCGGACAGCTCGGTGCCGCGCACCTCGTGCCCCGCGCCGCCCTCCAGGCGGAGGCCGATGCGGTAGCCCCTGATCGTCCCGCCGAGGATGGAGACCCGGTCCACGTCTTTGCTCACGACGCCGATCCCGGTGAAGCGCGCCGGCACCGAATCGCCGCTCTCCAGCACCACACCGGTGAGATCGATGCGGGTCCCTGATGACGCCGCGACGATCACCCCGCGCTCGGAGGGATCGGCGATCCGGTAGCGGCCGGGACAGACCCGCACCTCGCCCTGGACCTGGGTCCCCGCACGGGTGGGGCGGACACAGGGTGCCGTTGCGTCGGCCGGAGGGCCGCCCGCGAGAGCCGCGAGGAGGAGCGACAGGATGACGGTCATGGCCGGACCGGATAGCCGCGCTCGCGGAGGAACGCACGAGCCTCGGGAAGTGAGCAGCCGCGGAAGTGGAAGATGGTCGCGGCGAGCACGCCGTGCGCCCCGGCCTCCAGCGCCTCCGCCAGGTGCGCCAGCGTGCCCGCGCCACCCGAGGCGATGACGGGAATTCCCACCGCGCCGGCCGAGGCGCGCACCAGCTCCAGGTCGTAGCCGGCACCGGTGCCGTCGCGGTCCATCGAGGTGAGCAGGATCTCGCCCGCGCCCCGCGACTCCAGCTCCCGCATCCAGGCGACCGCCTCCAGCGGCGTCGCTTCCCTGCCGCCGTTCACCATGACGGTATACCTGCCGTTTGCCCGCCGCGCGTCCACCGCGGCGACGACGCACTGACTGCCGAAGCTGTCCGCGAGCCGGGAGACCAGGGTGGGGTCCCGGACGGCGGCGGTGTTGACCGACACCTTGTCGGCGCCGGCGCGGAGTGCGGCCCCGGCGTCGGCCACGGAGCGGATGCCCCCGCCCACGGTGAACGGGATGAAGATCGAGTCGGCGACCCGCGCCACCATCTCGAGGGTGGTGCGGCGCTCCTCGGGGCTGGCGGAGATGTCGAGGAACACCAGCTCGTCGGCGCCGTCCGCGTCGTAACGGGCGGCCTGCTGGACCGGGTCGCCGGCGTCGCGCAGGGACTCGAAGTGCACACCCTTCACGACCCGGCCCCCGGCGACGTCGAGACAGGGGATGATCCGCCGGGCTAACATATCCGGAGCACGTCCTCCACTGCTCCTCCGTCCCCCGAGCCGAGCAGCTGCACCGCGTCCTCGAGGGCGCGCCGCTCGCGGGGCCAGGCGAAGCGGGCACCCGCCTCGGCGGGCGAGAGCCACACGTGCGCATCGTGCTCGGGCCCGAGCCGCACCGGCGTCTCCGGCGCGACGAAGGCGACGAACACCGGCACCAGCGCCACCTCGTCCTTCCGGTGCTGGTAGAACGTCTCGACCCGACTCAGGTTGTACAGTCGCTCCGCCACCAGCCCGGTCTCCTCCTGCAGCTCGCGAGCGGCGGCCTCCCCGGGACGCTCGCCCTCCTCGATGTGCCCGTGCACCGTCTCCCAGGAGCCGGGGCAGCGGCCTCCCGCCGCCCGGCGGAGGACCAGACAGCCCAGTCCCTCCCTCCCCTGCCTGAGGACGTACACGTCCACCAGCGACACACGCACCGAAGTCATGGAGCCCAGCGCGCGAACGCGTCCAGCAGCTCGATGCCGGCCCGCTGGGACTTCTCGGGGTGGAACTGCGCCCCGATCACCGGCCCCCGCCCCACGATCGTGGGGAAGGTGGCACCGTACTCGCCCGTGCCCAGCACCGAGTCGGTGGGGAGATCGCTGGGATGGTAGCTGTGCACGTGGTAGAAGAACCGCGGCTCGCCGGCGAAGAGCGGCCCCAGCATCGGATGCTCCCGCCCCGACTCGGTGAGGTCCACCCGCGCCCAGCCCACGTGCGGCACGTGGAGCGCCGTCACGAAGCGTCGCACCCGGCCCGGCAGGAGCCCGATGCCCCGCGCATCCGGCGCCTCTTCGCTGGTCTCGAACATCAGCTGGAGACCGAGACAGATCCCCATCACCGGCCGGCCTGCCGTCGCGACCTCGCGCACCGCATCGCCCAGCCCCGTGGTCGAGAGGTTGCGGGTGCCCTGGCCGAAGTTGCCCACACCCGGCAGCAGCACCCGATCTGCCGCGCGCACCGTCTCGGGATCCGCAGTGAGCGTCGCCTCATGGCCGCCGGCCTCCAGCGCCCGCACGACGCTCCCCAGGTTGTTCACCCCGTAGTCCACCACCGCGATGGTCACAGCGTCCCCTTGGTGGACGGCACCCCCGCCACCCGCGGATCGATGGACATGGCTGTGTCCAGCGCCCGGGCGAACGCCTTGAACGCCGCCTCCACGATGTGATGCGGGTTGTCGCCGCGCACGAGGTCCATGTGCGCGGTGAGCCCGGCGTTGAGCACCAGCGCCCGGAAGAACTCGGGCGTCAGGAAGACGTCGTAGTCCCCCAGCATCTGCCACTTGGGGATCTCGATGGCATAGTGGAGGTAGGGACGGCCGGAGACATCCACCACCGTGCGCACCAGCGCGTCGTCCAGCGGGACCAGGGCATCGCCGTAGCGCCGGATCCCGGCCCGGTCGCCCAGCGCCCGCGCGATCGCGGTGCCGAGGGCGATGCCGGTGTCCTCCACGGTGTGGTGCCCGTCCACGTGGAGATCGCCCTGCGCCTCGACCGTGAGGTCCAGGAGTCCGTGCCGCGCGAGCGCCTCCAGCATGTGATCGAAGAAGCCGATCCCGGTCTTCACCCGGGCTTCCCCGCGGCCGTCCAGATCGACCCGCACGTACAGGTCGGTCTCCTTGGTCGTGCGGCGGATCTCGGCCACGCGCTCGCTCATCGGCCCTCCTCGGCGAGGATCTCCGACAGCGCAGCCAGCACCGCTTCCATGTCTTCCTCCGTGCCGATCGAGATCCGCAGGCACTCCGCCAGCTCGGCGGAGCCGGAGACGTCCCGCACCAGGATGCCGTGCTCCTCGTGCAGCCGGCGGAACACCTCGCTCGCGGGACGTGCCCCGCAGCGGATCAGCACGAAGTTGGCCGCCGTGGGAAAGACCTCGAGGCCGCGAATCGCGGCGACGCGCGGGAGGAACCGGTCGCGCGTGTCCGCGATCCCCCGGGTCCGCGCGGCGAGCAGCTCGGCGTGGTCCAGTGCAACCTCGGCGGCCGCCAGGGTGATCAGGTTCACGTTGTAGGGAAGCTTGCCCTTGGCCAGCTCGCCCGCCACCTCGGGGTGCGCCAGCGCCAGCCCGAAACGCAGCCCGGCAATGCCCATCGCCTTGGAGAACGTGCGCAGCACCACGAGCCGGGAGCTCCGGGGCAGCAGGGGCAGCGCGGTCGGCCCGCCGAAGTCCTGGTACGCCTCGTCGCACACGACCAGCGCGCCGGTCTCGGCGAGGATCCGCTCCACCGCGCCCTCGGGCAACACCGAGCCGGTCGGGTTGTTGGGCGAGTTGAGCACCACCACTCGCGCCCGCTCCCGGGCTGCCGTCTCCACGATGCGGTCCACATCGAGCTGGAAGCGCTGGCCCAGCGGTACCGGCACGTAGCGCCCACCGAGGACGCCGGTCAGCAGCCGGTAGAGCGAGAAGGTCGGCGACGGGGCCACCACCGCGTCCCCGGACGTCAGCACGACCGAGAGCGCGGCTTGGATCAGCTCGTTGGAGCCGTTGCCCACCACCACGCCGTCGGGCCGCCAGCCGTAGTGTGCCGCCAGGCGCTCGACCAGGCGCGCCGGCACGAACTCGGGATAGCGCTGCCACGGCGCCGCGGCGGCCCGCTCCAGCACGGCGCGCTTCAGCTCGGGCGGGAAATCGTGAGGGCACTCGTTCTGGTTGAGCTTGCGGCGAGCGGGAAGGGCGCGGAGCGTGTACCCCGCCTGCGTTCGCACGCCCGGCTTTACCAGCGCCAGCCCCTCGACGGCGTCCGGAAGCGTCTCCCCCGGGCCGGTGGAGTCGCGAGTGGTCGGTCGGACGGGGGTGGAGGAGGAGGCGGTGAGCGGCTCTCTGGTCAAGCGCGGTGGCGGCCGAGGACCGCCTCCAGCCGTGCCGAGAGCGCCTTGGCCCGGAACGGCTTGGTGATGAAGTCGTCGGCACCCAGCTCGAACACCCGGACTTCGTTGTCCTCGTCGCCTTTGGCGGTGAGCACCATGATCGGGATGGTCCGGGTGGCGGGCCGGGTCCGGAGCTGGGTGAGCACGCTGTAGCCGTCGAGCCCCGGCAGGTTGAGGTCGAGGATGATCACGTCGGGTGCGAAGCGATCCACCTGGTCCAGCGCCTGGACGCCGTCGCGCGCCTCGGCGACGGTGTAGCCCTCGCGCTCCAGCAGATCCTTCATGACCCGGCGGAGCTGGTCCTCGTCTTCCACCAGGAGCACGCAGGTGCCCGCGCCCCGCGCGGCGGAGGCCGGGGCCGCGCCGTTCGGGTCCTCCACCAGCTCCAGCTCTTCTGCGAAGTCGACCGAGAGCGAGGAATCTGCTTTTGCCGGCGGCGGTGGAGGCGCAGGCGCGGCGGGCGGCGCCGCGGCGCGCGTGGCAGCGCGGGCGGGCGGGCGCCGGGGCTCCTCTTCCGCGGGCAAGTCGGCGACCCGAAGCAGCTCCTCCAGGGTAGAGTCTCCGCCGAGCACGTGCCGCAGCCCGCTCTCGAACAGCGAGCGCATGCCGTTGGCGCGCGCCGACTCCGCGATCAGGTCGGCCGTCGCCCCCTGACCGATGCGCCGCTCCAGCTCGGAGTTCATGATCAGCACTTCCATGATGCTGAAGCGGCCGTGGTAGCCGGTCATGGCGCACTCGGGACAGCCGACGGCGCGGAGCAGCTTCGTGCCGGGCGGGATGAACCGCGCGAGCCGCTCGGGCACCGCCTCCTCCCGGGTCTCGTAACAGGCCTGGCAGAGCCGCCGCATCAGCCGCTGGGCGACCACGCCGCGGAGCGCGGAGGCGATCTTGTACGGCTCCATGCCCATGTCCACCAGCCGCGTCACCGCGTTGGGCGCGTCGTTGGTGTGAAGCGTGGAGAGCACCAGGTGGCCGGTGAGCGACGCCTGGAGCGCGATCTGCGCCGTCTCCTGGTCGCGGATCTCGCCCACCAGCACGACGTCGGGGTCCTGCCGCAGAATCGAGCGCAGCGCCGACGCGAAGGTGAGGCCGGCTTTGTCGTGGACCTGGACCTGCACGATGTTCTGACCCAGACGGTACTCGACCGGGTCTTCCACCGTCACGATGTTGACCCCTTCGTTCTGCACCAGGCGCAGCGCGGAATAGAGAGTCGTGGTCTTGCCCGAACCGGTGGGGCCGGTGACCAGGATGATGCCCTCCTTGTAGGTCAGCAGCCGCTTGACCGCCTCCTGCTCGTCCGGGTGCATCCCCAGCGACTCCAGGTTCAGCACCGTGGTCCGCTGGCTCAGGATCCGGATGACCACCTTCTCGCCCAGTGAAGCCGGAAGGGTGGAGACTCGAAGATCCACCGGCTCGCCGTTCACCGAGACCCGGGCGCGTCCATCCTGCGGCCGCAGCCGGTCCGCGATGTCGAGCCCGGACATGATCTTGATGCGTGAGATGAGGGGCAGCCCGGCATTGCGGGGCACCTTCATGACCTGGCGCAGCACGCCGTCGATGCGGTAGCGCACCACGACACCGCCCTCGATCGGCTCCACGTGGATGTCGCTGGCCCGGCTCACCACGCCATCGGCCAGCATCATGTCCACCAGCCGGATGATCGGGCGCTGGCTGGCCTCCTCGGCGCTCGCGTAGTCGGCCTCTTCCTCGGAGAGCTCCTTGACCTCGGTGTCCTCGTCGATGCCGGCCAGGAGGCGGGACACGATCTCCTCGCCGCTGCGGTAGATCTCGTCCAGCTTGGCCCTGAGCCTGCCGGGGGACGCGAGGAGCATCCGCACCTCTCGCCCCGTGGCGAAGGCCAGCATTTTCTCGGCGTCGATGTCGAACGGGTTGGCGGTGGCGACCTCGAGGTAGGAGTCGGTCTGCCCCACCGGAACCACCGTGAAGCGGCGCGCCAGCTGCTCGGGGATGACGCCGGTGACCCGGGCGTCGATCTGCGAGAGGTCGGCCAGGGGGAGACGGAACCGGGTGGCGATGGCGCTGAGCACCTGGTCATCGGCGACGATCCTGCGCTGCACCGCGGTTTCCCACAGTGACACCGGCGCCGGGGCCACCTCCTGCCGGAGTGCGGCCAGTACGTCAGCGGGCAGCAACGGCTCGACGGTGGGGACCAGCCATTCGTCCAGAAACTGCATCAAGCGGCTCGGGGAGGTTACGGAGTGTCGAAATGTAGCCCTGACCACCGGTTGGGCGCTATCACAAAATCCCCCACCAGTCCCGATTCACATCGATGCTGAACCCTACGTCCCCGCTCCGGAGACCCACGCCGAGCTCGAATCGAAGCAGACCCATCAGCCACTCCGCGGCCAGGCCCGCCACGGGTCGGACCCCGTCGGTCTCCACGTACGGCAGGCCCGGGAGCGGTCGCTCCGACCAGCCGGCCGCCAGGAAGGGCGCGAGCGTGAGATGCCTTCCCGTGCTGGCGAAGGAGCCCAGTGGCAGCGCCGGCACGGGCACCTCCAGTCGCCACTCCGTCTGCGCCAGAGCCATCGCCCTGCCGCCGTAGGCCCGGAAGGGCTCCCCCAGCAGCGTGCCCCGGCCACCGAGGGCGAAGCTGCGGTAGGCCGGGAGTCCGTCCGTGCCCGCCCCAGCGTAGGCTCGGGTGAGCAGGCGGCCCGGCCCCGCGCCGGTCAGCCAGCGGCCCTCCGTGGCAGCGCGGAGGTACTCGCCGTCCCCGTCACCGGCTTCGAGCGAGAGTCGACCCTGGAGGTCCTGCTCGACCGCCATGCCGCCGCTCGCCCGCTCAAGGGTCGCCCTCGCGATCCAGAAGGTGCCGGCACCGAGCGGAGGGTTCGGACGATAGGTGCCGTTGGCGGGCGTCGAGGTGACGTCCACCGAGTGGCTCTCCTCGACTCCAAGTTGAAGCTCGACCGATGTCCGCCCGGCGAGCCGGTGCCGGACGCCCGCGGTCGCCGCGTCGAGCAGGACGTAGTCGCCGTAGTCGTCGCCTGCCTCCTGCGCGAGCAGCGAGTTGAGGATCGGCGAGATCACCGGAACGTCGGCGAAGTCGCGGATCTGCCGCTCCGCCCCGAGCGAGAGCTGAGTGGCCCCGGTCCCGGCGAGCAGCGTGAGACCGCCGGTGAGGCGCTCGTCCGAGGTGCCGTAGCCGATCTTCGGCCGAAGGCTGAACCGGCCGCCGATGCCGATCACCCCACCGAAACCGAGGGCGAGCCCCTGGACCCGGTTGACCCGGGCGAGGTCGCTCAGCGAGCCCGTCCCGATCCGACTCGACGGGAGCCCGCCGAGGGCGCGTGACCCGGCGATGCGCTCGACGTCCACCCGGAGCGCCTCCATATCCTGGGCGTTGATCGGCGCGGCGACGTCCGCGATCGCCTGCGACAGCGGCTCGTCCCAGCCGGAGTCGCCGGCCTGGGGCCGCACCAATCCACCGATGGCCGGTCCGGCGAGCACTTCCGGCGGAATGCCCACGTTGAGGTCGTAGTCCTCGATCTCCCAGCGACCCCGGATGATGCCGCGGGCCGGAAAGTCGAAGTAGCTCGCCCGCCGGCGGATCTCGATCTCCTGCCGGTAGGGGAGCCACCAGCGCCCTTCGAAGCGGGCATTCTCCAGCGCGATGGTGATGTCCTCGAGCTGCCGATCGAGATAGGCCGACGGGGTGAAGCTGAAACGGAAACGGACCAGCTCGGCGGTCTCGGTGTCGATGAACAGCGTTCCGACGACGAGCGGCCGCTTGAAATCGCGGGGCCGGACCTGCACCTCGCGCACCGTGACTTCGCCGCTGCCGGTGCGGATCGTGAGCGAGTCGCCGAGCGCGTAGTGGTAGAGTGCGAGGCCGATCCGCGACAGCGGGTGGATGGCGTCGCGCACCTCGTCGCCCTCACCGATCCGGATCACGTCACCGAAGTTGTTGGTGACGATGCCGAGGTGGTCGCGGTGGTACTCGATGTCGGTGGGAAGGAAGGCGCCGTCGCGCCACCCGAGCACCACCTGCTTGCTGCGGTCGGGGGCCTGCCAATACACTTCCACGTCCAGCTCGTCCGCCTTGACCAGCCGGGGCGGCTCGGTCAGTCCCTCGCCGACCTGCGCCAGGAAAAAGACGAACCCGTGGGCGCGGGTTCGATAACTCAGCAGCATCGAGTCGGCTGCCACAGCGGCTCGCTGGTCCACTGCCCTGCGCACCAGCGCGATCGCCTCCGGCGCATCCCAGCCCTGCGCCGCCAGCGGCGCCCCGGGGGCCAGCAGGAGCGCGCCGATCGCGCGAAGGCACCGCATCACTCTCACTGTGAACCTCTCACCGCCAGGGAGTCGATGGCCGGAATATTCCGGGGGCTCTGGGGACGAGCAAGCTGGCTCTGTCTCGCGGTCGCCGCCTGCGGCGGAGCGCGCGCGCCGGCGGGTGGCGACAAGCCGCCCGGCGCGGAGACACGGGTCATTCCCATCGCCGAGGCCATCGTGCTGGAGACATCGGGTCCGCCGCCGACCGACACCGTGGTGACGTTCACCGCCGGCGAGCCTCGGGTCATCGCCATCCGCCACGGACCGCCGGAGTACATCGTCTTCGCCGAGCTCAACTTTCCCGCCGCGGCCTTCGCCGAGCGGGGCCGGGAGGTGCGAGTGGAGGTGCGGCCGCGCCCCGGCGTGTACGGGCTGGACGTCACCACCAGTCTCGCCCTCCGCGACAGCGCCACCATCGCGTTCAAGTACGCCCGGTATTTCGCCGCTCCCAGCCGGGCGCGCACGCGGTACGGCTCCGACATCGCCTACGAGCGCGCGCTCGCGGTCGGCAGGGTGCGGCGCCCCGACCCCTTGCTGGCGCTGCTCCCCTCGACCCGCCCTTTCCCCGACGTGTTGCAGGCACCGCTTCCGGCGGCGGGCACCTACCTGGTGGCCGCGCCGCAATGAGCCGGGGCCTGAACCGCTTCGTGGAGCAGGCCCGGCTCGGCGGCGGGATCGTGCCGGTGACCCGCGAGGTCGTGCTCGACGGCGATACTCCCGTGACCGCGTTCGCCAAGCTGCACCGCGGACAGTGGGGCTTTCTCCTGGAGTCGCTGGAGGGAGGGGAGCGCTGGGCTCGCTACACCTTCCTCGCCACCGAGCCTCGCGAGGTGTTCCGCTACCGCGGTCGCGAGTGCGCGCGCTGGACCGCGGACGATGGATGGCGCGTGGTGGAGACCGACCTGGCTCCGCTCGAGCATCTCGGCCGGACCATGCGGCGTCACCCGCCGCTGGTGGTGCCCGGGCTTCCGCGGTTTACCGGTGGCGCCGTGGGCTTCTGGGGCTATGACGTGGTGCGCACCATCGAGTCCCTGCCCGACGCGCCGCCCGACGACCGGGAGCTGCCCGACGCCCTCGTCATGGTGGCGGACACGCTCCTGGTGCTCGACAACCTGTTCAATCGGGCCACCGTGATCGCGAGCGTGGAGGTGCCGCCCTCCGCGGGAGCGGACCGGCTGCGACGGCTGTACGACGAGGCGGAGGCGAGAATCGAACGTTGGCTGGAGCGCCTCGCCTCGCCGGGGACGATGCGGCCGCTCACCATCGAGCCGGATCCACCGCTCCCGCGCGCCAGCTCCCCCTACCCGGACGAGCGCTTTCAGCAGGATGTGCGACGGATCAAGGAGTACATCGCCGCGGGCGACACCTTCCAGACGGTGCTGAGCCGGCGGATCGACGCCGCGGCTCCGGACCCGTTCCTCAGCTATCGCTATCTGCGTGCGCTCAATCCGGCCCCGTACCTCTACTACCTGCACTGCGACGACATCCATGTCATCGGCAGCTCACCGGAGATCCTGGTGCGGGTAGAGGACGGCGAGGTGACCCTGCGCCCGATCGCCGGGACCCGTCCGCGCGGAGCCGATGCCGCGCAGGACGCCGCCCTCGCCGACGAGCTGGCCGCCGACCCCAAGGAGCGCGCCGAGCATCTCATGCTGGTGGACCTCGGCCGGAACGACGTCGGGCGAGTGGCCGAGTTCGGCTCGGTACGGCTCACCGCGTTCATGACGATCGAGCGGTATTCGCACGTGATGCATCTGGTGAGCGAGGTCCGGGGGCGGCTCCGGCCCGAGCTGGACGCGGTGGCGGCGCTGGCGGCCTGCTTTCCGGCGGGAACGGTGTCCGGGGCGCCCAAGGTGCGGGCGATGCAGATCATCGACGAGCTGGAGCCGGTCCGCCGGGGACCGTACGCGGGGGCGGTGGGCTACGTCGGCTGGGGCGCCCGCACGCTCGACACCGCCATCGCCATCCGTACCTGTGTGATCCGGGGAGACCGGGCGTGGGTGCAGGCGGGGGCCGGGATCGTGGCCGACTCCGATCCCTTGGGGGAGTGGCGGGAGACGGAGGCGAAGGCCCGGGCAGTGCTGCTGGCGCTGGCGTTGGCGGGTGCGGCAGGAAAGCAAGCGGATCGAGGAGGCACGTGACATTCGGCTCACCGTCCCTCCGCCGTCGCGCTATTTTCCCCCCATGCCCACGTTCCGCCTCGTCAGCACCACCGGAGACCAGAGCTTCGAGCTCCCCCCAGGGCGGAGTGTGATCGTCGGACGGGGTGTCGCGACGGACATCGCCATCTACGATCCCACCATCTCGCGCCGCCACGCCGAGCTGACCGTCAGGGGCGACGCGGTGGAGGTCCGCGACCTGGGCAGCTCCAACGGCACCTGCATCAACGGCAGCCGGGTCGCCACCGGCCGGCTCACGGCCAACGACTCGATCACCTTCGGCAAGGTCACCTATAAGATCCGGGAAGCCAAGCCTTCGGTTTCCGAACCGGCCGCGCCCGAGCCGGGCGAGCCCTCGGACAGGATCGTCCGCAAGCTGATGGTGAGCGCGGGCGGCTCGGCGGGCATCACCAGCCGCGACGGGCCGCTCACCCGGGGCCAGCTCCGGGTTGCGGCCGCGACCGCCGAAGAGCGGCAGGCGAAGAAGCTCTCCATGCTGCTCGAAGTGGCCCAGAAACTCACCGGCGAGCTCGAGCTGGAACGGCTGCTCCGCGCGGTGGTGGACATGACCTTCCAGGTCATGGAGGTGGACCGGGTCACCATCCTGCTGCGCAACGAGGACACCGGTGAGGTGGTGCCTACCATCTCCAAGAGTCGCCTGGGCGACACCCAGGTCCAGGCGGTGCCCCGCTCCATCGTGGACAAGGTGGTCGAGGAGCGGGTGGCGGTGGTCTCCCACAACGCGCCGGCCGACGCCCGCTTCAAGGGGCGCTCGATCGTCACCCAGAGCGTCCGCAGCGCGATGTGCTCGCCGCTCCTCGATGCCAAGGATGAGATCCTCGGCCTCCTGTACGTGGACAACCTGAGCGCGCCCGGCAGCTTCAGCGACGAGGACCTCCAGTTCCTGGTGGCCTTCAGCGGCCTCGCCGCCCTCGGCATCAAGAACAGCCGCTTCGCCGAGCGGATCCGGCGGCAGGCACTGGTCCGCTCCAACTTCGAGCGCTACTTCGCGCCCAACGTGGCGGCCGATATCGCGAGCCAGGATGGGGCGATCCGGCTGGGCGGCGAGCGCCGCCCGATCACCGTCCTCTTCAGTGACATCCGCGGCTTCACCGCGATCGCCGAGTCCATGGGTCCGGACGCCGTGGCCCAGCTCCTGAGCGACTACTTCAGCGAGATGGTCGAGGTGATCTTCGAGCACGGTGGCACCCTCGACAAGTTCATCGGTGACGCGGTGATGGCCCTGTGGGGTGCCCCCATCGCCCACAGCGATGATCCCGACCGGGCGCTGGAGGCGGCGGTGGCGATGCAGCGGACCATCGAGGAGCTGAACCGCGGCTGGGTGGCCTCGGGCCGACCGGAGATCGGCGTCGGCATCGGGATCAGCCACGGCGAGGTGTTTGCCGGCAACATCGGCAGCCACCGGCGGCTCGAGTACACTGTGCTTGGGGATGCCGTGAACGTGGCCGCGCGCCTCTGCGCGGAGGCGGGACCCGGCGAGATCCTGGTGAGCGAGGCGCTGCTCCGGATGGTCAAGCACCCGGTGGACTATGAGTACTTGCCGGAGCTCGGGCTCAAAGGGAAGTCGCAGAGCGTGCAGGTGTATCGAATCAAACAGGCGAACTGACGACGATCACCTCGCGGCGCCGGCCGGCGCGCCGAACTCGTACCGCTCTCCCGCCTCCTCCAGCAGCCTGAGCACCAGCCGCAGCGGCAGCCCCATCACGCTGAAGAAGTCTCCCTCGATGCGCTCCACCAGCGCCGCGCCATAGCCCTGGATTCCGTACGCCCCTGCCTTGTCCATCGGCTCTCCCGTCGCCACGTAGGCCCGCAGGAAATCCTCGGACATCCTCCGGAAGGACACGTTGGTGACGTCGGTGGCCTGGTGGATGCGATCGCCCGCGACCAGCGCGACTGAGGTGACCACCTGGTGGGTGCGGCCCTGGAGCTTGCCCAGCATACGGAGGGCGTCCGCCTCGTCCGCCGGCTTTTCCAGCACCTCGTCGCGAACGAT
>JBKPGZ010000056.1:0-7687 GCA_046729675.1 Gemmatimonadota bacterium | reverse complement strand
GGCCTTCTCCCCCGCCTCGCCGCCGACGGCGGAGATGGTCACGACGCCGCTGTCCTCGATGCTGATCTTGGCCCCGGTGGCGTCCTGGATGCCCCGGATCGTCTTGCCCTTGGGCCCGATCACGTCGCCGATCTTGTCGGGCTTGATCTGCATGGTAAAGATGCGCGGAGCGTACTTCGAAAGCTCCGTGCGTGCGGTCGGAAGTACCTTGGCCATTTCTTTGAGGATGTGGAGTCGGCCCTTACGGGCCTTCTCCAGGGCGTCTTCCATGATCTTGAGATCGAGGCCCTGGATCTTGATATCCATCTGAATCGAGGTGATGCCCCGCTCGGTGCCGGCCACTTTGAAGTCCATGTCGCCGAGATGGTCTTCCGAGCCGAGGATGTCGGTGAGGATCGCGACCTTCTCGCTCTCTTTGATCAGCCCCATCGCCACGCCGGCGCAGGCCGCCTTCATCGGCACGCCGGCGACCATCAGGGCCAGGGACCCGCCGCACACCGTGGCCATCGAGGAGGAGCCGTTCGACTCCAGGATCTCGGAGACCACGCGCAGCGTGTACGGGAAGTCCTCGTACTGGGGCAGGAGCGGCTGGAGCGCGCGCTCGGCGAGGGCGCCGTGCCCGATCTCGCGGCGGCTGGTGCCGCGGATCATCTTCACCTCGCCCGTGGAGAAGGGCGGGAAGTTGTAGTGCAGCATGAACGACTTGGTCGTCTCACCGGGCACGTCGATGCTGTCGATCCGCTGCTCGTCCTCGGTGGTGCCGAGGGTGACCGACACGAGCGCCTGGGTCTGGCCCCGGGTGAACAGGGCGGAGCCGTGGGTCCGCGGCAGGACGCCGGCCTCGATGGTGATCGGCCGGATGGTGTCGAGGTCGCGGCCGTCCACCCGCTCGCCGCGCTCCAGCACCTGCTTCCGCATGACCCGGTACTCGATGTCCTCGAGATGGTTCGAGATCTCGCGGCCGCGCTCGGGGAACTCGGTCAGCAGCGCGTTCAAGGTCTGCTCCTTCACGCCCTTTACGCCTGCGGAGCGGGCCGCCTTGTCGGCCGCATTGATGGCCTGGGCCATGGCGTCCTCGGCGGCGTCCTGGGCCCGGCCCTGGAGCTCGGCGTCGATCTCCGCCCTGGTCCACTCCAGCTTGGCCCTGGCGCCCGCCTTGTCCATCAGCTGGCGCTCGAGCCCGATGGTGTCCCGGATGCCCTTCTGCGCCACCTTGAGCGCCTCCAGGATCTCGGCCTCCGACACCTCGAGCGAGCCACCCTCGACCATCACGATCGAGTCGGCGGAGCCGCTCACGACCAGGTCGATGGTGGAGAACTCGAGTTGCTGGAAGGTGGGGTTGAGGATCCAGTTCCCCTCGACCCGGCCCACGCGCACCGCGCCGAGCGGCCCGTTCCAGGGCACCGGCGACAGGCTGAGCGCGGTCGAGGCCGCCACCACGCCGAGGATGTCGGCGTCGTTCTCCTGGTCGGCGGAGAGGACCGTGACGAACACCTGGACCTCGTTCTTGAAGCCCTCGGGGAAGAGCGGCCGGATCGAGCGGTCGATCAGGCGGCTGGCCAGGATCTCCTTGTCCGACGGCCGGCCTTCGCGCTTGAGGAACCCGCCCGGGATCTTGCCCGCGGCGTAGGTCTTCTCGCGATACTCGACGGTGAGGGGGAAGAACGGGAGGGTGGAGACGTTGGGGGAGACGGTCACTGCGGCCAGCACCATCGTGTCGCCAAACCGTACTACCGCGGAGCCTGCGGCCTGCTTTGCCAGTCGACCGGTTTCCAACACGAGGGGACGTCCGGCGAACTGGGTCTCAATCCGTTGTGCTGTCACTGCATTCTCTCTCTCTGGGTTCTCTGGTTTCTTTGCTGCCCGGACGCCGCAACGCAGAGAGGGCGTCCCGATGCGTTGGATCGAGACGCCCCCTCGGGTGCGCGGTGTTTAGTGGCGGAGACCAAGCTGCTCGATCAGCGCTCGGTACGTCTGGAGATCGCTCCGCTTGAGGTACGTCAGCAGCCTGCGGCGGGTGCCGACCATCTTGAGGAGGCCCCGGCGACCGTGGTGGTCCTTTGGGTGGGTCCGGAAGTGGTCGGTGAGGGAATTGATCCGCTCGGTGAGGAGGGCGACCTGCACCTTGGTAGACCCGGTGTCCTTCTCGTGGGCCTGGTGCTTGGCCATGGTGCCCTGCTTGTCGAAGCTCATGCTGCCGTTTCCTGATCTGGGTTCCGCGCGTCGTAATCTGTTGTAGCTATGAAGAATAGCTGGGGGCTGGGGGCGGGGGCAAGGGGGCGGACCGGCGGACCGGCGGACCGGCGGACCGGCGGACCGGCGGACCGGCGGACCGGCGGACCGGCGAGCGTAAGGCCGGTACCGGTATGGCGAAAGAAGCAACCGAGATTAGGGAATGATGCCTTATGAGCGTCTACTGGCCTGGCAGGTCGCTCACGAATTGGCACTGGAGCTGTTTCGTGTGACCGACGCTTGGCCCGCCAGGGAACGGTACGGGCTCGCGGCCCAACTAAGGCGTGCGGCCCTTTCAGCCGCCACGAACATTGCGGAGGGTAGCGCGAAGCGAGGCTCGAAAGAGTTCCGGCGGTTCCTCGACATTGCACTCGGCTCGCTTGCCGAGGTGTCCTATTTGTTGAGATTCAGTCGGGACTACGGGCTACTGACCACGGCGGCGTGGACACCCCTGGAGGAGCTCCGAACCAGGGTGGGACAGCTCACGTGGAATCTCTACGCAGCAGTGTCCAAGCGGGCGTTCGACAGAGAAATCTCCCACTGATCGTGTCATCGGTCCGCCGGTCCGCCGGTCCGCCCTCTCACCCGCCGAACAGCCTCCGGATGTCATTGCTGAAAGCGAGTCCCATCAACAGAACGATCAGCACCATCCCCACCGCGGTCAGCCGCTCCCGGAGCTTCAGCGGCAGGGGCCGCCTGATCACCGCCTCGGCGAGCAGAAACAGGAACTGCCCCCCGTCCAGCACCGGCACCGGGAGCAGGTTCAGCACAGCCAAGTTGATCGAGATCAGGGCCATGAAGGCGATGAAGGGGTCCAGGCCCATCCGGGCGCTCTCCCCCGCCAGCTGGCCGATCATGATCGGGCCGCCGACCTCGCGGCGCGAGATCCGGCCGGTGAACAGGCCCCGGACCGTCCGCACGATCTGGGTGGATGCGCTCACGGTCGCGATCCACCCCTCCTTGAATGCCTCACCGAGGCCCAGCGGCTCCGAGCGGGTGTCGAGCGCGACCGAGATCCCCACGCGCCCCACCTTCCGCGGCTTGCCGTCGAGGCCCTCGACCGTTTCCACCTCGGGCTGCAGCTCGAGAGTGCGCCGTCCGCTGTCGCCGGCCACCGTCATCGTGAGCGGGGTACCGGTGTTGGCCTGAAGCACCTCGAGGACGTCGTACCACTGACCGATCTGGCGGTCGCCGATCGCACGGATCGTGTCGCCCGCATGGAGGCCTGCCCGCGCCGCGGGTCGGCCCGGCAGCACCTGCCCGATCACCGCGGGCCGGAACGGCTGAAGCGCCTGCGCCGCCTTGAGCCGCTCTTCCAACGCGTCCTGGTGGATGGGCAGGGTCACGGTCCGGCCGTTGTCCAGCTCGAGCCGCAGCTCCGACTCCGGCGAGTTGGCGATGCCCTCGCTGACGTCGTTCCACGAATGCACCGGCCGGCCGTTGATCGCGAGAATCCGCGTGCCCGGGGAAATGTCGCGCAGGGCTTCGCCGCCGGGCGGCACCATCTCGGCGATCACCTGCCCCACGGTCGTCGTCGGGTCGATCTGCCGGCCGTTCTTGGCCGCGAGGAAAGTGAAGGCGAGCCACGCAAACAGCGCGTTCATCGTGACCCCGGCCAGGATCACCACCATGCGCTTCCAGACCGGCTTGGCCTCGAAGACCCGATCCGGAGGCACCGGCGCCTCGACGTGCCCGCCTTCGAGTGACGAGCTGGTCACGTCCTCCTCCCGGCTCGCCATCTTCACGTACCCGCCGAGCGGCAGCCAGGAGATCGAGTACTCGGTCTCGCCGCGCTTGAAGGTCAGCCATGGAATCGGCGAGCCGAGGCCGAGCGAGAAGCGGTGCACGTAGATCCCGGCCCACTTGGCCGCGATGAAGTGCCCCGCCTCGTGGACGAAGATCAGCACGCCGAGAACGATGATGAGGGCGATGATGGTGATCAGCACGGTGTCCTCACGAGCTCGCTGGCGCGGACCCGCGCCCAGTGGTCGGCGTCGCGCACCGCCTCCACGGCCGCGGCGGGCCCAGGCGTGTGCGCCTCCAACACCCGCTCGATGATTTCACTGATCCTGCCGAAGGGGATTGCCCCCTCCAGGAAGGCGGCGACCGCCACCTCGTTGGCCGCGTTGAACACCGCGGGCGCCGTGCCGGCCGCACGCCCCGCCGCCATCCCGGCGTCGAGGGCCCGGAACACGTCCCGCCGCACCGGCTCGAATGTGAGCGGCCCGGCGGCGACCGGATCCAGCCGGCGCACCCCCGTGTCCGGGAGACGGCCGGGATGGGTCAGCGCGTACAGGATCGGCAGCTCCATGCTGGGGAAGCCCAGCTGCGCGATCACGCTGCCGTCGCAGAACTCCACGAACGCGTGGATGATGCTCTGCGGGTGCACCACGACCTCGAGCTGGTCGTACCGGAGCCGGAAGAGATAGTGCGCCTCGATCACCTCCAGCGCCTTGTTGGCCAGCGTGGCGCTGTCCACGGTGATCTTCTGCCCCATCCGCCAGGTCGGGTGCCGCAGCGCCTCCTGCACCGTCGCGTGCTGCACCCGCTCCGCCGGCCACTCGCGGAAGGGGCCGCCGGAACAGGTGAGAATCAGCCGGCCCATCCCGGAATCCCGTCCGGCGACGCACTGGAGCACTGCGCTGTGCTCCGAGTCCACCGGCACGATCTCGCCGCCGCCGGCGCACGCGGCCTCGACCACGAGGTCACCCGCCATCACCAGGCTTTCCTTGTTGGCCAGGGCGACCCGCTTCCCCGCTCGGAGTGCCGCGAGAGTGGCGTCGAGCCCGGCGGCGCCGACCACGGCGTTCACCACGATGTCCACGTCGGGTCGGGTCGCGGCGTCGACCAGCACCTCCGGTCCGGAGGGCCAGGCGTCGCCATTCACCGGCGCTGCGCACCCGGCGAAAGCCGGACGCCATTCCGCCAGCTGCCGCTCGAACTCACCGCGATTCCGGCCACAGGTGAGGGCGACCACCTGAAAGTGATCCCGCTGGCGACGTAGCACGTCCAGGGTGCTCCGGCCGATGGAACCGGTCGAGCCCAGCACTGCCACCCCTCGTCGGTCGCCGTTGTGCACTAGATCACCCCGAAAAACCGGTACATCGCCGCCGTCACCGGCATGACGAAATAAAGCGAGTCGAGCCGGTCCAGGATCCCCCCGTGTCCCGGCAACAGCT
Organism: Gemmatimonadota bacterium; assembly: GCA_046729675.1. Taxonomy (GTDB): domain Bacteria; phylum Gemmatimonadota; class Gemmatimonadetes; order Gemmatimonadales; family GWC2-71-9; genus CAVVWJ01. Next base: position 2,276 of record JBKPGZ010000056.1, on the reverse strand, counting down.
GGCTGGAGTCCTTGACCCCCGCCTCGCGCTTGAACAGGGACTCGGCGAGATCGCCCACCTGCCCTGCCAGGGAGAGCACGGCCGCGATCGCGAGCGCCCGGCCGAGGCTCAGATCCACCGCGTACCGGGGGAACACCCAGGCGCTGAAGATCGGCGCCACCAGCAGGGCGCCCACCACGCCCGCCACCGCGCCCGACCTCGTCTTCCCCGGGCTCACGACCGGCGCGAGCTTGGGGCCGCCGAAGGTGCGGCCGCCGAACATCGCCGCCGTGTCGCACACCCAGGTGACCACGAGCGGAAAGCACACCAGCCACAGCCCGGCCCAGCTGCGCGGCGGTTCCGCGCCGTGCCGGATCAGGAGGATCGTCGCGGGCAGCGCGCCCGTGTAGCCCACGCCGAGCATGGTGACCGCCGCGGCCGAGAGCGGGCGCTCGGTGGGAGCCCGTTCCGCCAGCGCCCAGGTCAGCAGGAAGATCAGCCAGATGGCCGCCAGATACGGCCCATTGCTCGCGAGGTTCTCGCCGATGTCGCGCCGGTCCACCGCGAGCCAGGCCAGCAGCGGCAGAGCCGCCGCGCTCACGAGCCCGTACGCACGCGCTGGCCGGGTGCCGCCGCGCTCGGCCAGGTCGAAAAGCTCCGCCGTTCCCAGCGCCGCCGCGACCGCCACCAGCGCCGCCAGCGGAAGCCCGCCGTACCAGACCACCAGCAGCACGAGCGGGATCGCGACCGCTGCGAACCCGACGCGCCGTGCCAGCTCGGACGCCATCAGGCCGGGACGCGTCCGAACCGGCGGTCGCGCCGCTGGAATTCGAGAATGGCCTCGAAGAGATGCCGCCGGGTGAAATCGGGCCAGAGCACCGGGGTGACGTACAGCTCGGCGTACGCCAGCTGCCACAGAAGGAAGTTGGAGATCCGCATCTCGCCCGAGGTGCGGATGAGGAGGTCCGGGTCGGGCCATTCGGCGGTGTAGAGCCGCCGCGCCAGCGCCTTCTCGTCGATCTCGGCCGGGACCAGTCGGCCCGCCGCCACGTCCTCAGCAAGGAGCCGCGCCGCCCGCACGATCTCGGCCCGGGCGCCGTAGGAGATGCAGAGATTGAGCGCCAGCCGAGCGCCGCCCTCCGTCTCCGCCACGATGCGGTCCGCCGCCGCCCGCGCCCCGCCGGTGAGCCGGTCGATATCTCCCAGGATGCGGACCGCCACTCCCTGCTCGCGCAGCTCGCTCATCTCCCGGGCGATGTACTCCTCCAGGAGGCTCATGAGCGCCTCGATCTCACCTGCGGGCCGCTGCCAGTTCTCCTGGCTGAAGGCGAAGAGCGTGAGCACCGAGACGCCGGCCTGCAGGCAGCCCTCGACCACCTCGCGCACCGAGGTCATCCCGGCGTGGTGGCCCAGCGGCCGCGGCAGCGAGCGCTCGGCGGCCCAGCGCCCGTTGCCGTCCATGATGATCGCGACGTGGGTCGGGACCACGCCGTGGACCCGCACCCGCTGGAGCAGGTCGTCGCTCATCCGTCAGACTTCCATGATCTCGGCCTCTTTCGAATGAATGAGGCCGTCGATCTGCTTGATGTGCTCGTCGGTGAGCTTCTGCACGTCCCGTTCCGCCCGGGTCTTGTCGTCGCTGGAGACGTGCTCGAGCTTCTTGATCCGGGAGATCGCGTCGGTCCGCGCGTGGCGCACGGCGATGCGACCCTCCTCGGCGAGCTTATGAATGACCTTGACCAGCTCTTTCCGCCGCTCCTCCGAGAGCGCCGGGAGCGGCACCCGGATGAGGTTGCCCTGGGTCGCGGGGTTGAGACCGAGGCCGGCGTCGCGGATGGCCTTCTCGATCGTGTTGGCGAGCGACTTGTCGAACGGCTGGACCGTGAGGAGCCGGGGCTCCGGCGCCGCCACCATGGCCACCTGGTTGATGGGAACGGGGCTCCCGTAGGCCTCGACCCGGACGGTGTCGAGCAGCGACGGCGTGGCCTTGTTGCTCCGGATGCCGGTGAACTCCCGCTTGGTGCTCTCGACCGCCTTGTGCATCAACTCCCGGGCGTGCTTGGTCAGTTCGGGTATGGTGCTCATCGGACGATGGTCCCGATGTCCGGGTCGCCCTCGAGGACCCGCCTGATGGCGCCGGGACGGTTGATGTTGAAGACCACGATGGGCAGCTGGTTGGCCTTGCAGAGTCCGAACGCGTTGGCGTCCATGACGGCGTAGTTCTTGACGATCGCTTCCTGGTAGGTGAGCTCGCGGAGGAACGTGGCGTCGGGGTTCTTCCGGGGATCGTCGGTGTA
>JBKPGZ010000055.1:0-8841 GCA_046729675.1 Gemmatimonadota bacterium | reverse complement strand
GAGCGCAGCGAGGGGGGCCATGCTCGATATGGTCGTCCCCTTCACTCCGTTCAGGGTGACAGGAAGGGCCCCTAGGCTAGAACCGGTACCCCACCCCCAGTCCCCCCGCGAACTGCTCGCGCCGCCGCACCAGCGGGCTGTTGGCAGCCTCGTCGGCCAGCCATTCCACTCCCGCAAGCCCGACCAGCGACCAGCGGGACGCCACCGGGTAGATGAGCGAGACCCCAGGCCGAGGTGACGCAGTCCTCCCTCCGGCGTATAGGCCTGTCCGTCGTCGGGCTCCAGTCGTCCGTCGCCGGCGGCGACGAGAGCCTGGCGTCGAGCGGCTTCCGCGCCGGTGATGCCGAACTCGCGGCGCATCTGCTTGCCGTTGGCCAGTGCCGCCCCGGCCGCGGCACCCAGGATGACTTTGCCGACGGGCCGGTAATGGGTGAGGCGCGTGGTCTGGATCAGCCCGGCCCCATCGTTCGGTCCCTGGGAGACGGCGACGGTCGCCTCGAAGGGTCCACTGCGATAACCCAAGCTCACGCCCGCGGTCGCGACGGCGTCCCGGTCCTCCATACCCGCGAGCGCATCTGCGCGGTCCTCCGGGCGGCTGTCCTGTCCGCCGAGCTCTAGGGCTGATACATCTCGTTGGTCCGGCCGTCATCGTTGTCCGCGCCGCCGATCACGAATAGCCTTCCGCCTACGACCGCCCCACCCACGTCAGCCCTCGGGGTGGGCATGGAGGCCTTCGCGGTCCAGCTGTTCGTCGCGGGATCGTAGACCTCGAGGACTGAGCTCACCCCATTGCCCTTCGTCCACCCGCCGGCGACGTAGATCCTGCCATCGATCTTGCCGACCGCCGATCCCATGCGCGGGGTAGGCATCGGCTCCCTGGTGGACCAGCGGTCCGTCTCCGGATTGTACACGATCACCTTGTCGGTCTGCGTAAGCTTCCCAGTGTTGCCACCGATGACGTACATCCTCCCGTTCAACGCCGTGGCGGCGGCCCCGAACTGGGCCGAGGGCGGCATTTTCCGCGTGGTCCACTTGTTGGTGGATGGGTCGTAGCGGTAGAGCGCCGCGCTCTCGGCGTTGTCGCCGCCGAACGCCACGTACACGTAGAGCTTGCCGTCGATCGCCACCGTCGCACCACGGGCGCTGGCTCTCGGCATGCTGGCACGGCTGGACCAGGTGTTGGTGGACGGGTCGTAGCGGTACAGCGAATTGGTGGCCCGCAGATAGTCGCCTTCGCCTTCGTCTTCGACCATCTCGTAGCCGCCGCTCACGTAGACCTTGCCGTTGATGACCGCGGCACCGTTGGTGGCGGCGCGGGGCTGGGGCAACGGCTGTTTGACTTGCCAGGGGATCAGGGTCAGCAGCCCCGGGTAGTAGGATTCGACCCTGTCCGTCGGCGCGAAGTTGGAGGCTAGATGGCCGCCGATGGTATAGACGATGCCGTTCACGGTGGCGGTGGCGAGGGCGCTCCGCCCGGTAGGCATGCCGATGCGGGCCTCCCAGCTGTTCGACGCGAGGGCCGCGGTCTCGTGGTCCACGGGCGCGATCGGCGCCTCCGGCTCGCTGGGCACCACGTCATCCCGGCAGGCGGCCGTGAGCAGGAGGGCGAGGATGGCCGAGTATGATGAACGACGCATGCGTTGCTCCTGGGTTCGGGTGCCCAAGAGTCGCCTGCGGTTCTCAACTGCATCTCAACGCCCTCTCATCACCGCCTTGGCAGCGGCGCCGCCGCGCGGTAAGATGGCGCGGAGATCCTGTCAACCACCGCTCCGGAGGACCAATGCGATTCTGGTATCCGGCCATCCTTCTCGCGGCACTTTGCGCCACCGGCGAGGCCCAGACCCCCGCGGTCTCCGCCTGCGATCTGCTGACCGCGGCCGAGGTCGAGGCCGCCGCCGGCTGGAAGCCCGCCGCGCCAAAGGCCAACACGTACGGCACGACCAGCACCTGCACCTTCACCGGCAACGCCCTCAAACACCAGGTCGTGGTCGTCACGCTCGCGAAGCCCGCGCCCAAGGTCGCCACCTCGGCCGCGTTCGCCGAGCGGCGCCTCGCCGACGGCAAGCGGACGCCGGAGATCGCGACCCACGCGGAGCCGGTCGAAGGCCTGGGCGCACCCGCCATCCGTAGTGACGATGGATCCGGCCCGGCGACGATCGAAGCGGTGACGGTCGGACGGATTGTGAGCGTCGGCGCCCCCACGATCGAGGCCGCCACGGCCCTGGCGAAGCAGGCCATCCCGCGCGTGCACTGATGCGGCGAGCACACTGGCTGGTGGCGATGGTGACCCTGGCGAGCGGTTGCGAGGGAAGCGGCGCTCCGGAGGTCACCGCCCGCTGAACCAGAGCCCGAAAGGGCTCGCTGCGTTGCTGGAAGGCGGCGCCGACCCTGCCCTGGCCGACTCCAGCGGCGAGACCGTGGTGCACTACGCGGCCAAGACGAACGTCCCCGTGTACCTCGAGATCCTGCTGAAGCACGGCGCCGATCCGAATACGCCGAACGGGGTGACCCGCGCCACACCGCTGGTGCCGGCCCTGATGGCCAATCGCGAGGAAAACTTCCGCATGCTGATGGCCGCCGGCGGCGATCCCAACGCGTCGGACCGTATGGGCGACACGCCGCTGCACGTGGCGGCCAAGATCAACGCGTTCGCTCGGGTGCTCGACCTGCTCGAGGCCGGCGCCGATCCTCGCGCGAAGAACAAGCGAGGCACCACCTTCGAGACCTACCTCGACATGACTCCCACGGATCTCCTGCACGACGAGGCGCGCCGGCAGCGCGAGGCGGTCCACGCCTGGGTGCGGGAGCACTGACAGCCTCGCCGCGCTCCTCAGAGATAAAGCCGCCGAACCATCTCGGCAGCCGATTCGTCCACCAGGTCGGCGCTCCGCAGCCGGTCGAAGGTGTCGAGCAGATCCTCCACCCGCAGACGCCGCTTGCGAGCCCCGCCGATGCTCTCCACGACCCGGCCACGGCTCATGACCAGCACGCGGTCGCCCAGCGCCACCGCCTGCGGAATGGAGTGCGTCACCATCAGCGTGGTGAGTCCCTGTGAGCGGATCAGCCGGTCGGTGAGCTGGATCGTCTGCTCCATGCTGCGGGGGTCGAGCGCCGAGGTGTGCTCGTCGAGCAGGAGGAGCGTGGGGCGGACCCAGGTTGCCATGAGCAGGGTCAGCGCCTGCCGCTGCCCGCCGGAGAGCGCACCGACCGGCGTGTCCAGCCGGTCCTCCAGCCCGAGACCCAGCTCGCGCACCCGGTCGGCAAGCTCCCGCCGCCGGCCTCCGCCGAGCGCGTTGCGCAGGACACCGTGGTGCATGCCCCGCTTCGCCGCCACCGCGAGGTTCTCGGCGATGGTGAGATGGCCGATTGTCCCCCACAGCGGATTCTGAAACACGCGCCCGATCAGCGCGGCCCGGCGCGACTCGGGCCATTGGGTCACGTCCCGGCCCGCAATCCGCACTCGCCCCTGATCCGGAATCAGCGTGCCGGCGATGGCATTGAGCAGCGTGGACTTGCCCGAGCCATTGCCGCCCACCACCAGGACGAAGTCGCGCTCTTCCATGACGAGGTCTACGCCTTCGAGGGCCCGCTGCTCGTTCGGGGTCCCCCGGGAGAACGTGTGGTGCAGCTCCTCGAGAGCCAGGGCCGGCTCGCTCATCGGTCGTCCGCCGGCGGCCGGTCGATCCGTTGACGCAGACTCGCGAGACCCACCGGTATGCGGTCCATCCGTCGGCGCACGTGCGTGAGCACTGCCGGCACGCCGAGCGCGGCCAGGACGAAGAGCGCCGTCGCCAGCTTCAGGTCATCGGGGGGAAGGCCCGCGCGCACGACGGCGGCCACCAGCAGCCGGAACGCAATCGTGCCGACGAGCGTGCCCACGATTTGGCGCCGAAGCGTCGCCCTGCCCAGGAGGCCCTCGCCCAGCACCAGGCAGGCCAGCCCGGTCACGATCATGCCGATCTGCATCGACACGTCGGCGAAGCCCTGGTATTGCGCGAACAGCGCACCCGCCAGCGCCACCAGACCGTTGGCGAGCACGAGGCCGAGCGTGGTCATCCATCCCGTGTCCAGCCCCAGCGCCCGTGCCGCCTGCGGGTTGCCGCCAGCGGCCCGCAGCGCCAGGCCGAGGTCGGTGCGAAGGAACCGCGCGAGCACCCAGATGCTGAACAGCACGAACAGCGCGCACACCAGGAGCGTCGAAACGAGGGAGGCCGCGACGCCGGTCTCCCCCAAGGTGACGGTCTCCGGCAGTCGCAGGGCGCGCCACGTCTCTTCGGCGGCGTCCGGAAGGGTCCGCAATCCGGCGAGCGAGCGGTTCCCGCCGTCCAGGGTCCGGAGCTGGATGGTGTAGAGTCCGGTGGTGACCAGGATGCCGGCGAGCAGGGTGTCGATCCTCAGCACCAAGTTCATGAGGCCCGTCGTCGCTCCCGCCAGCCAGCCGGCGGCCGCGGCCGCGATGGTGGCGACGAGCGGGTGGACCCCACTCGCGAGCAGTGCCGCCGCTACGGCGGCGCCCAGCCCGAAGGAGCCGTCGGTGGTGAGGTCGAGCCGCCCCATGACCCGGAAGGTGATGAACACGCCGAGCGTGAGGAGCGACAACAGGAACCCCATGGACAGCGAGCCGATGAGCAGGTTCACGCGGCGGTCACCCGGGTGATCGGCCCGGTCCAGCAGAGGCCGCGCCGAAAGCCGCTCTCGCCGGCGCCCGCCGCTCCCCGGTCGTCTCCGAAGAGGTGGAGCACTCCGCGCACGCGCTGCTGCGCGAAGAGACGGGTGACGAGTGTGCGGAGCACCACCGTGCGCTGCGGCACCGGACGGTAGGTGAAGGCGACGGCGTGGAAGTGCCCGAGGAGGTCGGTCCCGGGCGCGACCGGCCGGAGCTGCAGGGCCAGCAGGGGGTCGGGCCGCCGGGACACCACGCCGACTACCAGCGCCGTCGTACCCGGGTGAGCCGGCTGCGGGGTGGTGCCGAGCCACTCGCGGATGCCCTGGACGTCGAGGTACATGCTGAACAACACGATGCCTGGGCTCCGCCGAAGCCACGCGCCGACGAGACCCGTCGTCTCGGCCACCATGACCACGCCGACCGTCTCGCTGCTCACCCCCTCGAGCGCTACCTGGGCGAGCTCGGAGAGCGGAATCGGCTCGCCTTCGGCGGGACTGGAGAACCGCTTCAACAGGGAGAAGTTTCCCTCGCAGGCCAGGCCGGACACCAGCTGAGCCTTCGGCGCGCGCCCGCCGAGGCCGACGTCGAAGTCGGGGACCTGGGCTCCACTCGTCGGCAGGTGCGCGACCGCGCCTGCCGCGGCGACGATCTCGCCGAGCCGGTTGGCGGCCTGCTCCCGCGTAGCCGTCAACGCGCCTATCCCCAGACCAAAGCCCGCCTCCGGAAACTCGAAGCTTCGATAATCGGAGGAATCGATCCAGGTGCGAACCGAGGTGTCCAGACCACCATGGACCCGGCAGGTCAGCTCCGCGGTGGGGTCGCGGGTGGACACCTCGTAGGTCCCGCGGGTCGCCAGCGCTGCGGGGATGCGCCAGTCATCGCGGGTGGCATCGGGCAGCAGATCGATGAGATCGCTGTGGTCGGTCGCCTCAAAGGGCGCCAGGAGGAGCTTGGGCAGCAGGTCGGCGAGTGCCAGTGCATCTGCCGCCTCGCGCGAGGGTGAGATGACGTGGAGCTCGCCTCGGGCGGACGCGTACTCCTGATGGGCCCGGTGCAGCACCATCGTACCGGGTGAGCTGAGGTAGGTTACCGCGCCCATATCGAGGACGACCGACCGTCGGCCCTCCCGGAGCAGGCGGTCGAGGGTTTCGGCGACCTGAAGCGCGCCCTCGCCGTCCAGCCGACCGGCGAGGCGCACGACGGCGGTCGGGCCTTCCTGGGTGGTCGCGATGTTCATGGCACATCATACCGGCGCATGGCCCTCGATTCAACGAGGACCACCATGTCATCCTGAGCGAAGCAAAGGAGGCCATGCTGGGCTAAGACTCCTTCGCTTCGCTCAGGATGACATACGATGCGGTACCGGCAGGAGGGGGAGGGTAGTCTGGCAAGCGGCAAGCACCGGCGAAGAGCAACGGGAAGCGGATACTCTTCTGGGGCGACTGCGCGCACCACGAGGTGGCGTCGCTCGCCCACCCGGAGTGGCACGCGCTGTTCGACATGGATAAGGAAGGAGGAGTGGCGACGCGGAAGCGGATCTACGAGATGGCGGCCCGCGAGCAGCTCCTCGTCATGGGATACCACACCTCGTTTCCGTCGCTGGGGTTCGTGCAGCGGGCGGGGTCGGCATATCGTAGGCCCTGGGTGAACGCCCGCCGGGACATCCCTTCGCCGCACCGGCAGCACGGGATACACGCTGGGATGGTCGGGACGACGTCGCGGGCAGTCGGCGGCCATCACCCCGAGCCTCGGGCCGACGCATGGCGGCCCGCCGAAGGCCACCGACACACAAATGCCCGCTCCCCTATCGAGACGAGCGCTCGGAACTAGAGATGTTTGATCCGGCGATTGGGACGAGCCCGCTCTCTTTCGAGACGCGCGGAATTCTTCCGAATCGCGGCCCGCCCGCGCACCATGGGTGCGTGGGGCGGCATCAGGATGGCGTCTTCGGTGTAGATAGCGACAAGGGCGGGCACCCTTCGCGCCAGCATATCTTTGTCGAACTGCGCGATGAGCCCCTTGATTTTACCACGATCGTTGTCGGTCAACGGTGCGGTGGCTGTGGCTTGCATGGGCGTTGGAATCTCCTTCGCAACGCACGTTTGGGAGTCGCTTCGTGGCCCTCGGGTGTCACTCGGCCTTCACATAGATGTTGTCCTGGTGGGTCAGTCCTGGAACACCCAGGCGAACCGATCGTTGAGCTTCTTGCGAGCGGCCGAGTCGGGGATTGTCTTCCTGGTGGCGGCGTCGAATCCTGTCGTCGTGTCGGTGATCGCAGCCCACGACTTCCAGGTTGTCATGTTGACTACCGTGAACTCCCCTCCCCAGGCGTGGATGAGCCACACGTTGTCCACAATGCCGCCAAGGCGTTTCGCCTGTGCCAAGACGGGGCGAGTCTCCTTGAGCAGCTGCTGCAGGGTGTCTAGGCGCTCGAACGGTACCCGCCAAGCAGTGGTTGTCACATAGCTCTGAGCTGCTCCAATCGAGGGAGTTAGAAGTGACACTACGAGTCCGGGAACTACCCAATGGCAGCGCATGCGACCTCCAAGGGGAAGTGGTAGGGCGTCTGCACGGCAGCTCGGCGATCGTGGGGTCCTTCGTGGCGTCGGTGGGAGTTGCCGTGCGGCGTCGCGGAGGGCAGCGAGGACCCGTGGCTTTGCGGCCCCGGCTTTCGCCGGGTGTGCCTTTGTCGAGGGATGGCGGAGTTGAGTTACGGATCGGTACCAGACCTGTCAAGCACAAGTTGACGTGCGAGACAACTCTGTTCTAAGCCTTCGACCTCACTTCCGTTGGAACGCCCGCTCGGGACCGGAAATGCCTGATCCGGAGATTGGGATGAGCCCGCGACCGCCGACGGCCGTGCTCCGGGTCAGTACGTCAGCGCGCCCTCGAGCGTCAACTCGCCCGAGCCCTCCCCCGTGATGAGGTTGAGTCGCGTCGTACCCGCGAACTCCGCCGTACCATCGGCTGCCGCGAAACGACCGGTGCCGGCCGAGAGATCCTGCACGCCAACGAAAGTTACGGTGGCGTCCGTCGGATCCGTAAAGCTCAGCTCGGCGGTCCCGGTAAAGGTGAAAGTGATCTCGTCCCCATTCGCGGCCACGTATACGCCGGTGCCGGTCAGCGCACCGGTCGTCACGTCGACCGTCTGCGTCAGCGTGGCCTGGGTGAGGCCTAAGTGTGCGATGCGGCAGGTGAGCTCGAAGCGCTGCACCTCGATGGGCGGCGGAGCCAGTCTGGACACGGCAGTGGTACAAGTGCCCGACAGCGGCCGCGTCGCTGACGTCAATGCTGCCGGCGTGCGCGACCTTGGAGTGGTGAAGTGTTGGGAGGAGGGACCGATACTCCGGTCGGCGGACGAACAGGCAGCCAGCGCAGCCAGGGGTAGGGCCGCACAGCGGGAGAGGCGCATGGTGCGCTCCAGAAGCAAGGGGCCACAACATAGGGCTGAGTACCCCGTGCCGCCACGTGGAAGTAGACCAGGGGCACTCCAAGGAGTGCCCCTGGTCTACTGATCGCACGGGTCCTGCTACTGTTGCCCGAATGCCGCCCTTGCTACTGGGGCTGGGTGGTATCCATCGGCACTGTGGTGGTATCCGCCGGCGCCGCGGTGCTGGTGTCCGGAGCCGTCGTGCGCTCGCCGCGTGCCTTCAACGCCGCCTCGGTCGCGACCCAGTCGATCCCGCCGTTCTTCGCGCACCCGTCGGTCCGGGCTGCATTGGAGCCGTCCTTGCAGACCACGGTGTCCGCCGCCGTCGCGCTCGGCTTCCCGGCCTTGCCGGTGTCGGCCGCCGTGGGCCCGGTCTGTACCCCCGGCTTGGCCTTGAGGGCCGTATCCGTGGGCGGGCCGGTGTACCCGGCCGCGCCGGTATCGGCCCGGCCCGTGGGTTGGGCCGCTGCTGAAGTATCGTAGCCCTGATACCCCGAAGTGTCGGCGCGGACTTGGCTGGTATCCTGGGCCCGAGCCGTCGACGTACCGCCCAGGGCGAGCGCGCCGGCCAGCGCCAGAACGGGGGTGAAGCGAAAGTAAATCCGCATGATCCCTATACCTCTCTCTCTCACGCGTGAACCGTCGTTCCTGCGGGTTCGTGGTCCCGTGAGTCGGAGAGTTAAGGCTTGGGACAGGCCCGGGCTGTGATCCGCGTCAACGGCGCCGAAAGGTGCCCGGCCAGGGA
>JBKPGZ010000054.1:0-4447 GCA_046729675.1 Gemmatimonadota bacterium | reverse complement strand
GTCCGAGCCTAACCTGTCATCCCGAGCGAAGCGAGGGATCTTCTCCACGGGGATCGGAGGATCAAGCAGCTTCGTCCCGCCTTCCCGCCTGACCGCCCGACCGCCCGTCTTCCCGAACTCCGTCCGCGGCACTATCATTGCCAGCCCCTCCCCCCGGAGCGGCCGATTCGGCCGGCCGGCCGCTACGAACAAGCCCTGATTGCACTTACCGACACGCCTCGGCACTGCCAGAAATTGCAGAATGCCTGCTGCTAGCGCATGCTGCCGAGTCGATGGGGAGAGTTCGCCATTCCAGCTGACGCCCCCACCCCCGCCCCCACGCGCGCCCGCCGGCGAGTCCCGGCGCTGACCGCCACCGCCGTCACCCTGTTCTACGCCGTCGCCTACCTGGTGTGGGAGCGGAACGACTGGGGCACACCCACGCTCCAGAACCTGTTCAGCAACATCGCTTTCATGCCGCTCAACCTGGCGGTGCTGATCCTGACGGCACTGGCCTCCCGTTCCCCGGTGCTCGATCCCGGGGTCCGCCGCGCCCTCCGCTTCCTCGCGCTCGGCTCGGTCATGGTGTTCATCGGGAACGCCATCTCCACCTGGTACCTGATGGGTCTGCACAAGAACCCGCCGGTCTCGTGGGCGGACCCGTTCTACCTCTCCGACTCGCTCCTCATCCTGGCCGCGCTGCTCTCGTTCCCGCTCGCCCGCCGGACCCGGCTGGAGCGGTGGAAGTTCGTGCTCGACGCCGCCATGGTGCTCGTCGGCGGAGCGGTGGCGATCTGGTACTTCTCGATCCGACCCACGGCGGGTGTCACCGAGCACAGCGGGCTGGTCGTCACGCTGCTGGCGTTCGCCTATCCGCTGGTGGGGATGCTGGTGCTGCTCGGCATCACGACCGTGATCCTGCGGCGTCCCACCGACGGCAACCGGATGGCGTTCGGCCTCATCGTCGGCGCCGTGTCCATCAGCGTGGTGGCCGACCTCACCTTCAGCCTCTTCTCGCTGGAGACGGGCGGCCGCACCGCGAGCATCATCGACGGCGCCTACCTGCTCTGCTACCTCATGCTGATGGCCGGCGCCGAGCTCTATTACCGGCGGCCGGTGCCGCGCGCGGCTGCGGGGGCGACGCCGCGGCCCCGCAACCAGCCGGTCAGTCCCCTGCCCTACCTGGCCGTAGCGAGCACGTACGCCCTCCTGGTGCACGCGGTCATGCAGCCATGGACCGATCCCGTGAGCGGCCTCGCATTGGGCGCGATGCTGGTGACGGCGCTGGTCGTGGTGCGCCAGCTCCTCGCCGTGCGGGAGAACGTGCGGCTCCTCGCCGACCATGCGGTGCGGCAGAACGAGGCCCGGTTCCGCTCGCTGGTGCAGCATTCCTCCGACGTCATCATCGTCACCCGGTCCAACGGCACCATGCGGTTCGTGAGTCCGTCGGCCAACCGGGTGTTCGGCTATGACCCCTCCGAGATGGTGGGCCGGCCGATCGCGACCCTGCTGCATCCCGACGATCGCGACCGCGCCGCCACCCTCTTCGAGCACGCTGCGAGGACGCCCGGTGTGACCGGGCCGGTCGAGTGGCGCTTCCGCCAGCTGGACGGGAGCTGGCTCAGCGCCGAGATCCTGGCCACGAACTTGACCGGCGACCCGACCGTCCGCGGCATCGTGCTCAACACCCGAGACGTGAGCGAGCGGAAGCGGCTGGAGGAGCAGCTCACCCACCAGGCCTTCCACGATCCGCTCACCGGTCTCGCCAACCGCGCGCTCTTCCGCGACCGGGTGAGCCACGCCCTGGCGCTGGCCCAGCGGCAGTCCAACCCGATCACCGTGCTCTTCCTGGACCTGGACGACTTCAAGCGGGTGAACGACAGCCTGGGCCACGCGGAGGGCGACCGGCTGCTCATCGCGGCGGCGGAGCGGTTCCTCTCCTGCGCCCGAGCGGCCGACACCGTGGCCCGCCTCGGCGGGGACGAGTTCGCCATCCTGCTGGAGCACTCCGCGGGGCCGGAGGGCCGGGCGGAGCTGCTGGAGCGGCTCGCGACCGCCATGAGCCACCCGTTCACGCTGAGCGGGAACCAGGTGCAGGTGAGCGCCAGCATCGGCGTCGCGACGGCGGGCGCGGGCGAGTCGGCGGACGACCTGCTCCGGAACGCCGACGTGGCGATGTACGCGGCCAAGCGGCGCGGGAAGGGACGCTCGGAGACCTACGAGTCGCGGATGTACGCCGACGTGCGGCACCGGCTGGAGATGGAGGCCGCGCTCCGCGCCGCGATCGAGGGCGGGCAGCTCACGCTCCACTACCAGCCCATGGTGCAGCTCGGCACCGGGATGATCTACGGGGTCGAGGCGCTGGTGCGGTGGGAGCACCAGACCTACGGTCACCTCCTCCCCCAACACTTCATCCCGCTGGCCGAGGAGACCGGGCTCATCGTGAAGCTGGGGGGGTGGGTCCTGGAGGAGGCCTGCCGCCAGGTGCATGCCTGGCGCGAGGCGTACCCGCACGCGCCGCTGGCCGTCTCCATCAACATCTCGGGCCGCCAGCTGCAGGGTTCCGGCATCGCGGACTCGCTGCGCACCGCGCTCACCAGTGCGGGCGTGGATCCGTCGGCCGTGATCCTGGAGATCACCGAGAGCGTGCTGATGCAGCAGACCGACGCCGTGCTGGAGCGGCTGCAGGTGCTGAAGAAGCTGGGCGTGCGCCTCGCGATCGACGACTTCGGCACCGGCTACTCGTCGCTCAGCTATCTCCAGCGGTTCCCGATCGACATCCTCAAGATCGCCAAGCCCTTCGTGGAGGAAGTCGCGCTGGGCGCGGAACGGGCGGCGCTGGCCCGGGCGATCGTGGGGCTGAGCGACACGCTCCGGCTCCAGACCGTGGCGGAGGGCGTGGAGATGGCGGAACAGCGCGCCGCCCTCATCGAGCTGGGCTGCCCGCTGGGCCAGGGGCATTACTTCTCCCGCGCCCTGCCGGCGGAGGGGATCGACCGGATCCTTGCCGCGCGCCGCGCGCTGGTTCCCCCGCACGCGCACCTCGGCGCCGCGCCGAAGCTCGCCGTGCCACGCGACGCCTCGTAGCCCTCCGACCGCCATGGCTTCCTCGCGCAAGAAGTTCATGTACCGGCTCCATCTCACGGCGTTCGTCGTCGTCGCCGCGCTCACCGCGGTGGTGGCGTGGCTGCTGCTGCCCCAGGGAGGCAGCGCGATCCTGCGAGGCCTGGTGGTGTTCGCTGCGGTCGCGATCGCGATGGAACAGCTGGTGGTGTGGATGCTGGTGAACCAGATCCTGGCGCCCACCGGCACCGCGGCGAGCGTCGCGGTCCGGATCGCCGAGGGCGATCTCAGCCTGCCCTCGTGGAGCGCGAACCCGGCGAAGGCGCCGAAGGACCCGTTGACCCGTACCATCTTCGCAATGCTCACGAAGCTGCGCGATCTGGTGGGCGCGATCCGGCAGCACGCGCATGACGCGGCGGCCATGGCGGAGGAGATCGCCGCCTCTACCCAGCAGATGACGGCCTCCACCCAGGAGGTCGCCGGCACCACCGGGGACCTCACCGAGCGCGCCAGCCAGCAGGCGCTGGTGGTCCGGAAGGCGGCGGAAGACGCGGGCAAGATCCTCGACATCACCCAGTCGCTCGCGACCGGCGCGTCCCAGGCGGCGCAGCGGAACGCCGCGCTCGCCAAACTGGCGCGCGGCCATCGGGAGCGCCTGGACCTGAGCACCACGGAGCTGGGTCGGCTGGCGGACGAGGTGGACTCGGCCGCGAGGGAGGCCGAGGCGCTGGCGGCGGCCTCGGCGGAGATCGAGAAGTTCATCACCCAGACCAAGGCGATCGCGAAGCAGACCCACATGCTGGCCCTCAACGCTTCGATCGAGGCGGCACGCGCGGGCGAGGAGGGCAAGGGCTTCAGCGTGGTCGCGGAGGAGGTGCGCAAGCTGGCCGCCCAGGCGGCCCAGGCCGCGACCTCGACCAGCGACACGGTGCAGTCGGTGCTGTCGCGGGTGAGTACGGCGCGAGAGCGGCTGCTGCGGCTGGGCCGGAGCGGCATGGTGGCGCGGGACGCGGCGCACGCCGCGGCCGAGGGGCTGATGAACGTCGCCGCGGACGCGGAGGCGAACGACGCCTGGACCCGGGGAATCTCCGAGTCCGCGGGGGAAGTGCAGGGACTGATCGAGGGGATCGCGGGGCGGATGCGCGAGGTGTCGGCGGGGACCGAGGACTACGCGGCGGCGGCGCAGCAGATCGCGGCCGCGGCCGAGCAGCTCAACGCGTCGACCGAGGAGATCTCGAGCTCGGCGAGCCACCTCGCAGACGCCGCGGCGCGGCTCACGGGGGCGGTCGGAGGGTTTCGGCTGGGCTGAAGTGCGCAGGGGAGCGCGGGGGGGTTTGGGGCCCCCCGGGCCGGGACGGGGGGCCGGTGCCGCGGGGGGGCGGGACCCCCCCCCCCCCCCCTGGGA
>JBKPGZ010000053.1:0-5142 GCA_046729675.1 Gemmatimonadota bacterium | reverse complement strand
AGCAACGACGACTGGATCCGCACCACGGAGCCCCGACACCACCAGGCGGTGACCGAGCTGCTGCGGCGCATCGGGCAGCGGAATCCCGACGACCTCTACGTCGGCGACTACGAGGGCCTCTACTGCACCGGCTGCGAGGAGTTCAAGCAGCCGGCGCAGATCGTGAACGGCCGCTGCATCGAGCACCCCACGCTGGAGCTGGTACCCACCCGGGAGCGGAACCACTTCTTCCGGCTGAGCCGCTACCGCGACCCGCTGCTGCGGCTGATCAGGTCGGGTGAGCTTCGGGTGGAGCCGGCGATCCGGCGCAACGAGATCGTGCGCCTGCTCGAGGATGGCCTCCAGGACATCTCGGTCTCCCGCCACCGGCTCGCCTGGGGGATTCCCTTCCCCGGTGATCCCGACCAGACCGTGTACGTCTGGTTCGACGCGCTGATCAATTATCTCAGCGCCACCGGCTTTCCCTCCCCGGGCTACGAGCGTCTCTGGCCCGCCGACCTGCACGTGGTCGGCAAGGGGATCACCCGCTTCCACTGCGTGATCTGGCCCGCGATGCTGCTCGCCGCCGGCGTGGCCCTGCCCCGGCAGGTGTGGGCCCACGGGTACGTGCAATGGGAGGGCACCAAGATGTCGAAGACCGCCGGCACCGCGGTGACCCTGGGCGATGCGATCGAGCGCCACGGCCCCGATGCCCTGCGCTACTTCCTGCTGCGGGAGGTCGGGTTCGAGGCCGACGGGAACTTCAGCTGGGAGCGGTTCGACGAGCGCTACACCGCGGATCTGGCGGACGGCCTGGGGAACCTGGTCTCCCGCTCCCTGGCCATGATCGGGAAGTACCGCGAGGGCGTGGTGCCGGTCGCACAGGAGGAGACCTCGCTGGACGACGCCGGGCGGAAGGCGGTCTCCGCGTACGGCCCGGCCATGGATGCCTGCGACCTTCGCGGCGGCGCCGAGGTCGCCTGGGAGCTGGTCGCGACCGCGAACCTGTACATCCAGCAGGTGGCGCCCTGGAAGCTCGCCAAGGAGGGGCGGGACGGGGAGCTGGACGTGGCGCTCGCGTCGCTGGCCCGGGCCCTCTACCGACTCGCGGTGATCACGGAGCCGTTCATTCCTGGGAAGGCGGCGAGCATTCGGGAGTCGCTGGGCGTGACCGCGTCGGCCGGGGGCTGGGAGACCCTCGCGAGCCCGCCGGTCGGGGGCGCGGCGACGAGCCGTCCCGAGTCGCTCTTTCCCAAGCCAAGCAGCGTCTAGGAGTTGGCGGGTCCGCAAGCAAAACTATTTGACAGTCAAAGAGTTATCCGACTGACGGCAGTCTTGACATCCGGTTCGGCGTGGCCCACCTTCAGAAATCCCGTGACTTCGATCACGACCGGAGGACTCGGAAGGCAGCAAATTCTCTCAGCCCCGCAGTCGACGCCACCGCCTAGGCGTCGACCCCTTCAATGAGAGAGGTTCGTCAGAGATGGCCAAACGCCGTTGGACCGTCGTGTTCGTTCCGCACGATGCGGAGCCCTCCAGAATCATGGAGGTCTCCTATCGTGTCTTGAAGACGGCGATCGGCGGCGCGGTCCTGGCCGCGGCAGCCGCGCTGGGCCTCGGGTATGTGACCGTGTCCCGGACGGTGGACCTCACCCAGTCGGCCCGGCTCGCGCAAGAAAATGCACGGTTGGAGCAGCAGCTCGACGAGTTGAACGGACGGCTTGCCAACCTCGCCGATACCCTCACCCGCATCTCTCAGCGCGACGCCCGCATCAGAGTCCTCGCCAACCTCGAGCCGATCGACCCCCAGGTGCAGGCGGCGGGCATCGGCGGCCCCACGGTAGGAGAGGTCGAGGGTGAGGTCGGCAGCGCGATGCGCCGCACCAGCGAGGTGCGGGTCGACCTCAACGCCCTGATCCGCCGGGCCAACCTGCTGGCCTCGTCCTTCAAGGAGGCGGCCGACAGCCTCTCGGTCCACTCGGCCCGGCTCTCGGCCACCCCGTCGATCATGCCCACCCAGGGCTGGCTCTCCAGCGCCTTCTCGTCCATGCGCTCCCACCCGATCCTTCACGTCGCGAGGCCCCACGAGGGCATCGACGTCACTGCGCCGATGGGCACGCCGATCGAGGCGCCCGCCGCCGGCATGGTGCGCGACGCCGGCTGGGAAGCGGGCTACGGGAACACGATCGTGATCGATCATGGATTCGGCACGGTGACGAAGTTCGCCCACTGCTCGAAGATCCTGGTGCGCGAGGGCCAGCGGGTCTCTCGCGGGCAGCGCATCGCGTTGGTGGGCAACACGGGCCTGGCTACCGGCCCGCACCTCCATTACGAGGTGCACGTCAACGGGCGGCCGGTGGATCCGCTCCGCTATGTGTTGCCGGAGCAGGTGGTGACGGACTGAGACACCGGGAAAGGTGAAAGGTAAAAAGTGAAAAGGGGGAGCCGAGAGCCGGTTCCCCCTTTTCACTTTTTACCTTTCACCTTTTCCCGCCTTTGACCTTTCACGCCTCTAGAACCCGACTTTCGGCGCCTCCTCCGCCCCCGGCGCTGCCTCGAAGTATTCCCTGGGCCCGGCTCCGAAGATCTTCGCCGTCAGGTTGTAGGGGAAACGTCGGATGTACGCGTTGTACTCCCCCACGGCGCCGTTGTAGTCCTGCCGGGCGACCGAGATGCGATTCTCGGTGCCCTCCAGCTGGTCCTGCAGCGCGCGGAAGCTCTCGCTGGAGCGGAGCTCGGGATAGTTCTCGACGATCGCCAGCAGGCGGCCGATGCCCTGGGTCAGCTGCGCGTTGGCCTGCGCCATCTCCCCCACGTCGCCGGACTGCACCGCCCCGGCCAGGCGTGCCCGCGACTCGGCGATGCTGGTGAAGATGGTGGACTCCTGCTTGGCGATGCCCTTCACCGTCTCCACCAGATTGGGCACGAGATCCGCCCGACGCTGGAGCTGGGTCTCGATCTGCCCCTTGGCCTGGTTGACCCGCTCGTCCATCGTCTGGATCGTGTTGTATCCGCACCCGCTCGATAGCAGCGCGAGCGCGAGGAGTGTTGTCGGGACCGCCACAGATCGCATCATCGCTCATCTCCGAGCTGAAGTTGATCGAGGAAAGCGGCCGCGCGGGCCACCGTGTCCAAGTAGCCCTCGAACTCGCCGGTGGAGCAGCGCCAGCCCCGCTCCGTGCGATGCCGGACCACGTTGAGCAAGGGCTCTCCGTCCACCCCCATCGCCGCCGCCGCCGCCGCCGCGACCTCCATCGGCTCCGGCGGCACCGAGCGGCCCAGGAGGACGAGGAGACAGCGCAGCAGGACCAGGATAGTGCCCGAGCTGCGCTCCGCCAGCAGGCCCAGCGCGGCCGGGTCGCCACCGGCGGCCACGTACCCCTGCCGCAAGCGCAGGAGCTTGCCCCGGAACTCGCGCTCGAGGCCCTGCCGCAGGTCGGCGGGGGCCACCTGGAGGCCCGCCACCGGGTCGGGGCCGCGCAGAACCTCGTAGCCGCACCGCATGTCGGTGATCTCGATCGGGAAGACGTCCGTGGCTCGAGCCCACTCCGAGCGGAGGATCACCAGCGGCGGCTCGTATCCCGACTTGCGCCAGGCAGCGAACGCACCGCCGAGCCCGGAGAGCCGGGTCGGAGCGAGATCGTCGGTGATGAGCATGAGATTGAGATTGGAGCGGCCCGGCACGAAGTCGTCGCGCGCCGCCGACCCATACAGCACGGCGCTGTAGCCGTTGCCGAGGACCGAGTCCACCTGGCTCAGGAACGGGCGGACCACCCGATCCACTGTGTCGCGCATCAGAATCTCCCCCCGGCACCGCCGCCGCTGAATCCGCCACCGCCCCCGAAGCCGCCGAACCCCCCGCCACCGAATCCTCCCCCGCCCCAGCCCCCACCGCCGCCGAAGCCGCCGCCGATCCACGGTCCTCCCCAAAATACATTGCGCCGCCGGCGTCTTCGTCCGCCGAACGCGCCGGAGAGCAACAGAAAGATGATGAACAGCAGGATCGGGAGCGCACCCAACGGACTCCCGCGGGGTCCCCGCGGCGTCGCGGCCGGCCGGGCGTTGGTGAGCACGGTGTCGCTCACCCCGAAGCCCCTCGCGATGATACCGGCCAGCGCCTCGACGCCGTCCTGGATCGCACCGCTGTAGTCCCCGCCGGCGAGGCGATCGCCCATCAAGTCGCGGATCCGACCCGCGATCACGTCGGTGACGATCCCCTCGAGCCCCTGGCCTACCTCGATGCGCACGCGGCCGGTGCCGGGTCGGCCGCCTTGGCGCGGCACCACCAGGAGCACGATTCCGGCGTTCCGCCTCCGATCTCCGATCTCCGCGGTGGCCCCGACTCCCCACGCGCGCCCGATTTCTCGGGCGACGTCGGTCTCCTCGCGGTCGCCGATCGTCGGCAGGGTGACCACCGCGATCTCGGCGCCGGTGGCCGACCGCAGCCGCTCGGCGAGATCGGTGATGCGCGCCTCTGCCGCCTCGTCGATGATGCCGGCGACGTCCGTAACGAATCCCGTGGGGCGGGGCGGGAAGAGGCCCCTGCTGCCGGCGTCCTGCGCGGCGAGCGCGCCGGCGGCGAGTTGAAGCCCCGTCAGCAGGGCGATAGCTTTGGCTCGTGTCCCGCTCAATAGCACTCCCGGTGCTGGCCGCGTCGCTCGTCGCCCTCGCCGGGCTGACCGGCTGCGAGCGGCCTCGCGACGTCGCCGTCCGCGTCTCCATCCCCGGTCCGGATTCGGTGGAGACTCCCGTCACCGGCGTCGGACTCGTCGCCCTGCCCTACAATCGCGACAGCGTGCTCTCCGCCCTCGAGGAGCGGGCCGCATCGCCGCGCCCCGACACCACCGCGCTCGACACGCTCTTCCGCACCTTCCAGGTGCCGTTCGCGAGCTACACCGCGGCCGTCCAGCGGACCGAGGGGCTGTGCGACTCGCTGGAGCGGCTTCGTCTGGCGCTGGACTCGATGCCGCGCAACACGCCGCAGTACCGCGAGCAGTACGCGGCGTTCTCGAGGCTCGACGACTCGCTCGCCGCGGCCCGTAAGGCGAACGAGCGCGCCCGGCAGGAGCTCGACCGCGCCCGCGCAACGTTCGCCGAGCGCGGCGATCCGCTGCGCGAGCGGATCCGGCATTGGGAAGATAGCACCTACCGAGGGTACGACAG
>JBKPGZ010000052.1:0-7701 GCA_046729675.1 Gemmatimonadota bacterium | reverse complement strand
ACCCGGACCCGCCAACGCCGACCAGGCCAACCGATGCCGGACCCCGCGCTCTCCTCGAGCGGGGACTCGACAGCTCCAGCGGGCTGGGCTTCGTGCGGGAGCGCCTCGCGCTCCTCGGCAAGACGCTCTTCCTGGTCTCGTTCGGGTTCTACCTCTTCCTCCTCGCCAGCCTGACCCTCATCGGCGGCGCGCCGTTCGTCGCCGTGGTGCGCGGACCGGTGGCGCTCGGGCACCTCTGCGCCAGTCTGACAATGGCCCTGCTCTGGCTGCTGGCAGGCCGAGCCCGGCCTTCGTTGGGGACCCTGGGCGCGCTCGATGCCGTCAGCTTCGTCGTGGCCGGGGGCTTCCTCTCGTTCATGACGATCGAGGACGAAGGGCAGATCCTGCAGGTGCTGCTGGCCCTGACCGTCACCGTCATGGTGCGCGCCATCCTCATGCCGTCCAGGCCGGGGCGTACCATGCTGCTGTCGGCTCTCGTCTTCGTCCCGACCGTCGTCGTGTGCATCGCGCGCCATCACCCCACGGCGTTCCTGCCCGGATTCAGCCCGGGCTATCAGAAGCTGCACATGACCCTCAACACCGTGCTCTGGAGCGTGCTGGGGACCACGCTGGCCACGATTGTTTCGCGAGTCCTGTACGGACTCCGGCGGCAGGTCGCCGAGGCGAGTGAGCTGGGACAGTACCTGCTCGAGGAGAAGATCGGTGGGGGCGGCATGGGCGAGGTCTGGCGCGCGCGCCACCGCCTGCTGATCCGGCCCGCGGCGATCAAGCTCATCCGGCAGCCGGCGCTGGGAGCGATGTCGGGCGACCCGGAGCTGCTGGTACGGCGGTTCGAACGCGAGGCACGCGCCACCGCCGCACTCACGTCCCCGCATACCGTGCAGCTGTACGATTTCGGCGTCACCGAGGACGGCCGGCTGTACTATGTGATGGAGCTGCTCGACGGTCTCGACCTCGACACCCTGGTCAAGCAGCACGGGCCGCTCCCGGCGGAGCGGGTCGTCCACCTCCTGCGCCAGGTCTGCTCGGCGCTTCAGGACGCCCACGGAAACGGCCTGGTCCACCGCGACATCAAGCCGGCGAACGTGGTGGTCAGCCGGGCCGGAACCACTTTCGATTTCGTCAAAGTGCTCGACTTCGGGCTGGTCAAGCTCGACACCGCGCGAGTCGCGGACAAGAACGCCGTCA
This sequence comes from Gemmatimonadota bacterium, assembly GCA_046729675.1. Classification (GTDB taxonomy): domain Bacteria; phylum Gemmatimonadota; class Gemmatimonadetes; order Gemmatimonadales; family GWC2-71-9; genus CAVVWJ01. Next base: position 6,513 of record JBKPGZ010000052.1, on the reverse strand, counting down.
ACCTCAGTGGCGGGGACAGCTGGAGCGGCACGCCCGGCTACATGGCCCCGGAGGTGGTGCTCGGCGCCGCAGACACCGATCACCGGGTCGACCTGTACGCGCTGGGCTGTGTCGCCTACTGGCTCCTCACCGGCATGCTGGTCTTCGAGGGCGAAAACGCCATGCAGGTGATGCTCCAGCACGCCCAGGCGCGGCCGAGGCGGCCGTCAGATCGGGTCGATCGGCCCCTCCCGGCCGCGCTCGAGGATCTGGTCATGCAATGTCTGGAGAAGGACCCGGCCCGCCGTCCGGCGGGCGCGGAGGTCGTGAGAGAGCGGTTGGACGCGGTTCCCCTGACGGCGGAGTGGACCGCGGAACGGGCGGAGCAGTGGTGGGCGATGCATCGGCCGCGACCGCGGGACGCGCGTCCGGTGGCGGATGTGCTCCTGTCGCACGAGGGGCATGAGCTGCGCATCGGGCCGCGGGTGCGGCCGCGGGGTTAGCCGGGGGTTCGCGGCCGATCACGGCACCACACTGGGCGGTCCTCCCAGCTGCCAGAGCAGGAAGGCGTAGAGGTCGGTCGCCTCGTCCACCCGCTGCGCCTTGGTCAGCCCCATTCCGTGCCCCGCGTCGAACCCCACCCGGAGCAGCACCGGGCCGCTGGCGCTGTGCTCCTGCAGCGCGGCCGCCATCTTGGCCGGCTGCCACGCCTCGACTCGTGAGTCGTTGATGCCGGCCGTGAGCATTACGGCTGGGTAGCGCACGCCGGGGCGCACGTGCGCGACCGCGTCCATCTCCCGCAGCGCATGGAAGTCGGCCTCCACGGCGGTCGTGCCGAACTCGGGGATGTTCGCCTTTCCGCCCGGCTCGTGCTCGACTCGCAGCGCGTTCATGACTCCCACCCGCGGCACGGCGGCGCGGAACAGGTCGGGCCGTTCCGTGATCGCGCGGCCGATCAGGATGCCGCCCGCACTGGTGCCGCTCCCCGCCAGATGCTCGGGGGAGGTCCACTTCTGTTGGACCAGGTACTCGGCGCACGCGATGAAATCCTTCCAGGTGTTCAGCTTGGTAGCCTTCTTGCCGGCCAGGTGCCAGTCCTCGCCGTGCTCGCCACCGCCGCGCACGTGGGCGACCGCGAAGACGCCGCCGCGCTCGAGCCAGGCCAGGCCCATGGGGTTGAAGAAGGGGTCGAGCGTCACTCCATAGGCCCCGTAGCCAATCAGTAAGGTAGGGTTCGAGCCGTTCCGCGGAGTGCCTTTGCGGTAGACGATCGAAAGCGGAACCATCACGCCATCGTGACTGCGTGCCTCGACCTCGACCGATTCGAGCGAAGAGACATCCACGGGGGCCGGACGGAGCAGCCTGGTGTCGCGAACCCGGTCGTCGGCCGGATCGTACCGGTACCAGAGCCGGGACCGGGCCCACCCCTCGAGCGGGAACACCACGCCGGGCCGTCGCCGGTCCGTCGCGATCTCCGTTATCGCGCCGTCGGCTGGAAGCTCGAGCCGCTCGCCGCCCCTGGCACCGAAGGGGACCCGCCGGATGTGTCCCAGACCCTGCTCCAGCTCCCGCACGTAGAGCGCGTCTTTGGCCACCGCGATTGCGGTCAGCACTGCACCGCTCTCCGGCACGACGACCTCTGCCTTCTCGGGGGTGGGCACATCCACCGGCATGCGCAGCACCTGGAACCGGGACGCACCCTTATGGCTGAGCAGGTAGAGGTCGGGTCCGTGGGCCTCGGCGGCCACGACCGAGTCCCCGACGTCGACCACCTTCCGCCATGAGATCGCCCCACCGCGAGCCTTCGTCGCCGGAGCGGCATACACGGTGATCTCCGGCTGGACACCGTGAAGGATGAGGGCGAACAGGTAGGGCGAGTCTTCCACGGGAATCACGAGAGGGAAGTCGTCGGGAGCGACCGGGGCGGTGCTGTTGGAGCCGGGTCCCAGGATCAGCTGGTCTCGTGAAAGGTCCTGGCCGACGACGTGCCGGAATACGGCGCTGTTCCGGTAGCGGAGGACGGGGTTGGTGTCCCCTGCCGCGTTCAGTCGGTTGTAATAGAGGCTGCGGCCGTCCGGGCTCCAGCCCAGGATCCCGAGTTGCACCCGCGAGATCGAGTCGGGCAGGACGCGCCCGGTAGAGGCATCCGTCAGATAGAGCGTGGTCTTCTCCGAGCCTCCAGCCGAGACGCCATATCCGACCAGGCGACCGTCGGGCGCGGGGACCACGTAGTCGATCGCCCAGTGGCTATCGCCGGCGCCTCCCAGTGTGTCGGGGTCCAGCAGCATCCGGTCGCGCCCGGTGCGGACGTCTCTGGCGTAGAGCTTCGGGGTCTGCTGTCCCGGCTGAAGCTGGAGGTAGAACCAGCGATCCTCGGCGGGCCTCACCTCGGGCACCGTGGTCACGATGTCGGCCAGCTTGGCCAGGCGCGTTTCGAGAGCCGCGCGCTGGGGCAGACTGTCGAGCACCTGCCGGGTGTACGCGTTCTGACGCTCGAGCCACTGGCGGAACTCGGGATTGTGCGGGATCGGCCGCTCCATCCAGCGGTACGGGTCGGCGATGATCGTCCCGAAGTAGGTATCGGCCACTTCCCGCTTGGGCGTTTCAGGAGGACTGGACTGGGCGAGGGCCGGGGCAGGGAGCTGCGCGAAGAGAATCGAAAGGAGTGCGGCACGGACGTGCCGAGAACTGTGGCGGTTCATGGGACCTCCGAGCGAGATCCGAACAGTTCCGCGGCTTCGGGCCGGGGTCAAGGGCTGGAGCGCGCGAGCTCCGAAATGGATGGGGCCTTGTCGCTGGCGAGCGAGGGAGGCGCGCCCGACCCGCCACCGAAGGCTGGACGACCTCAACGCCGGGTACTAGCGTTGAGTCAACGTCCGCCGGCGGCTCCACTGTCCGATCTCACCCCCTTCTGGACATCCCTCGCTCCCCGCTACCGCCTCGACCGCGAGCTCCGGCGCGGCGGCATGGCGACGGTGTACCTGGTGCAGGACCTGAGGCACGCCCGCCCCGTGGCGCTCAAACTCATGAACTCCGAGCTCGCCGCCAGCGTGGCGCCGCGGCGCTTTCTCCGCGAGATCCAGCTTGCCGCCCGGCTCGACCACCCCCACATCCTGCCGGTCTACGACTCGGGCGAGGACGCCGGACGCCTCTGGTACGTCATGCCCTACGTCGACGGCGGATCGCTCCGCGATCGCCTGCGGCGCGAGGGCCGACTGCCCGTCCGTGACGCGGTGCGGATCGCCCGCGGAATCGCCGACGCGCTGGAGTATGCCCACGGCCGCGACGTGATCCACCGCGACATCAAGCCCGAGAACATCCTTCTGGTGCAGGGACATGCCCGGCTCGCCGACTTCGGCATCGCCCGGGCGGCCGCGACGACGGGCGAGGAGCTCACCCGTATCGGCACCGCGGTCGGTACCCCGAAGTACATGGCACCGGAGCAGGCCGGCGGCGAGTCGGTGGATTTCCGGAGCGACCTCTACTCGCTCGCGTGCGTGCTCTACGAGATGCTCGCCGGGGACGCGCCGTACACCGGACCGTCCGCGCACGTCATCATCGTGCGGAGCGCGCTGGGGCCGCCGCCCAGGGTACGGGATGTCCGGGCCGAAGTGCCGGAGGCGCTCGAGGCGCTGATCACGCGCAACCTGTCCGCCGAGCCCGCCGACCGCCCCCCCCCCGCGTCGGCGGTCGCCGCGGGTCTGGATGAGAGCCTGACCGCGCCGGTGACGCCGGTGTACCCCCTTCATCCCGAGCCTTCGACGGCCAGTGCGCTGGAGCGCGGCCGCGACGCCTACCGGCGCCGCACGTGGGGCGAGGTCCACGCCCGGCTCTCCGCCGCCGACCGGGAGACTCCGCTCGAGCCGGAGGACCTGGAGCGGCTCGCGGTCACCTGCACCATGCTCGGGCGCGACGCCGAGAGCGTAGCCTGCCTGGCTCGCGCCTACCTGGGCTTCGTCGGTCGCAATGATCGCGATCGGGCCGCGCGGGCGGCCTTCTGGCTGGTCCTCGACCTGATGGAGCGGGGCGACGTCGCCCAGGCCAGCGGCTGGATGGGGAGAGTGCGACGGCTGGTCGGGGAGATGCCGGGCGACTGCGCGGGGCAGGGATTCGTGCTCCTTCCTGACGCCCTGCGCGCGCTGGCCGAGGGCGATCACCAGACCGCGCTGCCGATACTCGACCGGGTCGCCGCGATCGGTGATCGCTTCGGTGACCCGGACCTGGTCGCCTTCACCCGGCTCGCGCAGGGCCGAACCCTGCTCCGCACCGGCAAGGTCAAGGAAGGCCTGGCGCTGCTGGACGAGGCGATGGTCGCGGTCACCACCGACGAGGTCACGCCGATCGTGGCGGGCGGCGTCTATTGCAGCGTGGTCTCCGGCTGCCAGGAAGTCTTCGACTGGCGCCGGGCCCAGGAGTGGACTGCAGCGATGAGCCGCTGGGCTGCTCCCCAGCCGGACCTGGTGCTCTTCCGGGGGCAGTGTCTGCTGCGGCGATCCGAGGTGCTCCAGCTCCGCGGCGACTGGGACGGCGCGCTGGAGGAAGCCCGACGCGCCCTCGCCCGCCTGCTGGACCCTCCGGGCCAGACCGCCATCGGCTCCGCCTACGTGCAGTTGGCCGAGCTTCATCGGCTCCGCGGCGAGCTGTCGGAAGCGGAGCAGACCTACCGGCTGGCCAGCCAGCACGGCGCGAGGATTCAGCCTGGCCTGGCGCTGCTGCGCATGGCGCAGGACGATCCCGTCGCGGCCCTGGCCTCGCTGCGCCAGACGCTGGACGAGTCGCCCGAGCCGCGCTTCCGGCCGATGCTCCTCGCCGCCTGCGTGGAGGCGGCGCTCGCGGCGGACGACATCACCACGGCGAGAACCGCGGCCGCCGAGCTCGCGACCGTCGCCGCCGAGCTTGGAGCGCCCTATCTCCGCGCGCTCTCGGCCCGGGCCACCGGCGCGGTGCGGCTGGCCGAGGGGGATGCACACGCGGCGCTCGGGGAGTTGCGCCGGTCGGAGGCGATCTGGCAGGAGCTGGAGGCGCCCTATGAGGCGGCCCGCACCCGGGTGCTCGTCGCGCGGGCCTGCGGTGAGCTGGGCGATGTAGCCGAGGCGGAGATGAGTCTCGCGGGAGCGGCGGCGGTGTTCGAGCGGCTCGGCGCCGCGCCCGATCGGACGCAGGTGGAGGAGTTGCGGGCCCGAACGCTCGGAGGCCGCCCAGCGCCTGGGCCGTTCGTCCCCACCGCTGGCTCAGAGTCCGACTCGCGTTCGCAACGCTAGAGCGAGAGTCCGAGGGATCAGCTCGCCCAACCGGGTGTTGCTGCGCGTCACGGTCGCTTCGCAGCTCACCGATGAAGGCTAGTCGGCGCCGAACCGGATCGGCCCGAACCTCGTCGGGTGCTTCGCCGTGACTCCCACGTAGAACCGACGGAACACTTCGAGATCGGCCTCGACATCGCCCGTCAGCTCGACGGCGGGGCCGATCCGGCACTCCCGCCGCCTGTAGTCGAAGGCCACCGGCACCACCGGCACGGCGGCGCTGCGGGCGATGTGATAGAAGCCGCTCCGCCAGCGCTCGATGCGCCGGCGGGTCCCTTCGGGGGTGATGGCGAGCAGATAGCGCGCCTGACCGCCGAGGATCTCCACGGCCCGGTGCACCGCGTGGTGGGGGGCGCTGCGGTCGATCGGGATGCCGCCGAGCGCTCGGAAGAGCGGGGCGAGCGGGCCGTCGACAACGCAATCGCCGCATCTCAGTCTTCCTTAGGAACGCCTTGACTTTCCAGAGCAAGACTCCATCGGAGGACTTCGTTCCGTACCGCGTCCAGGATTCCCTTGATAGTTGGTCTACTGATCATGAGCGTGGGGATCGTGCCGGGTTGGTATTCTCGCGTGTCCCCGAAGATTCGGAGTACCCAGCTGTATGGCACCAGCTCCATCAGATCCTCTAAGGTGAGGTTCTCCGCATCGGGCCCCGGCCCCAGGAGAAGCATGTCGCCTCTATGGGGATCGTGGTAGAGATCCTCCAGCTCACCGATCGGCTCTCCAGCGGCCCTGGATTCGAGCCTCTTCTGAAGGTCTTTGTCCGGAACTACTACGGGAATCCAGCCGCGGGATGGGTGAAATGCCCTGACTACTCCGGTTACCTGGCGATACTCAGGGGTTGTGGTGTCACCAGCATAGCCTTGGAGCTCTTTCTCCGCCCAGACTCGGAAATCGTCGATGCCGAGCGTAGTCGCTACCTCGACGGCCTTTCGCAGGAGATCATCGACCCGGACACTGGGGTCCATGGCCTCGTGCCTCAGTTCTAGAACAAGAGATGTCATGGGGATTCATGGAAAGTCGAAGATTGGGCAGGTGACCATGAACTCGCTGAGTCTATGAATCTGCCTTGACTTCCGCAATTGCGAGTCGCTCATTCGCCTTTCCTGACTCGTTTCCCATCTCCAGAACGCTTCAAGACTGGCCGCGGCCGCGGGGGTGATGCGGCCCAACTCGGCCGTGAGCGTTGCGGGCGAGCGGGGGAGGTGGCGGGCTCGGCAGGCGCCACCGGTCC
>JBKPGZ010000051.1:0-4899 GCA_046729675.1 Gemmatimonadota bacterium | reverse complement strand
CTACGAGACCACCGGCGACGGCGAGTGGCTGGCCTGGGCCGAGCGAATCATGGAGCGGGTGTGGCGGGACTACTGGGACGAGAGCTCGGGCGGATTCTTCGATACGGCGCGGGGTCGAAAGGGAGAGGAAGGGTTGCTGCCGGCGCGGGTGAAGCCGGTGCAGGACACCCCGACGCCGTCGCCCAACGGTATCGCCGGAATTACGCTGGTGCGGCTGCACGAGTTGACCGGCGACGCGCGGTGGCGCGAGCGGGCGGCCGCGCTGGTGGCGGCGTTCGCGGGCGGCGCGCTGGAGCTCGGGCTCCACGGCTCGGCCTTTCTCCTCGCGATGGACTGGTATCTCAATCCAGGCACGCACCTGGCCGTGATCGGTGAGGTGGGAAACGAGACCGCTGAGGCAATGCACCGCTCAGCCCTGGCGCGATTCGCCCCGCGGCGCGTGGTCCAGCGGCTGACTCCGGCCGAGGCGGAAGCGGGTCGCCTACCGGCAGCGATCGCCGGGATGCTCTCGGCGGGCACGGGGACGCGCGGCTATGCCTGCGTGGGGACGAGCTGCAGCCTGCCGGTGGCGACGGTCGAGGAGTGGGAGCAGCTGCTCGCCGGCGGCGCCCGCGTGTCAGGTACCCCATTACCTTACAGGACCGACGCACCTCTTCCCAGGAGCTGAACCGCGTGGCCAAGACCGCGACCATCGACACTAGCAAAGGCACCATCGTGGCGGACCTCTACGACAGCGAGGTCCCCAATACGGTGGCGAACTTCGAGAAGCTCGCCAATAGCGAGTTCTACGACGGCACCCGCTTTCACCGGGTGATCAAGAACTTCATGGTCCAGGGTGGCGACCCGCTCTCCAAGGATCCCAACAACCCGCGGGTGGGCACCGGTGGCCCCGGGTACAAGATCAAGTGCGAAACCCACCTCAACACCCACAAGCACGTCGCCGGCACCCTCTCGATGGCTCACGCCGGCAAGGACACGGGCGGCAGCCAGTTCTTCATCTGTCACTCGCCCCAGCCCCACCTCGATCGGGTGCACACCGTCTTCGGGCAGGTGCGCGAGGGGATGAACGTCGTCAACGACATCAAGCAGAACGACGTGATCAACTCGATCCGGGTGTCCTGACCTGCACCTCGATTTCGCGCTGACCGCCGACTACGCCCTGATCGACCAGCAGGGCAAGCTCAGCGTGCTGGGCATTTTCCAGCACGTCTGGCTGACGAAGTTCCCGGCGGTCTGCCCCCGCACCCACCTGGTGCTCCGGGTACGGGGCCGGCGGACGGAGATCGGGGTGCACACGATCCGGATCCGCTTCGTGGACGAGAACGGCGCCGAGCTGCTGGGCGGGGAAGGTACGGTGCAGTTCGGCGAGCCTCCGGCCGGCGTGACCGACGTCGAGGCCGGCGCGGTCCTCGTGTTCGACATCCCCCTGCCCCGGCCCGGGCAGTACGCCTTCGAGATCACCCTGGACGGCGAGCTCGCGAGCCGGGTGCCGCTCACGGCGGCAGTCGTCGGCGCGTAGCGTCATCGCCCCACCTCCATGGCCCTGACCCGATCCGAGGCCCTCGCGCTGATGCACGAGTACACCGCGTCGGACGCGCTGCGGAAGCACATGTATGCCGTCGAGCTCGCGATGCGCGCGATGGCCGAGCGTGCGGGGGAAGACCCGGAGGCCTGGGGGCTGGTCGGCCTGCTGCACGACTTCGACTACGAGCGCTATCCCAACGCGGCCCACTCGCCCCATGACGAGCACCCGTCCGAAGGGGTGCGGATCCTGGCCGAGCGTGGGCTGCCCGAGCCGATGCAGCGAGCGATCCTGGGACACGCCAACTACACCGGAGTGCCGCGTGACTCCGCCATGGCCAGGGCGCTCTTTGCGGTGGACGAGCTGTGCGGATTCCTGGTGGCCTGCGCTCTGGTCCGTCCGTCGCGGAGCCTCCAGGACCTCGAGGTCTCGTCGGTCAGAAAGAAGCTCAAGGACAAGGCGTTCGCGCGGGGCGTGAGCCGTGAGGACGTCATCCAGGGGGCCGCAGAGCTGGGCGTGCCGCTCGACGAGCACATCGCGTTCGTGCTCGCTGCGCTTCGACCACAGGAGCGGGTCCTCGGGCTCGGCCCGGCGTGACCGGGCCAGCGGCCGACGGCAGCGCCCAGTCGGTCGCCTGCGCGCTCAATCGCGCGGCCGGCGGACGGCCGATCCCGGGCAACCGGGTCGAGCTGCTGATCGATGGCCGCGACACCTACGCGGCGATGCTGGACCTCATCGCCCAGGCTTCCCGCTGGATCCATTTCGAGAACTACATCATCCGGAGCGACAGCGAGGGTTGGCGCTTCGCTGAGGCGCTGGCGGCCCGGGCGCGGAACGGGCTTCCAGTGCGGGTGCTGTACGATGCGGTGGGCTCGATGTTCACGTCGCGGAAGCTCTGGCGGTTCCTCCGCGGCGCGGGGATCGAGGTCCGCGTCTTCCACCCGCTGCGCCCGCTGAACATCGTCACCAACTTCGCCCGTGACCACCGCAAGCTGGTCGTGGCCGACGGCTCCGGCGCGGTGATCGGGGGGCTCTGCATCGGCTGCGAGTGGACCGGCGACGGCGACGCGATCCGGCCCTGGCGCGACACGGCGGTGCGGCTCGGCGGGCCCGCGGCGGCGGTGCTGGACCAGGCCTTCGCCCGCACCTGGGCCGTGTCGGGGGCGCCGCTATCCGAGGGAGAGCAAGCGGGGAGAGTGACGCCGGAGGGGGAGGGCGAGGTGCGGGTCATCATGGGAGAGCCGGGGCGGGAGCGTGCCTTCCGGGTGATCGAGCTGCTGGCGGCGGGGAGCATGGAGCGGCTCTGGATCACCGACGCCTACATGGTGGCGCCGCCGAGGCTGTTCCAGGCGCTGGGCGACGCGGCCCGCGACGGCGTGGACGTGCGGATGCTGGTGCCCGGCTCGAGCGATCTGCCGCTCATCCGCAATCTCTCGCGCATCGGCTACCGTGACCTGCTGCGTAGCGGCGTGCGGATCTACGAGTGGGATGGCCCGATGCTCCACGCTAAGACCATCGTGTCCGATGGGCGATGGGTGCGTATCGGATCCAGCAACCTCAACCCGTCCAGTCTGATCGGGAACTACGAGCTGGACGTGCTGATCGAGGACCAGTCGCTGGCGGACTCCATGGAGCGGCAGTTCCGGCTGGACATCGGGCGAAGCAGGGAGGTGCACCGCCGACCCCTGCGTGGCCCCCGCCGGATCAGCGAAGCCCTCCCCACCATCCTCACCCGGGAGGAGCCCGAGGTGGACCCGGGCCGCCACCGCCGTCACCGGCGCGAGACCCGCCGGCGCGCCGTCCTCGCGCTCCGCGCCCTCGCGAGCAACGCCCGCCGGTCGGTCTTCGTCCCACTGGCGGCGATCTTCGTCGCCCTCGGCCTGCTCTTCTTCGTCCTGCCGCGCCAGACCGCGTACGTCTTCGGCGCCATCTGCGCCTGGCTGGCCATCAGCGCGGGGCGGGAGGCGTTTCGCAGGAGAGCGGACCGGTAGGGCGGCGGTCGGGCGGTCGGGCGGTCGGGCGGTCGGGCGGTCAGGCGGTCAGGCGGTCAGGCGGTCAGGCGGTACGACGGTTAACAAACGGTGTCACCCTGAACGAGAACGGTGTCACCCTGAACGAAGTGAAGGGGACCGTCCAGACATGGTCCCCTTCGCTCCGCTCAGGGTGACACCCTAACGTACCGCCGTACCGCCTGACCGCCCGACCGCCCGCGACCGTCCGCCTCCCCCGCGCATCACCCGCGGGGCTGTCTTCCCGGGCGCCCGGAAGTAGCATTCGGCAGCGTCCGGCGTCTTACTATCTCACCCATCCGGATCGGAGTGCATGACCCTGTACCGAGTCGCCGTCCTGCTGGTCCTGGGGCTGGGAGGCGTGAGTCCGGGGCTCCGCGGACAGGAGCGGTCCGTCTCGCTGGCGGACGCCATCCGGCTGTCCGAGCGGGTCCAGCCGCTGGTTGTCCGGGCCGCCGGGGACATCGAGACCGCCAACGCCCAGCGCCGGAGCGCCTGGGGATCCTACATGCCCACGGTCTCCCTCAACTCGTCCGCCAACACCTTCTCCACCGGAGGGCCCTCCCGGGTGGACCCGGCGACCGGGCAGATCATCAGCGGAAACAGCTCCAACCGGAGCCTCAACACGTCCCTCTCCGCCAGCGTGGATCTCTTCACCGGCTTCCGGCGAGGGGCGGAGATGAGTGCGGCGCGGGCGAGTCAGACCGCGGCCGAGGCGTCGTTCGTGGACGCCCGGTTCCAGCAGGCGCTCGCCACCACCAACCAGTTCCTGGATGCCCTCGCGGCGCAGCAGCTGGTGCGGGTGCGGGAGACCAGTGTGCGCCGGGCGGAAGAACAGCTCAAGGCCTCGATCAACAAGCTCCAGGCCGGCTCCGCCACAAGGTCCGACTCGCTCCGCTCTCGCGTGACCCTGGGCAGCGCCCAGCTCGACCTCATCCGCGCACAGACCGATCTTGCCACCGCCGAAGCGGGGCTCGGGCGGCTGATCGGTGAGACCGGACGGGTCAAGGCGCTGGACGACTCCGCCTTCTATCGGGTGATCGAGATGCCCGACACGGCCGCGCTGCGGACGGAGGCCGAGGCGAGGAGTCCGCGAATCCAGAGCGCGGTCGCGACGGCCGACGCCGCGCGCTCGGATCTCAAGGCCTCGCGCGCCGCGTACTGGCCCAGCCTGGACCTCTCGGCGAACACAGCCTGGAACGCCAGCCGCGAGAGTGACTACGATGTGTACAGCAACCGGCAACTCAGTCTCGGCCTCCGCTGGAGCATCTTCGACGGGTTCGCCCGCGAGCTCGCGGTGGCCCAGCGGGCCGCGTCTCTGGAGGTGGCGGACGCCACCGCGGCCGACGAGCGTCGGGCGGTGGCCGC
>JBKPGZ010000050.1:0-5978 GCA_046729675.1 Gemmatimonadota bacterium | reverse complement strand
CAGCAGCAGCGCGCCGTCCCGAAGCGCCGCGCCGGCCCGGCCCGGGCAGGATCGCTCCGCGGCGCCGCCCGCGCGCACCTTCGGCCCCGACGCCGAGAAGGGCGGCGGCCGCAAGAAGGGCAAGAAGAGCAAGCGCTCGATGGTGGACCAGGAGGCGGTGCAGGCAAACATCCTCCGCACACTGCAGGGGATGAAGGGCGGCGCGGGCCGCAAGGGCCGTCGCGCCGACGAGCCCTCCTTCCGCGAGCTTCAGGCCGGCCGTCTCGCCGAAGAGCGTGAGAAGGAGAAGACCCGGATTCGGGTGAACGAGTTCATCTCGGTCTCCGAGCTCGCCACCGCGATGAAGGTGCCCGCGACCCAGATCGTCCAGTTCGCCTTCAAGGAGCTGGGCCTCATGGTGACGGTGAACCAGCGGCTCGACTTCGACCAGATCGAGCTGATCGCGTCCGCGTTCGGCTTCGAGGCGGTGCGGGAGGACGAGTACGCGGCGGAGACCGAGACCGATCAGGTCGAGGAGTCGCCGGAGCAGCTGAGCGCGCGTCCACCGGTGGTCACCATCATGGGCCACGTAGACCACGGCAAGACCTCGCTCCTCGACTATATCCGGAAGGCCAACGTGGTGGCGGGCGAGACGGGCGGCATCACCCAGCACATCGGCGCGTACCACGTGACCCTGCCCGGCGACCGGAAGATCACCTTCCTCGACACGCCGGGTCACCAGGCGTTCACCGCCATGCGCGCCCGCGGCGCCCAGGTCACCGACATCGTCGTCCTGGTGGTCGCGGCCGACGACCAGGTGATGCCCCAGACGATCGAGGCGATCAGCCACGCCAGGAACGCCGGCGTGCCGATGATCGTCGCGATCAACAAGATCGACCTGCCGACCGCGAACGCGGCCAAGGTCAAGCAGGACCTGCTCCAGCACAACGTGGTGCTGGAGGAGTTCGGGGGTAACGTGCTCGCCGCCGAGATCTCGGCCAAGAAGGGCACCGGGGTGGACACCCTGCTGGAGCAGATCCTGCTCCAGGCGGAGATCCTCGATCTCAAGGCCAACCCCGAGGGCAAGGTGCACGGCACCGTGCTGGAGGCCACGCTCGACCCGGGCAAGGGTCCGCTGGCCACCATCCTGGTGCAGAAGGGCACCCTGCGGGTGGGCGACAACTTCATCTGCGGCAAGTTCTCCGGCCGCGTGCGCGCGCTCTACGACGAGCGCGGCAAGACGGTGAAGGAGGCCGGTCCCTCGATTCCGGTGCAGATCCTCGGCTTCGAGGGCGTGCCCGCGGCCGGCGACACCTTCGCCGTCGTCACCGACGCGGTGGAAGCGCGCGAGATCGCGCAGAAGCGACAGCGGCTCGAGCGCGAGGCCCAGAACCGTCGCACCGCGCGCGGCGGGACGCTGGAGGACTTCAGCCGCGCCCTCAAGGAGGGCGAGGTGTCCACCCTCCGCATCATCATCAAGGCGGACCAGGGCGGCCCCGCGGAGGCGCTGGCCGACGCGCTGGCGCAGCTCGGCACCGGCGAAGTGCGGGTGGACGTCGTCCACCGCGGTGTCGGCGCCATCACCGAGAGCGACATCCTGCTCGCCAAGGCGTCGGGCGCCATCGTCCTCGGCTTCCACGTCCGGCCCGATTCCAATGCCCGCGCGGCGGCGGAGCGGGAGCAGGTGGACGTGCGCACCTACCGCATCATCTACGAGGCGGTAGAGGACGTGCGGAACGCGCTCGAAGGCCTGCTCAAGCCCGAGGAGCGGGAGACGGTGCTCGGCGAGGCCGAGGTGCTCCAGCTCTTCAAGGTGAGCAAGGTGGGCACCATTGCGGGCTGCGCGGTGCGGACCGGCGTCATCCAGCGCACCGCGAAGGCGCGGATTATCCGCGACGGCGTCACGGTGTACACCGGATCGCTCTCCAGCCTCAAGCGCTTCAAGGACGACGTCCGCGAGGTGCGCGAGGGGCTGGAGTGCGGCATCGGGATCGAGAACTTCAACGACCTCAAGGTCGGCGACCGGATCGAGTCCTACCGCATGGAAGAGGTGAAGCGCACCCTCTCCGCCAGCGCGGCCGGTGGCGCCGGAGCGGGGGCAGGGGCGGCGAGCTGATTGGTCGGAGTTGACAGTCCTATGGTCGTCGCCATCCAGACCTGGGATCTCCACCTCCCCAACTGCCACTCCCTCAAGGAGAAGCGGGGAGTGCTGAAGCCCCTCACCAGCGGGCTCCGGCGGACCCTGAACGTCTCCGTTGCGGAGACCGGTCACCAGGATCTCTGGCAGCGGGCCGAGATCGCGTGCGCGGTCGTGGGGTCGGCGCGCCCCGTGGTGGAGGAGATCCTCCGGGCCGCCGACCGCACGGTCGAGGAGACCGACGGCGTGCGGATCGTGGACACGGCGACGGTGTTCCGGTGAGGCAGCCTTCCCGTCGACCGGAGCAGGTGGCCGGCACCATCCGCCAGGTGATCGCCGAGGCGCTCAGGCGCGAGATCCGGGATCCCCGAGTCGGCTTCGTCACCGTCACCGGCGTCCTCGTCACCAACGATCTCTCCCACGCCCGAGTCAGCGTGAGCGTCCCCGGCGACGAGGCGGAGAAGGCCCGCGCGCTCCAGGGGCTCCAGAGCGCCGCCGGCTTCCTCCGCAGCCGCGCCGCGCGCGCGCTCACCACCCGCACCGTGCCCGAGCTGCACTTCGAGCTCGACAAGGGCGTGGAGCACGCCGCGCGGATCGAGGAGCTGCTGGAATCGATCCGCCGGGAGGACCAGGGCTGATCGGCGCGGTGCTGGTAGACAAGCCCGCCGGCCTGACGTCGCACGACGCGGTCCAGCGGGTGCGGCGGGCCCTCCGGACCAGGCAGGCGGGGCACACCGGGACGCTGGACCCGTTCGCGACCGGGCTGCTGGTCGTGCTGGTGGGACGGGCCACGCGGCTCGCGCGGTTCGTCGAGTCGGAGGCCAAGACCTACCTCGCCACCGCCCGGCTGGGCGTGCGGACCGAGACGGATGACCTGACGGGCGCGGTGATCGAGGAGCGGCCGGTCGAGCGGGTGAGCCTGGAGCAGGTGCGGGAAGCGCTGGCCGGCTTCGCCGGCGAGCAGCGGCAGCGGGCCCCGGCCTACTCCGCCAAGCACGTGGGTGGGGAGCGGAGCTACCGGCTGGCACGCCGGGGGGTGGCCGTGGAACCGCCGGAGACGATCGTGACGGTCCACCGCATCGAGCTCGTCTCCTGGGAGCCGCCGGCGGTGACCTTCCGCGCCACCGTGAGCCCGGGGACGTATCTTCGGGCGATCGGTCGCGATCTTGGCGAGCAGCTGGGGGTGGGCGGACATCTCACGGCGCTCCGCCGTGAGGCGATCGGCGGCCTTCGGGTGGAGGAGGCAGTGCCGCTGGACGAGGTGACACCCGAGGCGCTGCAGCCGCCCGCGCGGGTGCTCGGCCATCTGCCCTCAATGGAGCTGGACTCGGCCGCGAAGACGGCCGTGGTGCACGGGCGTGCGGTGGCGGGCGGGGCTGCGATGATGGACCCCGGCGTCCCCGTCGTACTCTTCGCGGGCGACGAGCTGGTGGCGGTGGCCCGGCCGGAGGAGGGCCGGCTCCAGCCGACCGTGGTGCTGGCGACTCCATGAGGGAGCTGACGCCGGACGCCGCGCCCTCGCGCCGCTCCCGCGGGACCGTCGTGACGGTGGGCTCGTTCGACGGCGTGCACCTGGGGCACCAGGCGGTGCTGGCGGAGATCGCCCGTCGGGCCGAGGCGGCGCACCGCGAGAGCGTCCTGGTCACCTTCGAGCCGCATCCGCTCGAGGTGGTGAATCCCCAGGCCGCACCGCCGCTGCTGACCACCGGGCCCGAGCGCCGGGAGATCCTGGCGCAGACCCCTCTCGACCTGGCGTACTTTCTCCGGTTCGACCGGCAGGTGGCGGGGATGAGCCCCGAGGAGTTCGTCCGAGGCGTACTGCTGGAGCGCTGCGGGATGCGCGAGCTGGTGATCGGGCACGATCACGGCTTCGGGCGAGGGCGGAGCGGGGACGTCGAGACGCTGCGGCGACTCGGGGCGGTGTATGGATTCGACGTCGACGTGGTGGCGCCGGTGGACTTCGGCGACCAGCATGTCTCCAGCTCCCGGGCACGGCGTGCGGTCGCCGGCGGAGACCTGGCCAACGCCGCGCGCATGCTGGGTCGGCCCTACACCGTGAGCGGGACGGTGGGGCATGGCGCCGGCCGGGGACGGCAGCTCGGCGTGCCCACGGTCAACCTGGTGGACGTGCCGCCGCAGAAGCTCCTGCCGCCGGACGGGATCTACGCCGTCGAGGTGGAATGGCGGGGCGGGCGCGCGGGGGGGATGATGCACCAGGGGCCCCGCCCGACCTTCGCGGACCGCCGCCGCACCCTGGAGGCCCACCTCTTCGAGTTCGAGGGCGACCTCTACGGCGAGTGGGTGAGGATCACCTGGGTGAAGCGGCTCCGCGACGTCGAGCATTTCGCCTCGGTGCAGCAGCTGACGGAACAGATGGAACGTGATCGCGTCGACGCGCTGGCGGCTCTCGCCGGCGGCCGGCCGGTCCCAACCGCGTGAATCACGCCTGAGCCTCGTCACGATGTCCATTCGCAATCGCATCCTGCTGATTCTGGCCCTGGTCGCCCTGAGCGTCTTCTATCTCGTGCCGCGCAACGTCACCCTGCGCGAGCGGGACCTGCAGACCGGCGTGATGCACGACCGCACGGAGAAGCGGGTGCCGCTCAAGCTCGGCCTCGACCTCCAGGGCGGGATGCACCTCGCCCTGGAGCTGGACCAGTCCAGGCAGGTCTCCGCCGATCCCGCGCACGACCTCGACCTCGCCCTCACCGTGCTCCGCAAGCGCATCGACGAGTTCGGCGTGTCCGAGCCCGTGATCCAGAAGGTGGGTAGCGAGCGGATCGTGGTGGAGCTGCCCGGCATCGACGACCCGGCGCGGGCCAAGGGCATCGTGCAGCGGAGCGCCTTCCTGGAGTTCCGGATCACCGACGAGACCAGTGCGCTGGAGAAGGCGATCCCGGGGATGGACCGGGTGCTGCGCCAGATGGGCATCCGGGGTGAGAAGGCCGCGGCGGGGCGCCCCTCGGCGGTGGAGCAATTGCTGGGCGGTGACACGGCCAGCAAGCCTGCCCCGAGCCGCAGTGAGGGGCCCGCAGCCGGTGACTCGGCCAAGAAACCTGCCCCGAGCCGCAACGAGGGGACTGCCCCGGCGGCTCGCGACAGCGCGGCCAGGCCGGACACGGCTACGGCTGACACCGCGGGCGCGGGCAACGGCGCCGGCGGTGTCCTGGCCGGGCTGGTCCAGCCGGCGCAGGGCGGCACGCCGGGCGAGTACATGGTACCGGAGACGGCGTTCCCCAGGGTGGACAGCCTGCTCAGCATCCCGAACGTTGCCCGCCAGCTCCCCCGCGGGGTGACGCTGCGCTGGGCGGCGACGCCGACCAGCGTGGGCGTGGAGTCCTACCGGTTCCTCTACGCGCTGGAGGACAAGCCCATCATCACGGGCAGCAATCTCGAGGACGCCCAGGCCCAGATCGACCCGCTCACCAACGGGCCGATCGTCACCTTCCAGCTCGATCGCGCGGGCGGCCGGAAGTTCGGGGACGAGACCGGGCGGCACGTCGGTGACTACATGGCTATCCTGCTCGATGGCCGGGTCCAGGGCCGGCCGCCGGTGATCCAGAGTCGCATAGCGCGCAACGGCCAGATCACCCTCCAGGGTCGCACCCTGCAGGAGGCGCAGGACCTCGCCCTCACCCTGAAGGCCGGTGCGCTGCCGATTCCGCTCCGGATCGTCGAGGAGCGGCAGGTGGGGCCCAGCCTGGGCGACGACGCGATCCGCTCGGGCATCCTCTCCGGCATCATCGGGACCGCGTTCGTGATCCTGATCATGGTCCTCTACTACCGCGTGGCTGGGGCGCTCGCCATCTCGGCGCTCGCCCTCTACGTGCTCTTCACCCTGGGCGGGCTATCGGCGCTGGAC
>JBKPGZ010000049.1:0-11700 GCA_046729675.1 Gemmatimonadota bacterium | reverse complement strand
GGCCCAGGTCCGCCGCGGCGTGCCTGGTCCAGTAGGGGTCCCAGAGGTGCGCCCGCGCCCGGACCACCCGGGCGGCGCGGCCGGCCGCGAGGATGGTGTTGACGTCCGCCGGCGAGGAGATGTTGCCCACGGTCATCGTCGGCACCCGCGCCTCGTGGCGGATCCGGTCGCTGAACGGCGTCTGGAACTGACGCCCGTAGACCGGCCTGGCGTCCGGCACCGTCTGGCCGGCCGAGACGTCCACGATATCTGCCCCCGCCGCCACCGCCAGGCGTGCCACCTCCACCGAATCCTGCGCCTCCATCCCGCCAGGCGCCCAGTCCACCGCCGAGATCCTCACCGACAGCGGCTTGGCCGCCGGCCAGGCGGCGCGCACACGGGAGACAATCTCGAGGGGAAAGCGCATCCGGTTGGCGAGCGAGCCGCCGTACTCGTCGGTCCGCCGGTTGGTGAGGGGCGAGATGAACGAGGCCAGGAGATATCCGTGCGCCAGGTGCAGCTCCAGGAGGTCGAACCCCGCGGCGTCTGCCATGCCCGCGGCTCGGACGAAGTCATCCGCGACCTGGTCCATGTCTGCCCGGGTCATCTCCCGCGGCACCTGGCTGTGCGGCTTATAGGGGATGGGCGACGGCGCGATCAGCGACCAGTTGCCCTCCGGCAACGGCTCGTCCTCACCCTCCCAGAGCAGACAGGTGGATCCCTTCCTCCCCGCATGCGACAGCTGCATCCCGATCGCCGCCTGGCTCTCGGTGTGCACGAAGTCCACGATCCGCTTCCAGGCGTTCACATGCTCCGGGCGGTACAGGCCGGCGCAACCCGGTGAGATCCGGCCCTCGCGGCTGACGTCGGTCATCTCGGTCATCACCAACCCCGCGCCGCCGATCGCGCGGCTGCCGAGGTGCACCAGGTGCCAGTCATTGGGCATTCCGTCCTCAGCGCGATACTGGCACATGGACGACACCACGATGCGGTTGGGGAGCACCAGCTGCCGCAGTCGGTAGGGCGTGAACAGCGGCGGGGGCGGAGGGTCGAGCGCCACGGCGCGGCTACTCTGCCGGCTCGCCCCCTCGGCGAACCAGCGGTCCACCTTCGCGACCAGCTCCGGATCGCGAACCCTGAGGTTGTCGTGGGTGATGCGAAGGCTGCGGGTCAGCAGGTTGAAGGCGAACTGCAGCGGCTCCGTGTCGTGATAGCGCTCCACCGATTCGAACCACTCGAGGCTCGCCTGCGCGGCACGCTGGAGGCTCTCGACCTGCGGCCGACGGCCGGCCTCGTACGCGGTGAGCGCGGCCGGCACCGAACGCTCGGTCCGGAGCGCCGCCGCCAGAGCGATGGCGTCCTCCATCGCCAGCTTGGTGCCCGAGCCGACCGAGAAGTGGGCTGTGTGGGCGGCGTCGCCCAGCAGAACGACGTTGCCCGCGTGCCAGCGCGCGTTCCGCACGGTGGGGAACCGGCGCCAGATCGAGCGGTTGGCGAGGAGCCGGTGGCCCTGGAGCTCGTCCACGAACAGCCGCTCCAGGTAGGCGATCGTTGCTGCCTCGTCGTGCTCGGCCAGACCGCTCGCCTGCCAGGTCTCCTCGCGCGCCTCCACGATGAAGGTCGAGCGGCCCGGCGCGTACTGATACGCGTGCGTGCGCCAGAGCCCTTCGGCCGATTCCTTGAAATAGAAGGTGAAGGCCGGGAACGGGCGGGTGGTGCCGAGCCAGACGAAGCGGTTGCGGCGCCAGTCGAGGTGCGGCTGAAACCGGGCCGCGAGCCTATCGCGGATCAGGCTCGCCGCGCCGTCTGCGGCGACGATGAGATCGGCGTCCGGCAGTCCGCAGTCCGACGGGTGCCGGATCTCCTGCCGCCAGTGCAGCTCGGCACCGAGCGCCTGGGCCCGTCCGGCGAGGAGCTCCAGCAGCGTCTTCCGTTCCACTCCCGAGAAGCGATGCCCCGTGGACCGCATGACGGTGCCGCTGTAGTGGATCTCGATGTCCTCCCAGCGCGTCGCGGCAGCCGCCATCGCCTGGTTGGTCTCGGGATCGGCCTCGCCCACGTTCTCCAGGGTCTCGTCGGAGAACACCACCCCGAAGCCGAAGGTGTCGTCGAGCCGGTTGCGCTCGAAGACCGTCACCTGATGGCTAGGGTCGTCGCGCTTGAGGAGGATGGCGAGGTAGAGGCCGGCGGGTCCCGCCCCGACGATGGCGACCTTCACCGTGCCGCAGGCTCCCACGCGGGGGCGACCATTCGGCGGCGCCCGTCGGGGGTACGCGGCGAGTCGTCGCCCTCCACCTCGAGGTGGTCCCAGAGCTTGCAGGTCACCGGCTTGTGCACCTGGTCCAGTCCCTCGCAGTAGTTGGTGAAGACACAGCGCCGCACCTCGCCGCCCAGGCCGAGTCGAAGCTTCCGGAACCAGTCGGGATCCGCCAGGCTCTGCCGCGCCGAGGCTACGATGTCCGCGGCTCCGTCGCGGAGCAACTCTTCCGCCTGCTCGAAGGTGGAGATGCCGCCCGACAGCACGATCGGCGTCTTGCACCCCGCGGCACGCACCGCCTGTCGCACGGCACGGGTCGAAGGCACGTTGCGGCCGAACGGGCCACGCTCATCCGAGCGCACCGTCGGCATACACTCGTACCCGCTTGGACCGGTGTATGGGTAGCGGGCCCACCCGATCCGCGGCTGCTTCGCGTCCTCGAACTTGCCCCCTCGCGAGAGCGAGAGGTAGTCCACCCCCGCGCGCGCGAGCTCCGTCCCGAACCACGCGGCGTCCTCGGCGTCTCCGCCGTCCTCGATGCACTCCTCCGCGAGGAAGCGGCATCCCACCACGAATGGGTCGGTCACCGCGCTGCGCACGGCGCGGTACACCTCCAGCGGCAGCCGCGCGCGGTTCTCCCGCGAGCCGCCGTACCCGTCCTCCCGCCGGTTCAGCGGTGAGAGGAAGGAGGCCATGGTGTAGGCGTGGGCGAAGTGCAGCTCCACGCCGTCGAACCCTGCCGATTCCGCCCGGCGTGCGGCGTCGGCGAACAGGCCCGGCAGTACGCGCGGGAGGTCTCGAATGTGCTGCAACTCGGTGTCGGTGACCCGTTCGCGCTCGCCGAACTGCAGGCTCTCCAGCTCCCGCTCACTCAGGTACCGGGGCCACTCGCTTTCCGGCAGTCCAGCCAGGGTGTCCCGGATCTCCCCATCCGTTCCCGGCAGCAGCGCCCGGTGCCGGTCGGTGAGCACCAGGAACTCCCGGAAGTACCGCTCCGGCTCGGGGCGGCGCCGGATCCGGAGGAAGTCGATGATCTGAATGAAGAGCCTGGATGGCCCGCCACTCGACCGCCGAACGGTGCGCACCAGCTCAGCGAGTCCGGGGATGAACCGGTCGTCGCCGATCCGGAGCAGCGGCCCGCTGGAAATGTCGCGGATACCGGTGGCCTCGACCACGAGCGCGGCGGGCTGTCCCCGCGCGAAGCGCTCGTACCACGC
Organism: Gemmatimonadota bacterium; assembly: GCA_046729675.1. Taxonomy (GTDB): domain Bacteria; phylum Gemmatimonadota; class Gemmatimonadetes; order Gemmatimonadales; family GWC2-71-9; genus CAVVWJ01. The sequence continues at coordinate 8,247 of JBKPGZ010000049.1, read as the reverse complement.
CAGCACCTCCGGTGTGACCAGCCCGTCCTCCGTGGCCCGCCACGGCACCATTGCCGGCACCCAGGTTCGCTCCGCCAGGTGGAGCCGGCCGACCCGCAGCGGGCTGAACCACAGGGAGCGAGCAGCTTCAGCCGCAGTGGGCGGACTCGTCGCGGGTATCTCGTGCTTGATGAAGGGCTGGGGATGCCACATGCGGCGGTGTTCGATCCCTACGTGACGGGTCCCGACACGGCCGATCCCGACGTGACAGCCCGTGGGAGCCCCGGCAGGTGCTCGTCCCACCACGCCTTCGCCTCGACGGCCGTCCAACGGTCGGCTCCCTCGACCTCCGTCAGCCTCCGCGAGAGCTCCCTCGCCGACTGCGGGCGCTGCGCCGGGTCCTTGGCCAGACAGGAGAGGATCACGTGGTCCAGGGCGGGTGGTATCGCGGCCCCTGCGACTTCGGAGGGTGGCCGCGGCGGCGTGTGAATGTGATGCACCAGGTATCCCATCGTGGTATCGGCATTGAAGACGAACTGCCCGGTCAGGAGCCAGTAGGCCACGCATCCCAGGGCGTAGATGTCCACCCTCGCATCGAGGTCGGGCTCACCCAGCGCCTGCTCCGGTGCGATGAACGCCGGCGTTCCCTGCACCAGGTTCTCCCCGGTGAGCGCCGGTCCCTCGCGATCGCCGAATGCCTTCACCAGGCCGAAATCGAGCACCTTCACGAAATCAAAGTCCTCGCCATAGCGACATAGGAAGATGTTGGCCGGCTTGATGTCCGGTGGACAAGGCCGTAGGACTCCGCCTCCGACAAGGAGTGGCAGGCCTGCACCATCAGGTATACCGCCCGCTCCGGGGGCACCGGACCGAACCGCCGCACCAGGGAGTCCGCATCGAGTCCGTCCAGCAGCTCCATCACGTAATAGAACGCCCCGCTCTCCGCGATGCCGAAGTCGTACAGGTCCACCGTGTGGGGAGACCGGAGCTGGGCGATGACCTGCGCCTCCCGCTCGAAGCGCCGCGCCAGGCTCGCCGACGCGCCGCCGTTCTTCAGGGCTGAATGGCGGATGAGCTTGATCGCTGCCGGACGGGCCAGCATGCCGGTGCCGCGCCCGCCAGACCTCGCCCATCCCTCCGACGCCCAGGCGTTCCTGAAGACGGTAGCTCCCCAGCTCGCGTGCAGCCGAGACTTCGCGGCCCAGGCGGTACACCACCCTCGCGCCGAGGTAGGCGAAGACCACCGCGATGGTCGCCGCGATGATCGACCGAAGGTAATCATCCACATCCACGGCAGCCTTGCCGCCGAGGTCGAGCAGCAGGAGGCCGAGAGGACCGGTTGCCCCCGCGGCGATCGCGGCCGCAAGCATGCGGCGAGGCGGTCCCGGCATGATCAGCGGGAACAGGACGATTACCGTCGGCGTCCAGGTCAACGGGAGGATGTTGCCCTCGTTGAGATAGAACTGCCACGGCATCGTGATGCCGATCTGGAGGCAGATCACGACCTGGTAGACGAGGCCGACGGTCAGCAGCCGGGACGGCGAGATCCAGCTCTGCCGGGCGAGCCACCACACGGCCGCGGAGGCGGTCGCGCCCGCCGCGTCGGCGAGGACGAACGGCACCTCCTCCAGGATCTCGGGCGGCAGCGGCGTGCCGGTGAACCGGCTCGCGGTCCAGGTGAGGAGAAAGATGGCGGGATCGAAGGCGAACCCGGCCAGGAGCAGGGCAGCTAGGAGGCGCACTCTGCCTCTGACCTGCTCCAGCAGGTCCGGCGGCAGTGCGGACGACACGCCCGCGCCGCCGGGCGCGGGCCCTTCCGGCTGTAGGAGAGTGACGTGCTCCTGCATATCGCCGCTCCGCCTAGCCCTGTTTGAGGAGCTCTCCCGCGATGATGAGCTGCTGGATCTCCGTGGTCCCCTCGTAGATCCGGAGCGCCCGCACGGCGCGATAGAGTCGGTCCACGGGGTGGCTGGCCAGCACGCCGCGTCCGCCGATCAGCTGCACCGCATCGTCCACCGCGCGCTGGGCCATCTCGGTGGCGAAGGACTTGGCCATCGCGGCCTCGGTCGTGATCCGCGCCTGGCCGTTGTCCTTCTCGTACGCGGCGCGATAGGTCAGGAGCCGGGCGGCCGCGATGTCGGTGGCCATCCGCGCGAGCTTCTGCTGCACCAGTTGGAAGCTCGCCAGCGGCGAGCCGAACTGTTGGCGCCGCTTGACATGGGCGAGCGACTCGGCCAGCGCCCGCGTGGCCATGCCGCAGGCCGCGGCGGCGACCGTAGGTCGGAGCCGATCGAGCGCCGCCAGCCCGAGCGCGTAGCCCCGCCCTTCGATGCCGAGCAATGCGTCCGCCGGGACTCGGCAGTCCTTGAACACGATCTCGCCCAGGGGATGCGGCGCGCTCAGCACCTGGGCTCGGGCGAACCGGAGCCCGGGCGTGTCTGCCGGCATCAGGAAGCAGCTGATCCCCTTCGCGCCTTGCGTCGGGTCCGTGGACGCGAAGACGGCGTACAGGTCGGCGATGCCCGCGTTGGAGATCAGGGTCTTGACCCCATCCAGCACGTACTGGGAGCCGTCGCGACGCGCCGTTGTGCGGATCGCGCTCACGTCCGACCCCGCCTCGGGCTCGGTCATGGCGAAGGCGGTCATCACCTTGCCGCGGGCGATGGGAGCGAGCCAGCGCGCCTTCTGCTCCACCGATCCTCCCAGCAGGATCGGGGTGGTGCCGAGAGCCTGGAGCGCGAAGACGGCGTCCGCGAGGGGTGACGCCTCGCCGAGGGTCTCGCGCATGAGGCAGCAGCCGCGGAGATCCAGGTCATGGATCGGCCGGAGCCAGCCGCCGGCGCCGAGCAGGTCGAGGAGAGCCCGAGCCTCCTTCCGGGCTGCCGCGTCGTCTGCGGGCTCGTCGCGAGTGGCGATATCCATCCGCGCGAAGCCGTCGGCGCGATTGGCGAGAGCGGCGTGCTGGGGCTCAAGGAAGGCGCGGATCGGGTGCGTGTCAGGCATCGCTACTCGAACTTCGGCTCCCGCTTGGCGCGGAACGCGTCGTACGCCTCGCGGAAGTTGGGATCCTGCATGCAGTGGGCCTGGAGCCTGGCTTCCCACTCGATCGCCGCGACGAGGTCCATGGAGGCCTCCTCGTTGAGCGCCTGCTTGGTGATGCCGAGTGCGGCCGACGGGCCCCGCGCGAGCCGGGTGGCGACCTCGGTCGCCTCCGCCATCAGTCGATCCGTGGGAACCACCCGGTTATAGAGCCCGATCTGTGCCGCGCGCTCCGCCGTGATGAAGTCACCTAGCATGAGGATCTCGCTGGCGTGGGCCATGCCGACGATGCGAGGCAGCAGCCACGCGGCACCCATGTCCGCGCCCGCGAGACCGACGCGGGAGAAGAGAAAGGCGATCTTCGCGCTCTCCGCCGCGATCCGGATGTCGCTCGCCGCCGCAATCACCGCCCCCGCACCGGCCACCGTCCCGTTGAGGGCCGCCACCACCGGGCGGCGGCACTGACGGATGGAGAGGATGAGGTCACCGGTGAGGCGGGTGAACTGGAGCAGCCCATCGGCGTCGCGCGAGAACAGCGCGCCGATGATGTCCTCGACGTCGCCGCCGCTGCAGAATGCGCGGCCGGTTCCGGTGATGATGATGGCGCGGACGCCGGACTCGGTGTCGAGGGCGCGGAAGGTATCGCGGAGCTCGGTGTAGACCTCGAAGGTGAGCGCGTTGAGGCGCTCGGGGCGGTTCAAGGTGATGGTCGCGATGGCAGTCGCCGGGTCGACGGCATAGAGGAACGAGTTGGGATTCACGGCCATCGGAGGTGCTCCATGCGTGCTCCTATGGTAGACCGACCCGCCGGTGCGTCACAGATTCGCCTTGTGCTGTCCGCCATCGACCACGAGGCAAACGCCCGTGACCCAGCTCGCCCGTTCGGACGCCAGGAAAGCCACGACGTCGGCAACCTCCTCCGGAGTGCCCATCCGGCCCGACGGGATGGTTCTGAGAAAGGCGTTGTACAAGTTCGGGTTGTCCTGCTTCGCCTGGGCCCAGACTCCACCGGGGAACTCGATGGAGCCCGGTGCCACCGTATTGACCCGGATTCTCTGTGGGGCAAGCGCCACGGCCAGCGATTTCGCGTGACTGACCAGGGCCGCCTTGGCCGCCCCGTATGCCGGAAGAGAGCCGGCGGCCTCCAGGCCGGCGATGGACGAGACGTGGATGATCGCACCGCCGCCGGCGGCGGCCATCCATGGCACCACCTTCCGGCTGGCCCGCACCGCGGCCATGAGGTCCACGTTCAGGCTCGACTGCCAGGCGGCTTCATCGTCTCCGAACGCCATGCCGCTCGGGTTGTTGACCAGGAGGTCCACTCGTCCGAAACGGGCACGCGCCGCCTCCAGGAAGCCATCGAGCGCCTCGGGCTGCCCCACGTCGCATACGGCTGCGTGCACGGGTACGGACCGAGCGCGCAACTGGGCCTCGACCTCACGCAGTGCCGGCTCGCCACGCGCGCAGATGACGACGCTGGCTCCCTCCTCAGCCAGACGGAGAGCGATCGCTCGGCCGATGCCCCTGCTCGCCCCGGTTACAACGGCGGCCTTCCCTCGGAGACCCAGGTCCATGTCGCTCCGCCTTCGTTCCTCGATCTCCACCACCTGCTCACCGCTCGAGCACCGCCGTCGCCTCGATCTCCACCACCGCCTCCGGATCCACCAGTGACTTCACCTCCACCAGCGCCATCGCCGGGAAGTGCTTGCCCATCCGGCGCCGGTAGACCTCACCCAGCGGCTTGCGGCTGGCGCGGTACGCCGGCATGTCGGTGACGTAGATGGTGAATCGACCGATTTCCCCCGGTGCCCCGCCGGCCTCGCGGAGCACGGCGAGCACATTGCCCAGCGCCCGGTCGAACTGGGAGACCAGGTCGCCGGCCGGCACGGCGCCGGACCCGTCGCGCGCCGTCTGGCCGGCGATGAAGAGTGTCCTGCCGCTCGCCGTGGCCAGCATTCCATTGTTCCAGCCCCGCGGCGCGCCCAGTTCCTGAGGATTGATGATCGCGAAACGGCCGCCCATCCGATCTCTCCCGTCCAGCACCAGGGTCTCACCATTGGGAGGATGGGCGACCGCCGCGGTGGCGAGCGACACGACGGCCGATGCGACCTCCTCCGCCCGGATCAGGCGGGTCTGGCCGGCCGATGCGAGGGCCGCGGCCAGCGCCTCTTCCCGGCTGCGGCCGGTCCTGGCCACGATCCGGTCCACCGTCTCCATGGTCATGTCGGTATCCACGAAGCCGGGGCACACCGCGTTGACCGTGACACCGGTGCCTGCCACCTCCGCGGCCGCCGCGCGGGTGAGCCCCACCAGAGCGTGCTTGGCGGCCGCGTACGCCGCGAGGTATTTCCCGCCGCTCAGGCCCGCCGTTGAGGCCACGTTGACCACCCTGCCCCACTGCCGCTCCAACATGCCAGGAAGAAAGGCCCTGGCGCAGAGGAAGGCGCCCGTGGCGTTGACGGTCATGAGGCGATTCCAATCCTCCAGCGTAGTGCGCACCAGCGGCATCGAGCCCGCCGCGCCGGCGTTGTTGACCAGCACGCCGACTGGCCCCAGCTCCGACGCCTCGCGGGAGAGCGCCTCGACGCTGGCCTCGCTGGTGACATCGCAGACCACCGCCTTCGCTCTCCGCCCCCGCGCTCCCAGCTCGGCCGCTTGCCGCTCGACCTGCTCCCGTGTCCGCGCGGCGAGCACCACGTCCAGGCCGGCATTCGCGAGTGCGCGAGCGGTGGCGGCGCCGATTCCGCGCCCGGCGCCGGTCACCACCGCGACTCGGCCCGATGCGACGCTCATGGGAGCTCCGCCGCCACCGTCTCGTCGAGGATCGCGCCGAGGATTTCGACGGTCGCTCGGCCCTCCTCCGCAGTCGCCTGCGCCGGGTAGCCGAAGTAGGCCCGCGGCCCGCCGGCCTCCACGAAGTCCATCTTGCCCTCCCGGATCGCGCGGGAGAGCGACGCCGGATTCGGTGGCAGCGCCGCCATCATCGATGCGCGCACCAGCTCCGGCCGCTCGGCCAGGACTATGGAGGTCTCGAACTGCCCGGCGTGGCAGGCGCCGCTCTTGAACTCGTCGCTGAGCCGGAGCGCCCACGGCTTGGTGGCGAGATTCGCGAACGCCACCCGCAGCCGGAGGCCGCGCCGGATCTGGTTTACCGCCGCCTCGATCGACGCGAGGTGGTCCGGGTCCAGGTGCGCGTTGGCGATGGCGAGCGCCGCGTAGCCGTGTCGGGTCAGGCTCCCGGCGATGTCGACCACCGTCGCCACGACGGTCTCGGGCCGGAGCGAGAGGGTGCCGGCGAAGCCTCGCGCGAAGCCGGCCGAGCTATACGCCAGGGGTGGAAGCACCAGAACCCTGAGCCCTCGGGCGGTGAGCCGCGCGGCACCGGCGCGCGCCATCGCCTGGGCGATGATGACGTCCGTCTCCAGCGGCAGGTGCGGCCCGTGGGCCTCGATCGCGCCGACCGGCAGGATGGCGACGGAGCCCGGACCCGCGGCATCCCGCGCTTCTTCCCAGGTCATTGCGGCGAGCGGCTGCACTGTTATTGTGTCCTCAGCTGTCATCCCGAGGGAGCGGAGCGACCGAGGGATCTTGCCCGCCGGCCCGGAGTCATTCCCGGGCAAGATCCCTCGCTCCGCTCGGGATGACATCGGGTACCTCTATGACCGACGAGCTTCCCACCCAGCTCAACATCGCCGACTGGTTCCTCGACGCCCGGGTGCGCGAAGGCCGGGGAGAACGGACCGCGCTCATCACCGACGCGCGACGGTTCAGCTACCGCGAAGTTCAGGCGCTGGCCAACCGCTACGCCTACGTGCTCGGCTCGGCGGGCGTAGCGCCGGAGCAGCGCGTGATCATCGCCCTGCCCGACGGCCCCGATTTCGTAGCTGCGCTGTTCGGCATCCTGAAGATCGGCGCCGTGGTAGTGATGGTCAACCCGGAGCTCAAGCCCGACGCGATCGAATATTTCTTCGAGTACAGCCGCGCCGTCGTCGCCCTCGTCGCTGCCGAACGGGCGGACGCCTTCCGCGCAGCGGCCACCAGGGTAGCCAACGCGCCGATGTTGCTGGTCGTGGGGACGAGCGCGTGGGAGTCCCGGCTCGCGGCCGCGCCGGAGAGCTGGCAGAACTTCGCCACCCACCGGGACGATCCCGCGATCTGGCTCTTCTCCGGCGGCACCACGGGACGACCGAAGGCCGCGGTGCAGCCGCACCGGTCCTACGTCAACACGACCCAGTGCTACGCCCGCCACGTCCTCGGCTACGGCCAGGACGACGTGACGCTCTCGGTGCCCAAGCTCTACTTCGGCTACGCGATGGGCTCGAACCTGCTGTTCCCCTTCGCTGCCGGCGCGACGAGCGTGCTGTTCGGCGAGCGCTGCACCGCGGACGCCGTCTTCAGCCGCATCTCTCGCCACCGGCCGACGGTCCTGATCACCGTGCCCACCATGGTGAACCAGATGGTGAGCCACCCCGAGGCCGCCCGCCAGGATCTGTCGTGTCTCCGGCTCGCCACCTCCGCGGGCGAGGGGTTGCCCGAGGAGCTGCACGCCAGGTGGGATCGGGTGTTCGGCGTCCCTCTGCTCGACGGACTCGGCACCGCGGAGCAGTGGCACATCTTCCTCTCCAACCGGCTCGGTCGGATCCGACGCGGCACCCTCGGCGAGGTGGTGCCCGGCTTCGAGGTCAAGGTGATGGATGAGGAGGGCAGGGAGGTGCCTGAGGGGACGATGGGACATCTCTGGGTGCGCGGCGGGTCGCGCGCGCTGGGTTACTGGCAGCAGCTCGACAAGAGCCAGGCCTGCTTCCGCGGCGAGTGGGTCGTGACGGGCGATCTGGTGAAACGCGACGCCGACGGGTACTACACCTACGGTGGCCGCGCGGACGAGCTGCTCAAGGTGTCGGGTAAATGGCTCAGCGCGACGGAGGTGGAAGGTTGTCTCCTTCAGCACCCGGCAGTGTCGCAGGCCGCGGTGGTCGGCGTGGCCGATGCCAATGGGCTGGTGAAGCCGCACGCCTGGGTGATCCCGCGCGAGCGGCGCGAGGGGCTGGCGGAGGAGCTCAAGGCCTTTGTGTGCGAGCGGCTGGAACACTACAAGTGCCCGCGCGAAGTGATCTTCGTGGATTCACTGCCGACCACGCATCTCGGGAAGGTGGATCGGGGGAAGCTCCGGGCGGCGCAGTGAGACCCTGTCATCCCGAGCGAAGCGAGGGCCCTTGCCCGGTGATGCCT
>JBKPGZ010000048.1:0-9902 GCA_046729675.1 Gemmatimonadota bacterium | reverse complement strand
TAAGAGCGTGGCCTGAAATCCCGTGCGGTGCGCGGGATCCTCTCATCGAGCGAGAAGGTCCCTCGTCGCATTCGCTCCTCGGGAGGACATTCCCTGACCGCCTGACCGCCCGAGCGCCGTCCCGCTGTCCACCCGGCCTCGCTATACTTACCGCCCTATGACTCCGCATACCGCCCACATTCCGTACCTCCCGGCGCGCATCGAAGGTCTCGCCACCCTGGCGAAGAACCTCTGGTGGAGCTGGAACCGGGAGGCGCGTGGCCTCTTCCGCAGCATCGATCCCACGCTCTGGGGCCTCACCCGCCACAACCCGCTCGAGCTGCTCTGCCGGGTGGACCCGGAGCGGGTCGCCGCCTGCGCCAGTGACGCGGACTTTCTCCGCGGCTACGACGAGGTCATGACGCGGCTGCACCACGAGACCACCAGCCGGGACACCTGGTTCACCCAGAACTACGGCGAGCTCGACGGCCGGCCGGTGGCCTACTTCTGCGCGGAGTTCGGCCTCCACAGCTCGGTGCCGATCTACTCGGGCGGCCTCGGCGTGCTCGCGGGCGACCACTGCAAGGCCGCGAGCGATGCCGGCATCCCGCTCGTGGGCGTCGGCCTGATGTACATGAAGGGCTATTTCGACCAGCGGCTCCGGCTCGACGGCTGGCAGGAAGACAGCGACGACGAGTACGACATCTCGGTCACGCCGCTCGAGCCGGTCGTCGGACCCCAGGGACGTCCCTACCTCGCGACGGTCGAGACCTCGGGCCGCCCGGTGCACGTGCGAGCGTGGCGGATGATCGTCGGTCGCGTGCCGATCTACCTGCTCGACACCAACCTCGACGTGAACCATGCCGACGACCGCGGGCTGATGAACAAGCTGTATGCCGGCGGCCCCGATCTCCGCGTGCGCCAGGAGTGGATCCTCGGCGTGGGCGGCGTGCGGGTGCTGCGCGCCCTCGGCATCCAGCCCGCCGTGTGGCACGCCAACGAGGGGCATGCCGCGTTCATGATGATCGAGCGGTTGCGCGAGCACCTGGCGGCGGGCACGTCGTACGACGACGCCGTGCACCAGGTGCGCGCGCAGAGCGTGTTCACCACCCATACGCCGGTGCCCGCGGGGCATGACGCCTTCACGGTCGAGTCCCTGGCCGCCTGCGCCGGACCGATCTGGGAGGAGATGGGCATCGAGAAGGACGCGCTCTTCCAGCTGGGCAAGCACCCCTCGATCGAGGGGCAGTTTCACATGACCGTCTGCGCGCTCCGCCTCTCCGCCCGGGTGAACGGCGTCTCTCGCCGCCACGGGCAGGTGTCGCGCACGCTCTGGCGCGACCTGTGGCCGGGGCGCCCGTGGGAAGCGGTACCCATCGGCCATGTGACCAACGGCGTCCACCTCGCCACCTGGATGGCCACGCCGATCATGCAGCTGCTGGACGAGCACCTCGGGCGCACCTGGGGCGATCGCCTCGACGAGCCGGGCTTCTGGGACCAGGTACTGACGCTGGACTCGGATAAGTTCTGGGCGGCACACCTCCGCCTCAAGCAGGTGCTCGCCACCCGGATCCGCGACGACGCGCGCCAGCGGTTCGCCGCGCGCTTCAAAGAAGCGGCGCAGGTCGTCGGCGCCGGCACGTTGCTCGACCCCAACGCGCTCACCCTAGGGTTCGCTCGCCGCTTCGCCACGTACAAGCGCGCCAACCTCATCTTCCGCGACATCGAGCGGCTGCGGCAGCTGCTGGTGGACGCGCGCCGTCCGGTCCAGATCATCTTCGCCGGGAAGGCGCACCCGGCCGACAACCCCGGCAAGGAAGTGCTCCAGAGCGTCTACCAGTTCACCCGCGACCCCGAGTTCGAGGGGAGGGTCGCGTTCGTCGAGGACTACGACATGCACATCGCCCACCTTCTGGTCCAGGGGGTGGACCTGTGGATCAACCTGCCCCGGGTGCCGCTCGAGGCCTCTGGAACCAGCGGGATGAAGGCCGGGCTCAACGGCGTGCCGCAGCTGGGCACCCTCGATGGCTGGTGGCAGGAGGGCTACGATGGGTTGAGCGGCTGGGCCATCCCCCCGGCCGGCGATACCGAGGACGCCGACGCCGCCGACGTGGAGCGGTTCTACCGCCTGCTCGAGGACGACGTGATCCCGCTCTACCACCACCGCAACGCCGCCGGCGTGCCGATCGGATGGGTGGACAAGATGCGGCACGCCCTCCGGCTGGCCGGGTCCCGCTTCAGCGCGCGGCGGATGGTCCAGAACTACGTGCAGGAGTACTACGCTCCGGCGATCAGGGGCGAGACGGCGGGCGACGATCCGCCCACCGGCTGAGGCGCACGCGATGGCGGAGCTGACGAGCGCGGGAGGCGGGGAGCCCGTCTCCATCGTTCACGTGACCGCGGAGTACTTTCCCTACGCTCGCACCGGCGGACTGGCCGAGGCGGTCGCGGGACTGGCGGCGTTCCAGCACGCCGCCGGCCTCAACGTCACCGCCGTTCTCCCGCTCTATCGCACCGTGCGCGACGAGGACCCGGACCTCGAGCCGGTGGGGCAGCCGTTCGTGGTGAGCCTCGGCGGCCGGCACGAGGAGGCGCGAGTGTTCCGCGCCGGTGGCCCCGCGACGGGGCCGCAGGTCTATTTCATCGAGCACCTCGAGTACTTCAACCGCCACGGCATCTACGGCGAAAACGGCGCCGACTACCCCGACAACCACCGGCGGTTCGCCTTCTTCGCGATGGCCGTGTGCCTGGCGCTGCCGCGCCTGGTGAAGGGGCCGATCCTGCTGCACACCCACGACTGGCACACGGCGCTCGCGCCGGTGTACCTGCGGACCATGCTCGCCCACGAGCGCTACGCGAGGACCGCAGCCAGCGTGGCGTCGGTGCACAATCCGGGCTATCAGGGCCACTTCGGGCCCGAGGTCATGCCCGAGATCGGCCTCCCGTGGGAGCTCTACACCTGGCAGCGGCTCGAGTGGTACGGCAAGGTCAACTTCCTGAAGGGCGGCCTGACCTTCGCCGACATGGTGACCACCGTGAGCCCGACTCAGGCAAAGGAGCTCCGTACCCCGGGCGGCGGATTCGGCCTGCACGACCTCTTCCTCGGGCTCGGCGATCGACTGATCGGGGTGCTGAACGGGATCGATCAGCGGGTGTGGAACCCGGCCACGGACACCCAGATCACCGCGCAATACTCGGCCGACAAGCTCGAGGGCAAGCGCAAGTGCAAGGCGGCACTCCAGCGCTCCTTCGGTCTGCCCCAGCGGCGCCGGGCGCCGCTCTTCGGCATGACCGGACGGCTGGTGAACCAGAAAGGACTCGACCTCATCCTGGGGGCCGCCGAGCTGCTCACCAGCGACGCGCAGTTCGTCTTCCTCGGCAGCGGCGATCCGCGCTACGAGCGCGCGCTGGTAGACCTGGCCTCCTCCGCGCCGAACCGGATCGGGGTCCAGCTCGATTTCACCGACCGGCTCGAGCACCGGCTCATGGCCGGTGCCGACATCTTCCTCATGCCCTCGCTCTACGAGCCCTGCGGACTCACCCAGATGCGATCGCAGCGGTACGGGGCTCCGCCCATCGTGCGGCGGGTGGGCGGGCTCGCGGACACGGTCGAGGACGGCGTCTCCGGCTTCGTCTTCGACGGCTACTCGGCCGAGGCGTTCCAGGAGGCCAGCTTCCGCGCGCTCCGCACCTACACCGATGCCGCCAAGTGGCAGGCGATGCTGCGCCGGGCCATGGCCCGCGACTTCAGCTGGGAACGCTCGGTGGATCAGTACCTCGAGGTCTACCGGCAGGCCGTGGCCCACGCCGCGATGCGCTAGACCGACGATGGACTTCGTCCTCGCGCTGCACAGTCACCTGCCCTGGGTGCTCAACCACGGTCGCTGGCCGCACGGCAGCGACTGGCTCTGCGAGGCCGCCCTCGACACCTACCTGCCGCTGATCGAGCAGCTGCGCGCCCTGGAGGTCGGGCGTGTGCCCGCGCCGCTCACCCTCGGCGTCACGCCGGTGCTGGCGAATCAACTGGTGAGTCCCACGTTCGTGGGGGAGTTGGAGGCGTTCTTCGCCCAGCGGCTCCTGGCCTGCGACGAGGCCCAGGTATCGCTCGCCTCGACCGGAGAGGACCACCTGGTCCCGCTGGTGGAGTTCTGGCGCGAGCGCCTCACCCGTCTGCGCCGGCTCTTTCATGAGCTCGGGGGCGACATCGTCTCGGCCCTCAGAACCCTGGAAGAGAGGGGACGGATCGAGACCATCACCTCGGCCGCGACCCACGGCTTTCTGCCGCTGCTCGCGCGCGACGAGAGCATTCGGTTACAGCTCGCGGTCGGCCGCGCGGAGCACCGGCGGCTGTTCGGGCATCTTCCGCAGGGCATTTGGGTGCCCGAGTGCGCCTACCGGCCGCGCGGTCCGTGGCAACCCTGGAGCAGCGCGCCGCGCTCCGGCATCCGCCGCGGCGTAGAAGAGCACCTTGGCGACGCGGGCTTCCGGTTCTTCTTCGTGGACTCCCACCTCGCATCGGCCGGCCGCCCGCTCGGCATCTATGGCGACCCGGCCACCAGAGCCGTCGTCCAGCGCTCCGGCGATCGAACCGACGGACTCGGTCATCGCTCACCGTACCTGGCCTACGAAGTGGCGCCCCTGCGATCCGAGGGTATCGCCGCGCTGGTGCGGGATCCGCGCTCGTCCATGCAGGTGTGGAGCCGATTCCACGGCTATCCCGGCGACGGCAGCTACCTCGAGTTCCACAAGATGCGCTGGCCCGGCGGGCTCAAGCTCTGGCGGGTGACCGGGGGCGGCGTGGATCTCGGCGACAAGAAGCCGTACGACCCTGCCGCCGCCGGAGCGCGGGTCCAGGAGCACGCGGAGCACTTCGCCGGACTCCTCGCGGGCATCGCCGCGAGCGAGCGCCAGCGGCGCGGCGGAGTCATCGTCGCGCCGTTCGACACCGAGCTCTTCGGGCACTGGTGGTTCGAAGGCCCCGAGTGGCTCACGGGGGTCTACCGTTCGATCGGCCGCGAGGAGCGCGGGGTCCGCCCGGTCACCGCGTCGCATCACCTCGCCGAGCACCCGGCGACCCAGCCCATCGCCATGCCCTCCGGCTCCTGGGGCGCCAATGGCGACTTCAGCATGTGGCTGAGTGAGGCGACCGTCTGGACCTGGGAGCGGGTCTGGGCGCTGGAGGAGACCTTCTGGGATATGGTGCCGGCGGCGATCGAACGCCCGGCCGCACGCCCCGTGCTGGCCCAGGCGGCCCGCGAGATGCTGCTGGCCCAGGCCTCCGACTGGCAGTTCATCATCTCGACCGGCGCCACGGCAGATTACGCCGAGCGACGGTTCCGGGAGCACTGCGACGACGCAGAGGCGCTGCTCGCCGCGCTCGCCCCCGGTGCCGAAGCGCGACTCGCGCAGGCGCAGGCCACCGCCGAGGCGCTGCATCGGCGGGACGACCTCTTCCCCGACATCCTTTCCGCCGTGACGGTGGCCGGTCGCGGCTCCAGGGCCCTGGCGTTCGGCTGAAATGGCCCCGATCCGCTTCGTCTTCGGTCTCCATCTCCATCAACCGGTCGGCAACTTCGACCACGTGTTCGCGCAGCACGTGGAGGACGTCTACCGCCCGCTCCTCGACCGGCTCGCCGGCCGCGGCTTCCTCCCGGTCGTGCTCCACCTCTCGGGACCGCTGCTCGAATGGCTGGAGGGCCACGAGCCCGGGTACCTCGACCGGCTGGGTGCACTCGCGGCCGAGGGCAAGGTCGAGATACTCCTCGCCGGCTTCTACGAGCCGGTGCTCGCCGTGCTGCCGCGGGCGGATCGGGTGGAACAGATCCGCTGGATGCACGAAGCCGTGCAGCGGCGTTTCGGCGTGGATGCACGCGGGTTGTGGCTCACCGAGCGCGTCTGGGAGCCCGAGCTGGCGGCCGATCTCGCCGACGCCGGCGTGCGGTACGCGCTGGTCGACGACCGGCATTTCCTGGCCACCGGCTTCCCTACCGAGCGGCTGCATGCGCCGTTCTGGACCGAGAGTGACGGGCGCCGCGTGGCACTCTTTCCGATCGACGAGCGGCTCCGCTATCTGATCCCGTTCCAGCCTCCGGAGGAGACCGCCGACTACCTCCACGCGCTGCGCGCCGCGGGACACCGGCTCGCGGTCTTGGCGGACGACGGGGAGAAGTTCGGCGGCTGGCCCGGCACGAAGGAGTGGGTCTACCAGCGCGGGTGGCTCGACCGGTTCATGGACGTGATCGGGGGACAGGTGGAGCGGGGCGAGGTGCGGCTCAGCCGCCTGGACGAGGCCCTGGACGAGGTGCCCAGCAACGGCATCGCCTATCTCCCGACCGCGTCCTACACCGAGATGGAGAGCTGGGCGCTGCCGCCGGACGCCGCGCTCCGGCTGGCCCGCCTGCAGCGGGATCTCGGCGAGGCGAGACTGGCCGGCCCCGATGGCGCGCTCGTTCGCGGGGGCCACTGGCGGAACTTTCTCGCCAAGTATCCCGAGTCCAATCGGATGCACAAGAAGATGCAGGCCCTCTCCGCACTCTGCCGGCGCCGGGGAAACCCGGCCGAGGCGCGCCGCGCGATCGGGCGGGCCCAGTGCAACGACGCCTACTGGCACGGCGTGTTCGGCGGCCTCTATCTCCCCCACCTTCGCGACGCGGTCTGGCGGGAGCTGGCCCGCGCGGAGGGGGAGCTGCGGGGGGGGAAGCGACTCGCGTGGGAAGTGGTTGACTTCGACGCCGACGGCCACCCGGAGATCTGGATCCATTCCGGGTCGTTCTCGGCTGTGGTGAGCCCGATGCGGGGCGCGAGCGTCGAGGAGTACACCCTGTTCGCGAAGGGGATCAACTACGCCAACGTGCTCACCCGCCGCCGGGAGGCCTACCACGACCTCGCGCTCGAGCGTGCCGCCGCCTCGACCGGCCACGGCGACGGTGGAACCGCGAGCATTCACGACATCGAGGAAGGCATCCGGCTGGAGGTGCGACCTCCGCTGGACCAGGAGGACCGGGCGCTGCTGGTCGAGCGCCTGCTGCCCGCCTCGCTGGATCTGGAGCGCTACGCCTCAGGCGACTACCCGCGGGCGCATTCGTGGGCCCGGGTGCCATTCGACTACGCGGTGAAGCGGAGACGAGGTGCTTTGGAGATCGCGTGCGCGGCGGGGGGAGATGGTGTCCGGCTGTCGAAGCTGATCCGGTTCGAAGACGGGGGCGAGTTGAGCGTGCGCTATGCCTGGGACCCTGGCGTGGCTTCGAACGATATCTTCAGCACGGAGCTGTCCGTCGCCGGGCAGCTCGCGATCGAGGCACCCGGCGGGGACGTCTGGAGGCACCCCATCGAGACGGTGGCGAAGTCCGAGCGCGGACTGGATCGCACCCGGCAGGGTGAATCTCTCACGGTCCGCTGGCCTGCTCACCGGGGCGGGGCCTCGCTGGTGATCCGCCCAGCCTAACTCCCCGGGCGCTTGGGGCGGCCCGCTGGAATTCGCTTCTCTGCCCGACCCTTCAGGTAGTGGTAGATCGCCTCCACCTGCGCCGGCTCGACCGATCCCTTGAACGCCGGCATGCCCTTCTTGGTCCGTCCCGCCGTCACGATCGTCGTGAACGTCCCCTGGTCCGCGGCTGGCCCGCCCGGTGCCAGGCTGGTGAGGAGGTCCGCCGTCACGGGATTGGGCAAGGCATCCTGCCCGTGGCAGCGGGCGCAGTGCACGTTGTACTGACGCCAGCCCTCGTACTCGACGTCGGTCACCGTGGCGCCGTCCTGGGCGCCACCGTCAACGACCGAACCCGCGGCGAGCCAGATACTCAGGAGAGCGATGCGTGGAGTGGCGGACATTGCGTTATCCCCCCTGTCGCACCGCGGGCCGGCCCGGTCCGAGCTTCCCTTCGCTCCGGCCCTTAACGTAGGCGTATATCTGGTTGATCTTCGCCGGGTCCATGCCGAGCGCGCACCACGACGGCATGCCCTTCTCGGGACGCCCCGCGCAGACCGTCTGGACGAAGAGCTCCTGGGTGTTGATCGGCCCGTCCGGCTTCAGGGACATGATGAGGTGTGGGGCGATGGTCGTCCCCAGGACGTCCTCCCCATGGCACCGCGCGCAGTTCAGGTTGTACTGCTTCCAGCCGTCATAGGTCGTTTGATCCACGGTGTCTCTCGGCGCCTGATGGTAGGCGTCACGGAGCGGCGCCTCCTGCGGCTGCGCCGGCTGTTGCGGCTGGGTGGCCGTCTGCGTGCTCGAGGTGTCCTGTGGCGGCACGGCGGGCGCCGGCTTGGGAGTCGGCGCCGGCTTGGGGGCTGGCGCCGGCTTCGGGGCAGGCACCGGTTTCGGCGCGGGCTTCTCAACGGCGGCGGTGTCGGTGCGCGATGTGGTCGTGTCGCGGGACGGTGGGGCTGTGGCGGCCGCGGTGCCCGTCGCCGTCGGCGCGGGGGCGGCGGTATCCACCGTCGCGACACTCCTATCGTCCGCCGGTGGAGCTGCGTCTCGATCGCTGCCGCAGGCCGCGAGCAGCAGGAGCGCCAGGAGACTGCTCCAGCGTGTCGCCGAACGCCCAGGAGCGGGGACCTCGTGCCAGGCAGAGCCCATCGTTCTCCTGTCCTTTCCCGAGTGAAAGGTCGTATCCCTGCGATGCTATGCCGGAACGGTTTCGACCGCCGCGACCGGTGACCACCGTCGCGGGGTGACCTGGATCACCCCCCGCCGTCGCTGCCCCGACCGAACCCGTTCATTATCTTCACTCGCATGAACCCATCCGGCAACACCACCGTCTCCCTCGGCCTGGTGCAGATGCGCTGCTCTACGGAGCCGGACCAGAACCTCGAGAAGGCGATTACCGGAGTGCGCGAGGCCGCTGCCAAGGGCGCGCAGATCGTCTGCCTTCAGGAGCTCTTCCGGAGCCAGTACTTCTGCCAGACCGAGGACCACCGCTACTTCGACCTCGCCGAGCCGATTCCGGGCCCCTCCTCCGAGCGCCTCGCGAAGCTGGCCGGCGAGCTCGGCGTCGTCATCGTGGCCTCGCTGTTCGAGAAGCGCGCCGAGGGCCTCTACCATAACACGGCCGCGGTGCTGGATGCGGACGGGACCTACCTGGGCAAGTACCGGAAGATGCACATCCCGGACGACCCCCAGTACTACGAGAAGTTCTACTTCACTCCGGGCGATCTCGGCTTCCGGGCCTGGGACACGCGCTTCGGCCGCATCGGCGTGCTCATCTGCTGGGACCAGTGGTATCCCGAAGCGGCCCGCCTCACGGCCCTGAGTGGCGCCCAGATCCTCTTCTACCCCACCGCCATCGGCTGGCTTCCGGCCGAGAAGCAGGAGCACGGGGCGCAGCAGCAATCGGCCTGGGAGACCATCCAGCGGAGCCATGCCATCGCCAACGGCGTCTACGTCTGCGCTGTGAACCGCGTGGGACACGAAGGCGATTCCGCCGGTGGCATCGAGTTCTGGGGCGGGAGCTTCGTCTCCGACCCCGGCGGCCGGGTGCTCGTGCGCGGCGGGACCGGCGAAGAAATCCTCACCGCCACCTGCGACCTCTCCAAGGTCGACGCCAGCCGCACCCATTGGCCCTTCTTCCGCGACCGGCGCATCGACGCGTACGCGGACCTCACGCGGCGGTACCTGGATTGACCGAGGGACCGCGGGACCGACGGACCGACGGACCGGAAGGCGCAACGAGCGCCGTCGCAGACTCGTTCTCTCGGTCCCTCGGTCCCGCGGTCCCTCGGTCCGGCTTTCGCATGCCCGCCGAGTGGGAGCCCCACCGCGGCACCTGGCTCAGCTGGCCGCACAAGGAGGCCTCCTGGCCCGGCAAGTTCGCCGGGGTCCCCGCCATCTTCGCGCGGATGGTGCGGCTCCTGGCCGACCGGGAGGAGGTCCACATCAACGTCGCCGGCCCGGAGATGGAGGCCGTGGTCCGCACACTGCTGGCGGA
>JBKPGZ010000047.1:0-6171 GCA_046729675.1 Gemmatimonadota bacterium | reverse complement strand
GTCCAGCTCCGAGATGACTCCACTCTCGAAGCGGTCCCGCGCCAGGGCCAGGGTGGCCCGACGGGATGCGAGTGTCCGCTCGGCGATCTTCTCCTCCTGGGCCAGCTCCAGCAGCTCGAGATAGGCGTTGGAGACATCGCTGACCAGGGTGAGGATGGTGGCGCGATAGGCGGCTTCTTCCGCCTGCAGATCCGCGTTAGACGCCCGCACCCCTTGCCGGATACGGCCCCAGAAGTCCAGCTCCCATTGGAGATCGGCCGTGACCCGAAGGGCGTCGAACTGCACCGGCGCGAAGGCTCCCAGTGCGACCTGATTGGTGCTGGCGAAGCCGTTGGCCGTGATCTCGGGGAAGAGCGGTGAGCGAGCGACACCGACCTCGGCGCGGAACTCCCGGATCCGTGCCACCGCGGTCTGCACGTCCCGATTTCCCCCCACGGCCTGGTTCACCAGGCTGAGGAGAGTGCTGTCCTTGAGGATCGCGAGCCAGGCGAGATCGGCTGAGTCGGGCCGGAGCGGTCTCGGCGCGGCGGCGGCGGTGGAATCAGCCTTCGCCAGCGAGTCGTAGAACGCCCGGACCGTGTCTGGTCGGGGGGAGAGTCCCACCGTCGCTCCGGCCGGCGCCACCGCCGGCTCCTCGTACGACGGCCCGATCATGCACGCCCCCGTCGTCAGCGCCAGGAGCGCCGGTGCCCACCTGCGCCGGCTCACGCTCCCTCCTCGACCGGCGCCGGCACCGTCGTCGCCGACCGGCGGGTCCACCGTTCCGTGAGACCACGGATCACCGCGAAGAACAGGGGGATGAAAAAGATACCCACTGTCGTCGCGGTGAGCATGCCGGCGAACACGCCGGTGCCGAGCGAGTGGCGGCTCGCCGCGCCCGCACCGCTGGCGATCATCAGCGGCGCGACGCCGAAGATGAAGGCGAACGACGTCATCAGAATCGGTCGGAAGCGTTCGCGAGCCGCCTCCATCGCCGCCTTCCGCACGCTCAGCCCGCGGGTGCGCATCTCGTTGGCGAACTCGACGATCAGGATCGCGTTCTTCGCCGCCAGGCCCACGACGGTGAGCAGGGCTACCTGGAAGTAGATGTCGCTGGGGATGCCCCGGAGCCAGACGCCGAGGAACGCGCCCAGCACCCCGAACGGAATGCCCAGCAGCACGGCGAAGGGGATGGACCAGCTCTCGTACTGCGCGGCCAGCACCAGGAATACCAGCACCAGACCCAGGCTGAAGGCGAGGCCTGCCTGGCCGCTGGACGCCCGTTCCTGGTAGGACTGGCCGCTGTACGCGAACCCTACGCCCTCGTCGTCGTAGCGCCCGGCCAGCAGACGCTCGACCGCGTCGAGTTGCTGGCCCGAGCTGATCCCTGTCGGGGCGGTAGACGTCACCATGGCCGAGGGGAAGCCGTTGAACCGGCTGAGCACGCTCGGTGCACCGCGGAACTCGGTGCGGGTGAGCGCGGAGAGCGGGATCATCTCCGAGCTGTCCGAGCGGACGTACAGCCGGCCGATGTCCTCGGGGGTCTGCCGGAAGCGCGGCTGCGCCTCGGCCTGCACCCGATAAGTCCGGCCGAAGAGATTGAAGTCGTTGATGTAGAGCGACGACAGCATCGCCTGGAGGGTGGCGAAGAGGTCGTCCAGCTCGACCCCGCGCGCCTTCGCCGTCTCCCGGTCCACGTGGACGAAGACCTGGGGGACGTTGGCCCGGAAGGTCGTGGCGGCGCCGGGAGTCGCTGGGAGCCGGTTCATGTCGGCGAGCACCGCCTCCACCTGACGGGCGAACGTGGGCACGTCCTGACCACTCCGGGCCTGGAGGTTGAGCTCCAGTCCCGCGGTCGTGCCGAGGCCCGGAATCTCCGGAAAGTTGAACCCGAAGGCGAGCGCGTCCTTCATCCCGAAGAGCTGGCCATTGATCCGGCCCAGGATGGCATCCACGGTGTTGCTCTCGTCGCGATCGTCCCACGGCTCGAGCAGGGCGAACATGGTGGCGCCGTTCGGCTGATTCGCTTGCGCCAGCAGGTTGAACCCGACCAGGGCGGCGAAGGTCCGGATCGCCGGCTCCTTCCGGAGCATCGCTTCCACCCGCTCGACCACCGCGTCGGTGCGCTGCCGCGAGGCGCCGTCGGGGAGCTGGATCGCGATCACGAAGAACCCCTTGTCCTCTGTTGGGATGAAGGCTCTGGGCACCCGCTGGAACAGCACGAACGCCAGCGCCAGGATCACGGCGAAAGCGGCGAGCCAGGTGCGCGGCCGGCCCAGCACCCCGCCCACCCGGCGGACGTACCCGCCCGTGAGACGGTCGAACCAGTCGTTGAACCGCCGGAAGAACGGGTTGGTGGTCTCGTGCGGCGTGTGCTTGAGCAACAGCGCGCACAGCGCCGGCGTCAGCGTCAGCGCGACGATGCCCGACAGTACCACGGCGATCACAAGGGTCACCGCGAACTGTCGCAGCATCGTGCCGGTGATGCCGCCCAGGAACGCGGCCGGGATGAACACCGCGCAGAGGGCCAGCACGATGGCCACCAGCGCTCCCGCCACCTGGCTCATCGCCTTGTTGGCCGCTTCCCTGGGCGGAAGCTTCTCCTCGTCCATGAGGCGCTCGACGTTCTCGATCACCACGATGGCGTCGTCCACCACGATGCCGATGGCCAGCACCAGGGCGAACAGGGTGAGGAGGTTCACCGAATAGCCCAGGGCCGCAAGGCCGAGGAAGGTCCCGATCACGCTCACCGGCACCGCGAGAATCGGAATCAGGGTGGCGCGCCAGGTCTGGAGGAAGAGGAAGACCACCAGGGTCACCAGCGCCATCGCTTCCAGCAGGGTTTTGACCACCTCCTCGATGGAGGCGGTGACGAACGGCGTGGTGTCGAACGGGATGGTCCAGGACACCCCCGACGGAAATGCCCGGGCCAGCTCGTTCATCCGTGCGGTGAATGCCTCCTTCACCTGGAGCTGGTTGGCGTTGGGGCGCAAGTAGATCAGAATGTTGGCGGTCGGCTGGCCTTTCATCCGGCCGACCAGGTCGAGGTTCTGTGAGGTCAGCTCGACGGTCGCGATGTCGCGCACCCGGACCAGGGAGCCGTCTTCCCGCGCCCGCACGATCACGTTGCCGAACTGCTCCGTGGTCCGGAGCCGGCCCAGCGTGGTCACCGGAAGCGTCAGCTCGGTTCCCTTGGGTGCGGGCTCCCGGCCGAGCGTGCCGGCGGGGTTGGTGGCGTTCTGCTCCTGCACCGCGTCGCGCACGTCGCCCACGGTGATGCCGAGCTGGGCCATCCGGTCGGGATCGAGCCGGAGCGTCATGGCGAAGTCGAGCCCACCGAAGATGGTGGCCTCGCCCACGCCCGGGAGGCGCTTGAGCTCGTCCACCACGTAGAGCTTCGCGTAGTTGGTGAGGTAGGTCGCGTCGTAGCGGGGATCGGAGCTGATGATCGACGCCACCAGCAGAATGTCGGTCTGCGCCTTCCGGATCACGATGCCCTGGCGGCGTACTTCCTCCGGGAGCTGCGGCTCCGCCACCGCGATGGCGTTCTGCACGTCCACCGCGGCGATGTCCTGATCGCGGCCGATGTCGAAGAATATCTGGAGGTTCATCACCCCGTTGCTGGAGTTCGACGACCGGTAGTAGAGCAGGCCGTCGAGGCCGGAGAGCTGCTGCTCGATGGGCGCGGCCACCGCCTGCGCCACGTCCTCGGCCGTGGCCCCGGGATAGGTGGCGGTCACCTGCACCGAGGGCGGTGTGATCTGCGGGTAGCGTGCGACCGGGAGCTGCACCAGCGCGAAGGTGCCGAGGAGGACGATCACGATGGAGATCACGCCCGCCAGCACCGGCCGCCGAACGAAGAAGTAGACCTGCTCTTCGGCCTTTTCCGGGATCGAGTGGGGGGAGCTCACTGCGAGCCTCCTCGGGCGGTGTCGGACCGGGCGGTATCGGCCGTAGTGGTGTCGGCCACCACGGCGCTGTCGGGGAGTGCCACCGGGCGGACCGGCCGCCCCGGCATTGCCTTCTGCGCGCCATCCACCACGACACGATCACCCCGCGCCAGGCCGCGCTCCACGATCCACCAGTCGCCGCTCCAGGTCCCGGTCTCGATGTCGCGCGCCGCGACGGTGTCACCCTTGCCCACGACGAGCACGAACTGCTTGTCGAGCGACTGCTGCATCGCTCGCCGCGGCACCGCGAGCACGCTGTCGCGCTCGAATCCCTGAAGCCGGACCCGGACGAACTGCCCCGCGACCAGCGCGAGATCACGATTGTCGAACGACGCCCGCAGCTCCAGCGTGCCGGTGCCCGGGTCCACCGACGGACTGACGTAGTCGAGCCGGCCGGTGCGCGGCAGCTCGGTGCCATCGGGCAGGACGACCTTCACCAGCAGGCGGCTGCCGGGCCGGATCAGCTCCCTGCTTCTGGGATCCTGCCGCCAGGCCTGCTGATCCTGCGCCGACGGCCGGAAGGTCACGTACACGGGCGTCACCTGCTCGATCGTGGTGAGCAACTCGGCCGGCCCAGTCACCCGCGCCCCGACCTCGAGCTGGGTCCGTCCCACCCGGCCGCCGATCTCGGCACGCACGACCGCGTCGTCCCGGTCCTTCAACGCTTCGTCGTACGCGCCCTGGGCGGCCTCCATCTCGGTGCGCGCGTTGTCCAGATCCTGCTGCGCGATCGCGTTGCGCGCGGCGAGCGGCTCCAGCCGCTCCGCCAGGCGCTTCGCGTTGGCCAGCCGGGCGGCGGCGCTCCGGTAGGCCGCCTCGTAGCGGACCCGCTCCAGGCGGTAGAGCACCTGGCCCCGCTTGACCAGCGAGCCCTCGGTGAAGGGCCGCTCTTCGATGACGCCGTCCACCCGGGCCCGCACCTCGACCCGCTTGATCGGCTGCACCTCGCCCACGTACTCGAACGCGAGCGGCAGGGTGCGCGGCTCGACCGTGACGACCCCGACCTCCGCGGGCGGCGGAGCCGGCGGCGTTGCGTCGCTGTTGCTGCACGCGGCGGCGATGATCGCCAGTGCCGCGACGGAAAGTCTCTGCGGGATCACAGTGATTCTCCTTGCTCGGCGAGTACGCCGTGGTCGAGGAAATCCACCAGCGCGCTCCAGAGCTCCTCAGGCGACGAGGTGGGCGTTTCGATGGTGCCGTAGCAACGGGATCCCTCGACGACGCCGAAGATCATGGCGGTGATGACGCGGGCCGTATGCGGCCCCGATGCCCTGAACTCCCCCTGCTCCTGTCCCGCCGCCAGCACGCCCTCGATCAGCCGGCGCCAGCGGGCACCGACCTGCGCCACGGTCCGGATGCACTCGGGGAACTCGGCCCGCTGGGCCTTCACCGTCACCGCCAGCTCGATGCTGCCGGGCTCCCACAAGTGCTCCCAGAAGCGTCGCAGGAGGTGGTGGAGCAGCTCGCGGTAACTGCCGCGATGAGAGGCCAAGAGCGCCTCCTCGGCAGCGATGAAGCTGCCGAACCGGTCCTGGATGACCCCGGCGAACAGCTCGGCCTTGGTGCCGAAGTAGTGCACCACCAGGGCCGGGCTCACGCCGGCGCGCTTCCCGACGTCAGCGATGGTGGTCCGATCGTAGCCGGCCTCGGCGAAGACGGCGTAGGCGGCCTTGAGGATCTCGGCGGGCCGCGACTCCGGTCGCCGGCTCCACCGCCGGCGATCCATTTCGGTTTCGGGGGACTGCGGAGGTGTCTTGGTCAATCCAACCCTCGAGGGAATTATTGTACGGCTACTCAACAAGCCGCGGAATGTAGTTGTTCCGGAGCCTGGTGCAAGTGGCCCGGGGCAATTGAACAAACCGTTACTTATTTGTAGGAGAAGCGACAGCCGTGTAGGGACCGACCGCCAGTCAGCGGCGCAGGAGGCCCAGGAGCAGGCAGGTCCAGCCGGCCAGGAAGGCCAGCCCGCCCAGCGGCGTGATGGCGCCCAGCCACCGGAGGCCGGTCAGCGCGAGCGCGTACAGGCTGCCCGAGAAGAGCAGGGTCCCCACCAGGAAGAGCCACCCGGCCCGCACCGGCCAAGGGCCGGGCCAGCGGGTCACCGCCCACCCGACCGCGAGCAGTGCCAGCGCGTGGTACATCTGGTAGCGTGCCCCCGTCTCGAACACCGCCAGCAGGTCGGGGGAGAGCCGGACCCGCAGGCCGTGCGCGCCGAAGGCCCCGGCGGCCACGGCGACCAGCG
>JBKPGZ010000046.1:0-9786 GCA_046729675.1 Gemmatimonadota bacterium | reverse complement strand
CGCGCGCAGCATCGGCGCATCGGACCCGCGGATGGCGTACACGCCGCCGTCGTCGTTACCGACGTAAAGCACTCCATTGGCGATCGCGGGGGAAGAAAAGATCCGGCGTCCGGCCTGATGTCGCCAACGCTCGCGGCCGGTGGCGCGGTCCACCGCGTAGACCGTTCCCGAGCCGTCGCCCACGTAGACCATGTCGCCGACCACCGCGGGCGAGGACCACACCGGGCGCTGGGTCGCGAGCCGCCACAGCTCCCGGCCGGTGCGTGCGTCCACCGCCTGCAGGAAGCGCTCGTCCGAGCTGCCGGCATACACCACCCCGTCGGCGAACGCCGGCGAGGTGTTGACCCACGACATCTGATGGTCCACCCGCCAGGCTTGCTTCCCGGTGGCGGCGTCCACCGCGTAGAGGAAGCCGTCGCGGGAGCCGATGTAGACCCGGCCGTCCGCCACCGCGGGCGAGGCCTGGATGGTGCGGCGGTCGAAGCCGAACCTGCCCGACTCCAGCCCGTGTCCCTCGGTGTCGAAGTGCCAGAGCTCCCGCCCGCTCTTCGCGTCGATCGCGTACAGCGTGCCGTCGGCGCTTCCGGTGTACACCCGCCCGTCCGCCACGGCCGGCGAGGCGCGGACTCTGCCCTGGGTAGCGAAGCGCCAGCGGATTCTTCCGCTCTTCGGATCCACGGCGTAGACGCGGCCGTCACCGCTGCCGAAGTAGAGAGTGCCGGCGGTCCAGGTCGGCGAGGAGGTGTAGAGGTCGCCACTCTCGAAGCCCCAGGGGAAGGGCACGTCGCGACCGGTCTCGAGGCGCCAGCGTTCCTTGCCGGTCCGCTCGTCCACCGCCCAGAAGGTGTTGTCGCGACTCCCCACGAATACGAGTCCGTCGGCCACGGCGGGCGTCGAGGAGATGGCGCGGCCGGTCCGGAACTGCCACCGCTGAGCGCCTGTGGTCGCGTCGAGGGCATAGAGCAGGCCGTCGCCGCTCCCGATGTAGAGGGTGCCGTCGTGCAGCGCCGCGGAGGACTGGACCATGCCGCCGGTCTGGACCCGCCACTGGAGCCCGCCGAACTGGCGCAGCGGCGCGGAGGCGTAGACGCCGGAGTGGGCCGCGTCACCACGGAACATTGAGGCGGCCTCCTGCGAGGCGGAGAGCGCGGCGAAGCCGATGCCAGCCGCGAGCAGAGCGGCGAGGAGCGCGGTTGCAGACCTGGACATGGTGCCTCGGAGCAGGTGGGAGCTCTCTCCGGACGCGGAGGTATCGCCGCCGGTTTCGGCGCCGTTGTCAGCCTGAGCGCAGCGAAGGGGGCCATGCTCGATATGGTCCCCTTCACTTCGTTCAGGGTGACAGCGAGTCGTTCCGGGTGACAGCGAGTCGTTCCGGGTGACAGCGAGTCGTTCCGGGTGACAGCGAGTCGTTCAAGCTGACAGCGAACGCTACCGCCTTACCGCCCTACCGCCTTACCGCCTTAGATTCCCCCGATGACTTCCATTCCCGACCGGCAAGACCTCCTGCCGACCGCCGAGATCGAGGAGCACGCCCGACTGACCACCGAGCTGATGGAAGAACTCGGGCGGGTCATCGTGGGACAGCGTGCCATGCTGGAGCGGCTGCTGATCGGGCTCCTGGCCGACGGCCACGTGCTGCTCGAGGGCGTGCCCGGCCTGGCGAAGACACTGGCCGTGCGCACCCTCGCCTCCACGATCTCGGCCGGCTTCCACCGGATCCAGTTCACCCCGGACCTGCTCCCAGCCGACCTGATCGGCACCATGATTTACAACCAGCGGACTGGCGACTTCACGGTGCAGCAGGGACCGATCTTCACCAACCTGCTCCTGGCGGACGAGATCAACCGCGCGCCCGCGAAGGTGCAGAGCGCGCTGCTGGAGGCGATGCAGGAAAAGCAGGTGACTATCGGCGGGCGGACCTTCCCGCTGCCGGAGCTGTTTCTGGTGCTCGCCACCCAGAACCCGATCGAGCACGAGGGGACCTATCCGCTGCCCGAGGCGCAGGTGGACCGCTTCATGTTCAAGCTGGTCGTCACCTATCCAGAGCGGCGGGAGGAGCGGGAAGTGCTGGACCGGATGACGGTGGGCGATGAGCCGGCGGCGCGACAACTGCTCGACCCCGAACAGATCCTCCGCTCGCGGCGGCTGGTGCGCCAGATCTACGCCGACGACCGCATCAAGGAGTACGTCCTCGACCTGGTCGCCGCGACGCGCCGGCCGGCGGATGCCGGCCTGGGCGAGCTCGCGCCGCTGATCGAATTCGGCGCGTCGCCGCGGGCGGCCATCTTCCTGCTCCGGGCGGCCAAGGCCCATGCCTTCCTCCAGGGCCGGGCCTACGTCACCCCCGACGACATCAAGGCCCTGGGCCTCGACGTCCTCCGTCACCGGGTGATCCTCACCTACCGCGCGGACGCCGAGGGCCTGGGGGCGGATGAGGTGCTGCGCCGCATTCTCGAGGCGGTGCCGGTGCCATGAGCCCGGAGGAGGTCACGCGCGAGGTACGGCGCCTGGAGATCACCACCCGTCACCTCGTGCGCGACATCATGGCCGGGGAGTATTCCAGCGCGTTCCGCGGCCGCGGAGTCGAGTTCGCCGAGGTGCGCGAGTACCAGCCCGGCGACGACATCCGCACCATCGACTGGAACGTCACCGCCAGACTCGGCTCGGCCTACGTGAAGCGCTACCTCGAGGAGCGCGAGCTCACCGTGCTCTTCGTGGCCGACCAGAGCGCCTCCGCCCGCTTCGGCAGCATCCGAAGGACCAAGGGTGACCTCACCACCGAGGTGTGCGCCGTCCTCGCGCTCGCGGCAGCGCGCAATAACGACCGCGTGGGCGCGGTGCTCGCGACCGACCGGGTCGAGCACTACGTGGCCCCGCGCAAGGGGCGACGCCAGGCCCTCCGGGTCATCAGCGACCTTCTCGCCTTCGAGCCCCATGGCGCGGGCACCGACCTCGGCGCCGCGCTCGCGTACCTGGAGCCGATGCTCCGCCGTCGCGCCGTCCTCTTCCTGCTCTCCGACTTTCTCGGCACCGGCCACGAGGCCGCCCTGGGCCGGCTCGCGAGGCGCCATGATCTGATCGCGATCCAGGTGGTGGACCCGCGGGAACGGGAGCTGCCGGACGTCGGGCTGGTGACGCTGTGGGATGCGGAGAGTGGAGCGTGGCGAGTGGTGGATACTTCCGACCGCGAACTGCGAGAGCGCTTCCGGAGCCGGGCCGCCGAGTTCGACGCACGACTGGAGGGCACGCTGCGCGAGTCGGGGGCGGACCTGCTGCGGCTGGAGACCGGCGCGTCCTACGCCGAGCCTTTGCTGGCGTTCTTCCGGCGGAGGGAGAGCCGGCTGTGGCGGTGACCGCATGGAAGCATGCCACCCTGAAGGAGAAGCATGTCACCCTGAACGAGAAGCATGTCACCCTGAACGAGGTGAAGGGGACCATGCCGGGTCATGTCCCCTTCGCTGCGCTCATGGTGACACTGCTATTCACACTCACCTCCTTGCTCCTTTCCAACCCTGCCCACGCCCAACTCAACGAGGGTCGCTTCTTCACCGCGACGGTCGCGCCCGAGAAGGCGGCGGTGGGCGACTCGGTCACCGTTCGCTTCCGCCTCATCATCAACGAGCGCGACCTGCTGACCGACACGGTTCCGCGCCCCCTCAGCGAGCTGCCGCCCGGCGTACGTGTGCTGTCGGCGGAAAAGCTCCAGCGCGGTCCCGATCGCGCGTTCACCGGCAGCGCCGTGCTCGCGTTCTATCGGCCCGGCAGGCAGCAGGTGCCGGCGTTCGGCCTCCCGTGGGTGCAGATAGTGACCGGCCACCGTGGGGTGATGTCGCACGATCCGGTGGAGATCGAGGTGACGTCGGTGCTCCCGGGGGGCAATCCGTCGCTGCGCGACATCCGCGAGCCGGACACTCCGCCGAGCCTCAGGCTCCTCTGGATCATCCTCGGGGCCGGGGGCGCGATCGGCGTGGCATGGGCCATGACCAGGCGGCGACGGCGGGCCCCGGTCGCGGCCCCGGCGCGGTTGGAGACGCCGCCCCCACCCCCTCCGCCGCCCGATCCGTACGTCGTCGCGCTCGCCCGGCTCGAGGCCATCGACGGGGAACGCTGGGCCGCGCGCGGTGAAGTGGAGCGACACTACGAATCGGTAGCGGACGTGCTGCGGGAGTACCTCGAGACGGCGGAGGGCATCCCGGCGCCGGAGCGAACCACGACCGAGCTCCTGTGGTCATTGCCGCCACGGCTCGCCGAGGGTGGGGTACGCCGTCGGGTGCAGGAAGTGCTGGGCGCGGCCGATCTGGTGAAGTTCGCCCGGCGGCGTCCGGCCGCCGCGGAGGCGGCGAGCTACACCGGGGCCGCCCGCGACCTGCTCGCCGGCTGGCACCGGGCGGCCGGATCGGAGGAGCTGGATGCGGTTCGCTGACCCCTGGTTCCTCGTCCTGCTGGCACTGCCCGCGATGCTGGCGCTCCGGCTGGTCCTTCGGCGGCGGGAGGCCCCCGCGGAACGCATCGGCTTTCCGGCGCTCGCCTTCCTCACCTCCGAGCCGGCGCCGCGGCGCGCCCGCTGGCGATTAGTCCCCGACGCCCTCGGGATCGCCGCGCTTGCGCTGCTGGTGCTCGCGCTGGCGCGCCCGCAGGTGCCGCACGACGTGCGCGAGGTGAAGAGTCAGGCGCGCAACCTCATGCTCGCCCTCGACATCTCCAGCAGCATGAAGGCGACGGACTTCAAGCCGGGCAACCGGCTGGAGGTGGCGCGCCAGGTGCTGGGCGACTTCGCCCGGCGCCGCCAGGGCGATCTGCTCGGTCTGGTGATCTTCGCCGGCCGCTCCTTTCTCCAGGCGCCGCTCACCCCGGACACCGAGCTGCTGGGCGAAATGCTCGAACGGGTGGAGATCGGTCAGCTGCCGGACGGCACCGGCATCGGCACGGCGCTCGCGCTCTGTCTGAGTCAGCTCAAGGACCTGCCGAGTCGGGCCAGCGCGATCGTGCTCATCACCGACGGCGCCAACAATACCGGGTCACCCGGTCCCTTCGTGGCTGCCGAGGCCGCGCGGGCGATCGGCGTGCGGATTCATACCATCGGTGTGAGCGCCCCGGACACGACCGGCTTCAACGACGGCTTCATCTGGCGGCAAGGCCGCACGCCCGATCGGCTCACCAGCTCGGACGAGCGGGTCTTGCGCCGGATCGCGGAGCGGAGCGGGGGCGAGTACTTCCGTGCGACGGACCCCGAGGCGCTCGAGCGTATCATGAAGAAGCTCGATCCGCTGGAGCGCCAGGAGGTCACCATCAACCAGACGCGGGACTACCGCGAGCTCTTTCCCTGGCTGCTCGCGCCGGCCCTGGCGCTGCTCGCGGCGGCGGTGGCTCTGCGCGGTGGGCGGCTGAGGACGTTGCCGTGAGCTTCGCCTATCCCTGGGTGCTGCCGGTGGGCTTCGCGGCGCTGACGGTGGTGACGTGGCTCCTCCTCCGGGCCGAGCGCGCGCGCCGCGTGGCGCTGGCGGCGTTCGGCGAGGAGGCGGTGCTGCGCCGGGGCTCGTCGCTCGCGACGCCGCGACAGACCCGGACGACCGCCGCGCTCCGGGTCACCGCGCTCGGGCTCGGCCTCCTGGCGCTGGCCCGCCCCCAGCTGGGCGAGCGGGAGAGCGAGATGGTACGGACAGGGCGGGACGTGCTCCTGGTACTCGATCTCTCCCGCTCCATGGGCGTGAGCGACATGGGAGGCGGGACCAGACTGGCGATGGCGAAACGGGTCGCCTGGGACGTGGTCTCCGCCTATCCGGGTGACCGCGTCGGCCTCGTGGTGTTCGGCGGCAGTGCCTTTCTCCAGATGCCGTTCACCCCGGACCGGGCTTCCCTCCGGCTGTTCCTCGACGCGGCCAGCCCCGACGATCTCGGCGATCCCGCCACCGACGTCTCCGCCGCGCTGCTCACCGCCGTCAGCTCGTTCGAGCACGAAGGCGAGGAGGGCCGCCGCGCGGTGGTGCTCGTGAGTGACGGAGAGAGCGGTGAAGGCAACCTGGAGTCCGCGATCGAGGCGCTGCGCGAGGAGGACCTGCCGGTCTTCGCGGTCGGCGTCGGCACGACTCGCGGAGGGCCGGTGCCCGCCGACAGCTCCGAAGCCCCGGAGCGCTATCATCGGGACCACCTCGGTCGGGTGATCGTATCCCGCCTGGAGGAGGATGAGCTCAGGACCGTCGCCGCCGCGACCGGCGGCGCCTACGCGCGATGGGACCGGGCCGACGAGATGGGCGCGCTGGTCGCGGCGATCGGCCGGGTGCAGCCGCGGACGCTGGCGGCGAGGAAGAGGAGCGAGCGTGCGGATCGGTACCAGTGGCCGCTCGGGCTGATGGTGATCTTGCTGCTGTGGGCGGAGCTGTCGAGCATGGGCATAAGGCTGTCATCCCGAGCGCAGCGAGGGATCCTGTTTGGGCAGGCAAGATCCCTCGCTGTGCTCGGGATGACAGTCCTGACCGGATCCTGCTCCCCCGCCCACCGAGGCGAGCGGCTCTACCATCAGGCCCGCTACCCCGAGGCCTACGACGTCTTCCGCCGCGGTCTCGAGCGCGACAGCGGCGCCCGGCTGGCCTTCGACGCGGGAGCCGCGCTCTACCGGCTGGAGCGCTACGACGAGGCGGTGGCCGCGTTCCGTCAGGCTGCCCGCACGCCCGAGCTCCGGCAGCAAAGCCTCTACAACCTCGGCAACGCGCTGGTCCGCACCGCCGAAGAGCGACCAGGCGAGCCGGCCCCGCTGCTCGATGCCATCGCCGCCTACGAGGAGGCGCTTCATCTGTCGCCCGGCGATGCCGAGGCCCGCTGGAATCTCGAGATCGCCCTCCGGCGCTTGGGGGACGACCGCACGAGCGGTGGCTCTTCCGGGCGAGGACGCAACGCCGATTACGGCCGGGGCGACAACAATGTGCCCGGCTACGAGGGAAATCCCGACGCGGCGGTAGGCGCGATGGCGGGTGGCGGGTACGGCAGCGCCGATGGAGAATCGGCCGAGGAGCTGACGGCGGACGAGGCGCGGCGGCTCCTGGAGGCGGTGGAGCGGCAACAGCTTACCGCTCACGAAGGGCGCCGGAGCAGCCGGGGGCCTACGGGGGACCGCGATTGGTGAGCTGGCCGGGGCTTGCGCCACCGAGCGGAATGCTCTAACGTAGCGACGACAACCGAAGCTCGTGGTCATTTGCGGCGTATTGCAGCCACGTTAAACAAATGCTAAAAAGCCTCGCGTCCCGCGTGTCTTTTTGGCACCGGGCGCTTTTCGTTGGGCTCGGTGCCGGCGATCGGGGGCAGTGAGGCGGAGGAAGCCGATGACGACCGCCCTGGTCACCGAACGCGAGACCACTCTCACCGAGCCTACCCTGCGGCCCCTGCCGCAGGCCTGCCGCCTCTGCGGCGCCGAACAGCCCCCGGCGCCGGTGGCGATCTGTGAGGAGTGTCTGGGTCCGCTAGAGCCGGTGTACGACCCCGACCGACTGCTCCCCGACGCCGACACCATCTCCTCACGGGCGCCTTCGCTGTGGCGCTACCGCGAGTGGCTCCCCTTCGAGGGGGAGCCCGTCCTCTCGCTCGACAGCGGGTTCACACCGCTGGTCGAGGCGCCTGAGCTCGCACGCCGCCTCGGCGTGGCCCGACTCTGGGTCAAGAACGACAGCGTCTCTCATCCCACCCTCTCCTTCAAGGACCGCGTGGTCGCCGCGGCGATCAACGCGGCGCACGCCTTCGGGTTCGAGACCATCGGCTGCGCATCAACCGGCAACCTCGCCAACGCGGTCGCGGCGCAGGCCGCGCGTGCTGGTCTTGCCGCCTGGATCTTCATCCCCGACGATCTCGAGCTCGGCAAGGTGATCGGGACTCTGGTGTACAACCCGCGGCTGGTGCGGATCCGGGGCAACTACGACGACGTGAACCGACTCTGCGCCCAGGCCGCCGATCGTTTCGGGTGGGGCCTGGTCAACATCAACCTCCGCGGCTACTACGGCGAGGGCTCCAAGACCGTCGCCTTCGAGATCTGCGAGCAGCTCGGCTGGCGCACCCCGACAGCGGTCGTCGCACCGATGGCAGGTGGCTCACTCGTCACCAAGCTGGGGAAAGGTTTCGCCGAGTTCGCCAGGGCCGGGCTGGTGTCGGGGCCGCCCCCGCGGCTCTACGGGGCCCAGGCGGACGGCTGCGCCCCGATCGTGCGGCTGGTCGAGTCGGGCGGTGAGCACATCCAGCCCGTCATCCCGCACACCATCGCGCGCTCGATCGCCATCGGCAATCCGGCCGACGGCCGCTTCGCCGCGCAGGCGATCCGCGGCACCGGCGGCTGGGTCGCCGGGGTGAGCGATCCCGACATCGCCGCCGGCATCCGGCTGCTGGCCGAGACGACCGGCATCTTCACCGAGACGGCGGGCGGGGCGACGGTCTCCGGCGCGCTGGCGCTCGCTCGCGCCGGCCGGCTCCGGCCCGACGACGAGGTCGTCCTCTGCATCACCGGCAACGGGCTCAAGACGGTCGAAGCGCTCCAGGGCGTGCTGCCCGAGGCGCCCGTCATCGCACCACGACTCAAGGAACTGGAGGCGCTGTATGGCCGTGACCTTTAGCCTGCCTACCGTGCTCGCCAAGCTGGCCGACGGCCAGTCGTCCATTCAGGCGAGCGGCAATACGCTGGGTGACGTCGTCACTCAGATCGCCGACCGCTTTCCCCGGCTCGCGCCGAGGCTGCGCGACGACAGCGGCGGGCCGTATCCCTTCGTCACGTTCTACCTGAACGACGAGGACGTGCGGTTCCGGAGCGGCTTCGCGACGCCGGTGCGGGAGGGAGACGAGATCACCGTGGTGGCGGCGATCGCGGGGGGCTGAGTCCGCGGTCAGTACTGCTCGATGAGGACCTTCGCCGCCTGCTCGAGCACGCGCTGGAGGAGCGGCCGCCGGCGCCAGGCCTCGAGCTCGATCTCCCGGCTGCGGCCGAAGTCTTTGTCCATGCCTTCCGCCGCCGACCGTGCGAACTCGGACTCGCCGATCCCGAGCAGGTTCTCCTCGTTGATCTCCATGCTCCGCTCGTCCATGTTGGCCGAGCCGACGAGGGTCCATGCGTCGTCCACCACCACGGTTTTGGCATGCATCATGGAGGCCTGGTACTCGAAGATGCGGACCCCGGCCTCGAGCAGCTCGTCGTAGTAGCCCCGGCCGGTGTACTGGACCGGCACGGCGTCCGTGTGGTTGCCGGGGACCAGAATCCGGACGTCCACCCCCGCGCGGGCGCGCTCCGTCACCGCCTTGCGAAGCTGAAGGTCGGGAATGAAATAGGAGTTCGCGATCCAGAGCCGGCGGCGCGCGTTGACGAAGCTGAGCCACAGGAGCATACGGATCGGCTGCTGCGCGTCGGAGGGTGAGCTCACCACCGACACGCCGCACGCCGCTCCCCCATCTCGCGCCGGCGGGTAGAAGCGCGGCCCGGCGATGAACTCGCCGCAGACGTACACCCAATTGGCGGCGAACGCGGACTGCACGCCCACCACGAGTGCCCCGGTCACCCGCGTCATACTGTCGCGCCACTCCTTGGGCGTCCGGGTGTCGCCCCGCCACTTGTTCGAGATCGACGCCCCGCCGGTGAACCCGACCCGGCCATCGATCACGATCGCGCGGCGGTGAGTACGCCGATAGAGCCGGACCAGGTTCCGCAGGGCGAGCGGACGAAAGAATTCCAGCCGCACGCCCGCCTCGCGGAGCTCGCGGCGGTGCGCGCGCTTGAACTTGAGCGACCCGAAGGCGTCGAGCAGGAGGCGCACCTCCACG
>JBKPGZ010000045.1:0-10566 GCA_046729675.1 Gemmatimonadota bacterium | reverse complement strand
CCTCGAACACCGGCCGCCCGGTGACGCACTCGAAGAGCACGGCGCCGGTGGCATACAGATCCGCCCGGCCGTCCACCGGCTCGCCGAAGAGCTGCTCGGGCGCCATGTACTGCGGCGTGCCCACGACGACGCCGGCGGCGGTGAGTGCCCGTCCCGGCTCGGACTGGTGCTCCGCCAGCCGCGCGATGCCGAAATCCATCACCTTCAGGAAGCCCGAGTGGTCCACCAGCAGATTCTGCGGCTTCACGTCGCGGTGGATGACCCCTTCCTCGTGCGCGACCTCGAGCGCGCGACAGACCTGCTTCCCGATGGTGAGCGTCGCCGGCACGTCGAGCCGGCCCGCTTCGCGGATCAGGGTGGCGACCGTGGTCCCGCGCACCAGCTCCATGGTGATGTAGTAGGTCCCGTCCACCTCGCCCAGGTCGTAGGTCCTCACCACGTTGCGGTGGGTGATCCGGCGCGCCAGCCGGAGCTCCTGCTTGAACCGCTCCAACAGGGTGGTGTCGATGTCGCCGAGATCGGGCCGCAGCGCCTTGATCGCCACCGCCTCCCCGACCTCGCGATCGAAGGCGCGATAGACCACGCCCATGCCGCCGGAGCCCAGCATCTCCAGGATGTCGTAGCGACCGGCGAACCGCTGGCCGACCGCGAGCGCCCCGGTGCCGTGCGGCCGCGTGCCCGGCTCGGTCGGAGGCAGCGCGGCTTCCCCACTGCCGCCCTGCCCGCCGGTCCTCAGGTAATCCACCAGCCGGTCCTTCTCCCGCAGCTCCTCCACCATGTTGCCGAACGCCGAAGCCAGCTCGCCGATCTCGTCGTCGGTGCTGCCGACGATGCGGCCGGCGTAATGCCCTTCGCTCACTTGTCGCGTCGCCCGAACCAACTCGCGCACGGGCAGCGTGATCCGTCTCGCCATCACCACCGAGAATCCGAGCGCCAGAAGCAGTCCCACCACGAACGACCAACCGATCGTGCGGCTCAGCTGGCGATAGGCGGCGAGCTCCTGGTCGCGCGAGTGCAGTCCCACGAATCCCCCGAGCGGCACTCCGTCGGCGCTGCGGAGAAGCCCGGCCGCCGCGGCGTACGCTTCTCCTCCCGCGTGCAGGTCGAAACGGGCGTACGTGGTGTCCCCACCCTTCCCCACCGGCGCCAGCCGCACCTGCTCGGCGATGGCCTCTCGCGGAAGGGTGGAGACCGCCACTTGCGCCACGCCCAGCGTGTCGAGAGAGAAGAACGCGATCTCGGAATCGGTGTTCCGGTGCAGCTGCGCCGCGAAGGTGCTGTCCACCCGGAGCGCGGCGACCACGACCCCGAACGGTGTCGTGCTGCCGGGATTCACGACCGGGACGCCGACCGCCTGGTAGAGCGCGTCCCCCTCGTCCGTCGGCTCCAGCCACAGGCCCTGCGTGACCTGGCCCTCCATCGCCCGGCCGATCAGCGCGCCGCGGGAGAAGTCTTCGTCGAAGTCGCCCCGGTGCGCGGTCCAGGCCTGGAGCACCCCAGCGCCGTCGGTGACGAGGACCCAGTCGGCTCCGGTCTGGACCCTGAGCTCGTCTGCCTGGTCGAGGAGGTTGGCGCGATCCGCGCTGCGGAGGGACTCGCCGATCCGGGAGACGTAGGCGGGCACCTGCACCAGGGCCTGCGTGAGACGGAGCAGCGTGAGACTCCGGCTGCCGAGCGCCTCCGCGATGGAGGAGGCGGTAGCACCGAGGGCGCGCGCCGAGGCGTCATCTGCTGCCGCGTCGGCCCGCCGCTTGGTGGCAAGCAGCGCCGAGCCGAGCACCGCGACTACGACCAGCGCGGTGCCGAGGAAGATGCGCCGGCCGAGAGGGAGCTTCATCGTCCGCCGACCCGCCGCCCCGTCAGTAGCGCCGGCCCTGTTGGGGATACGGCTGGCCGTGCTTGTTGAGGTGGGGCTTGAACTGGAAGCCGCGCGCGTCCAGCTCCACCGCGAGCTGCTCCACGCCGTTCGATGGAACTTCGAGTGGCCGCGTCAGTTCCGGCGCACGCTCGTGCCAGGCGTGCAGCGTGTAACTGCCGGGGGGCACCGGGCCCAGGGTGAAGGAGCCGTCGCTCGCGGGCTGGGCGTACCACGGGGTGTCGCGCACCAGCACCAGCGCGCTCATCTGCGCGTGGACGTTGCAGTAGACTCGCACCACGCCGGGCTGCTCGAAGCGCACCGAGCGCACTTCGTCGCGGCCGTAGAGGCCCAGATCGAACGGGTTCTCCTCCGAGAGGGAGAACACATTGTGATTGAACGGATCGTGGTTGGGGAACGAAACGGTGGATCCCACCGGCACCACCAGCACGTGAGGCGAGAACTCCTTGTTCGAGGTGCCGATCTCGGCTTGAACCGGCGGGCGCGACCGCGACGGCGGACCACTGAGCCAGAGGACCGCCTGGCCCACGTCGTCGCCCGGCCGATCGTCCTTGTCGAGCATGGTCACGCGCCCGCTCACCTCCGCCGGTTGCCCGATCCAGGCGAGCGACGCCAGCGCCAGCCCGCCCAGCGCCATGATGCGGCGGGCGAGGAGGCCGGGCTGTATTTTGCCTCGCATGCCAAAACGTTACCGAGCGCTCCAGAGCGCGTCAACGCGCGCGCCGGCGGTGCGAGCGGCGGCGGCGGCGGTCGTCGCGCTCGCGACGCTCGCCGCTCGGGTGGTCGGCCAGCAGCCAGACATCGAGGCGAGCCTGCACGGCCTCATCCTGCTGAACGCCTTCCACACAACCGACAACGTCAACAACAGCGATGTGCCGCAGTTCGCCGTGCCGCCGAGCGATGCCAGTCCCGACGCCAGCACCTCGAGCGCGACCGCCCGCCAGTCGCGCCTCACCGCGTTCGCCCTGGTCCCCGAATTCGCGGGCGGCGTGCTCGAGGGCGAGCTCGACGTGGACTTCTTCGGCGGGCAACAGCCTTCCACCGGCGGTCGCACCTTCCCGCTGCTCCGCCTGCGGCGCGCGGTCGCGGAGCTGACCTGGAACCAGGTTGCGCTCATGGTAGGTCAGGAGTCCCCGCCGATCGCGGCGGTCAGTCCGTCTTCCATCGCCAGCATCGGATTCCCCGACTTCGCGGGCGCCGGCAACCTCTGGCTCTGGATCCCTCAGGTTCGACTCGGCGCCGATCTTCCGTCCAGCCGCAGCCTGCGGGTAGGCGCCGAGATCGCGGCCCTCGCACCCACTTCGGGCGAGCCGCAGGGGACCTTCGTCACTCAACCGGACATCGCGGAGCGGAGCGGCCGCCCGTTTCTGCAAGGTCGGCTGCGGGGCCGTTGGGGACAGGGCGACCAGATGGGCGAGGTGAGCGCGGGTGGACACTACGGGTGGATCCTCGATGCCGCGGGCGAGCGGGTTCCCTCCAAAGCGCTGGCACTGAGCGTGTGGACCCCGCTGGGCCCCAAGCTCGACTTCCGCGCGGAGGCATTCACCGGTCAGGCGCTCGCCGGCCTGGGCGGCGGCGGAATCGGTCAGAACATGGTGCGGGACGGGGTGCCGGTGCGGTCGGCCGGGGGTTGGGCGCAGCTCAACGTGCGGCCCACACAGCAGTGGGAGATCGGGGGAGGCGGCGGGCTCGACGATCCCGACGACGAGGACCTGGGCGAGGCATCACGACTTCGAAACGTGGCGGTTGAAGGGCACATCACCTGGCGGAAGCTGCCGGCGGTCGTCGGGCTCGAGGTGCGTCACCTCCGAACCCGCTACCGCGATCCGGTCGGCGACCTCACGGCGACCCACATCAATCTGGGTATGGGCTTCGAGTTCTGATCGCCTCTTCTTCCAGCTCTCCGAGGGACTCGGGATAGGTGGAGCCGAGTGCGGCCGGCTCCGCATCGGGATCAGGCTCGTGCTCCGGCTCGGACTCGGCCGGCTCCGGATCCACCGGAGGCGGAGGCGGATCGGAGTACTGCGCGGTGAGCTCCTCGCCCGCCACCCGAGCCTGCACCCGCTGCCAGACCATCTGCGCGGCGCTGGACTGCAGGCTGAACTCCCGCAGGTAGTGGTCGGTGACCTGATCCACCGGCATCACCCCCCGCAGCAGCTCGTAGAAGCTGATGACGTTTTCGACGTGGGTCGCGATGACGGCCTCGGCCGCGCGCGCGCCCACCATCCGCGCCAGCTGGACCGTCTTCTCCTCGAAGCGCCGGCGGTACTGCTGATGCTCGATGAAGCGGTCGATACGGAGGACTTGCCAGCCCCGCAGGGGAACCGGCGCGGCCAACGGCGGCAGTGATTCCAGCTCGAGCGAGGTCAGAGTCCGGGTCCGCACCGACTCCTGCATCCCAACCTGCACCGCCACCACTTCGAAGTAGAGATCCAGGGCGCGGAGCACGGGCGTCCGCGAGGCGAACTCGCAGACGAACTGGAGCGCCTGGGACGTGTGCGTGCCGATGAGGGCCTCCCACGCGCTCGCGTACGCGATGCGGACGCGAAGGTGGAGGGCTTCCGGAATTCGGCGGAGAGACATCTGGCTGGGCGTGCTCATCGAAGGAGCGCAGAGCAATATCCAGTCCCGACACCGACTTGGCCGAACCGGTCGGGGCGGGAGTGACCCCGCCCCGGAGGGCTATCGGAAAGTCTTGCTGGCAAATGACTTGCGGGGGTGCCTCGACGGCCACGCAGAAGCGACGACGACGGCCCGGGCGAACCGGCGGCGGGTCGGGCCGCCGCAAATTGCCCGGAGCCGGGGCTACCGCAGCAAGTTGGGGTGGCGGCGCTCCCAGGACCGCAGGGACTGGAGCGACAGGGTCTCGAGCTCGTGGGCCACGGTGCGGGCAGCGGCCGTAGCGATCTCCAGATCCTCGCGTCCATCCGTAGTCGTGTCCCGAATGCGAATCTCGGCCATCCCAAGCATGACCGTGAGCTGGTTGTTGACCCGATCCTGGAGCATGAGCCGCATCTTCTCGATCATGGCCTGCCGGCGCAGGGTGGCGTGGCGATGGACCGCCCAGATCAGGAAGCCCTGCAGCCAGATCAGGAAAGCGTGCGCGAGACCCTGCTGCCCGGGTGGAAGGTCGGAAAAGACGAGCCTGACCGTCAAGAAAACGCCCACGGCGGTCATGAACAGCTCGAAGTGCTCGGTCAGGCGTGCCCGGAGCCTGGCGCTCACGGCGGAGAGTCGCTTCACAGGAGTGTACCTCGCCGGCTGGTCTTCGGACCGCCAACCGCACAGGGACGGAGTGCTTGGGGGGTACCCAAGTATTCGCTAAAGGGGCCGTCCAGTCCAGCCCCCCGTGACTGCAAACCCTCGCATGAAGGCGTGGATATGAAAAAAAGCCCCGATCGGCGGGTGCCGATCGGGGCTCAGAACGAGCTGGGATTGGTCAGGCCGCGAGCTCGCGCAGCTTGTCGCCGTGCTGCTCCCGGAGCTGGCGAAGAGCCCGGTCCCGAAGCTGGCGAATCCGCTCACGGGTGACGCCCATCATCCGGCCGATTTCCTCCAGAGTCCGGCTCTTCCCGTCGTCCAGCCCGAAGTAGAGCCGGAGGACCTTCGCATCCCTGGGCGGGAGCGCTGCCAGTGCGTTCTCCAGATCCGTCGTCCGGCTGTTGGCCATCGTGGTCGCGTCCGTCCCCTCTTGAGTCAGGGGCACGAAGCGCTCCATCCGGCCGCGGTCGTCCGCTTCACGCACCGGATGGTCCAGCCGGAGCGCCTCGATATGCAGCGCGCCCAACGCACGCACCGCGTCACGGGTGAGCCCGGTGGCCTCGACCAGTTCCTCGGTCGTGGGCGCCCGGCCGAGTCGCTCGGTGAGCAGCACGGTGGTCCGCCCCAGACGGTTGAGATCAGCCGTTCGGTTCAGCGGCACCCGCACGGGGCGTCCATGTCGCGCAATCGCCGCCTGGATCGCCTGGCGGATCCACCAGACCGCATACGAGATGAACTTCACGCCGCGATCGGGGTCGAACTTCCGCGCCGCCGTCATCAGGCCCAGGTTGCCCTCGCCGATGAGGTCCATGAGCGGCACGCCGCGATTCTGGAACTTCTTCGCCACCGAGACCACGAAACGCACGTTGTGCCGGGCGAGCTTCTCCTGCGCCTCCACGTCGCCATTGAACGCACGCCGCGCCAGTGCCGTCTCCTCCTCGATCTTGAGAAGGGGGATCCGGCTGATCTCCTGGAGGTAGAAGTCCAGGCTCTCGCGTCCCTCGTCGACGGCCCGCGGAAGCTGAGCCGCCCGAGCCGAGCGCCGCCGCCCGCCTGTCCGCTTGCTCACCGCCACTGTACTGCTCCTGTTCCACCTGTCGGCCTGCCTCCGGCAGCCGCCGACAAGCCGTTGTCATGAAACCATTTATGAGTACCTACCGGGCCCGGCCATCCGGGACCGTTCACCCTAGATGTCCGTAAGCGCAGATTCGTCGCACACTTGTACGCTTGTCGAACACCTGACTTCCCTCGGGGGTTCCCCGTCACCTAGCCTTCCTCACCCGCCTGGTGGGCTCCGCGACCAGGGGATCGTCGGGCCAGGGGTGCTTGGGGTACTTGCCCTTCAGGTCTTTCCGTACCTCGAAGTACGTGGTCCGCCAGAATCCCGCGAGGTCGCGCGTCACCTGTACCGGCCTTCCGGCGGGCGAGAGCAGATGCAGGGTCAGGGGTACCTTGCCCCCACCTACCCGCGGTGTCTCGGACTGGCCGAACATCTCCTGAAGCCGCACGGCCAGTACTGGTTGAGCGGGATCCCGGTAATCCACCGACACACGAGAGCCGCTGGGCACCACCAGGTGCGTGGGCGCCAGGCGGTCCAGGGACGCGCGCTGCTCCCAGCTCAGCAGGTCCAAGAGTGCCGCCGCCAGATCCACCTGCCCGAGGTCACTGAACTTCGACACCCCTATGACACGGGGGCCGAGCCACTGTTCCAGTGTCTCAGCGAGGGCCGCATCCGAGACATCGGGCCAGTTCGGATCGAGGCTTCGGACGAAGGAGATGCGCTCACGGGTCCGCCATGCACCATCGCTCCAGGGGAGGACGTCGAGCCCCTCGCTCCGCACACCCTGAAGCAGCACCTCCGCGACCCTCATGGGGTCCGGCCGTGAGACCGTGGTCTCTCGGAGGACGATGGCCCCCAGCCGCTCCCGCCGCCGGGCCCGGACCGCCCTGGCCTGCCCGTCCCACTCCACCACCTCCTCCGTCTCGATATCGTCTCGGAAGAGCTTCCGGATCTCCTCGAGGCTTATCGGCGCTGCCAGCAAAATTCGGCTTTCCGGTCCCCGGCCCTCGAGCTCGCAGGCGACGAGATACACCTCGGCAGAGAGACTCTGCGGATCGAGGTAGGCCCCGAGGCCATTCCGCAGCAGGAACCGACCGGAGGTGCCGTGGCGACGCTGGGCCACTCGGTCGGGATAAGCCATCGCGAGCAGCTCCCCGACGTTGCCCTCGCTTCCTACCGTCGCCCGCCCGGCACCCGCCCGGCGACACGCCGCGGCCTCCGCCCGGGCCCGCCGCAGGGCCTCCCGATCAACGTCGCCCCGGACGACTGTCCCTCGCAGGAGATCCAGCCGAGTCCGAATGTCCGCCTCGGGGACACCCTCCGTTCGACGCAGGAGATCTCGCTCCGTTAGGAGTGCGGCGAGCTCGCAGGCCAGGGCTCTCTCGTGCAACTCCGTGGCTTTCATGACCATGTGAGAGAGCCGCGGGTGAAGCGCGAGTCTCGCCATCGCCGCGCCGTGCCGGGTGAGCCGCCCCGAGGCGTCGAGGGCGCCGAGCTGGAGGAGCAGGGTCCGTGCCTGGGCGAAGGCAGCCGCGGGCGGCGGGTCGAGCCACCGGAGATCCGATGGGTCCGGCACACCGACAGCGGCGAGGTCCAACGCCAGCGGGGCCAGGTCGGCCTCGAGGATCTCGGGGCAGGACCGAGTGGGAAGCGCGCCGTGCTCCTGAAGCGACCAGAGGCGGTAACACACGCCGGGTTCGAGACGCCCTGCGCGTCCTCGCCGCTGCTCCGCCGAAGCCAGCGAAACCCGAACGGTCGCCAGGCGAGTCATCCCGGTTCTGGGGGAGTAGCGAGGTACCCGGGACAGGCCGGCGTCCACCACCACACGCACTCCCTCGATGG
The DNA here is from genome assembly GCA_046729675.1 of Gemmatimonadota bacterium. Lineage (GTDB taxonomy): Bacteria > Gemmatimonadota > Gemmatimonadetes > Gemmatimonadales > GWC2-71-9 > CAVVWJ01. Next base: position 2,527 of record JBKPGZ010000045.1, on the reverse strand, counting down.
TGAGGCTCGTCTCGGCGATGGACGTGGCCAGCACGACCTTTCTGGCGCCCGGTGGGCTGGGGAGAATTGCACGATCCTGCTGCTCCGGAGGAAGGTTGCCGTGCAGCGGGATCACGTCCGCGTCCACCTCGCCCAGGAGCGCCGCGACGCGACGGATCTCGCCGGCACCGGGAAGGAAGACGAGCACGTCCCCTTGCTCCGCCTCGAGCGCCTCCCGCACCACCGCGGCCACATCAGACTCGAGCTTAGTCCCGGACCGTCGCGACCGGTGACGTACCTCCACCGCATGTGACCGCCCCTCGCTGGTCACGACCGGCACGTCACCCAACAGGGTCGAAACCGGAGCGCCCTCCAGCGTGGCCGACATGACCAGAATGCGCAGGTCTTCGCGCAACAGTGATTGAGAGTGGATGGTCAGCGCGAGGCCGAGGTCGGCATGGATGCTGCGTTCGTGAAATTCGTCGAACATCACCAGCCCGAACCGCTCCAGGGCGGGGTCGGACTGGAGCATCCGGGTCAGCACCCCTTCGGTAACCACCACGATCTTCGTCGCCGGTCCCACCACCGATTCGTGGCGGACGCGGTATCCCACGGTCTCCCCTGGACGCTCCCCCAGGAGCGTTGCCATCCGTCGGGCCGCCGCCCGGGCCGCGAGGCGACGGGGTTCGAGCATGACGATCCCCCGACCGTCGAGCCACGGCTCGCCCAGCAGCGCGAGCGGCACGCCGGTGGTCTTACCCGCGCCGGGTGGGGCCTGAAGCACGGTTCCGCGGGCGCTTCGGAGCGCATCTCGCAGCGAGGGAAGCACCTGCTCGATGGGCAGCCGCGGAGTGTGACGCATGACCCAAGAATAGCGCGGAACCTCAGCCCGGCCCGTGGCGTTCGATCAGACGATGGCACGGCGCGTGCACAGAGAAGCGCCGTCGCCTCGCTCCCGAAGGAGCGAGCAGTTGAAAGGGATGGTAGTGATCGTGCTCACATGTGACTACAACGGCTGGAACGACGCGCCCGAAGAGGAGCGCGAGTGGTTCGACGAACATCCCGAGGTCTGGAACGCCTCGACTCGTGATCCCGAAGGACGTCCACGCCATGCGACACCCCGCCTCCCCGTGAGACGCTTCCGCGGCGGCCTGGCCGCGTAGCTCCCACCAGCACACCTGGGCCTGCCGGGGCCCCTCCCGCCATATTGCCCTGCGGGACTTCTCACCGGCCAATCCATGGATGCGCGCCAGCAGGATCTCGCCCAGGGTGTGAGCGGCCGCTACGTCATCGAGCGCGAACTCGGACGAGGCGGCATGGCCAGCGTCTGGCTGGCACGGGACCTTCGCTACGACCGGATGGTCGCGCTCAAGGTGCTCCACTCGGACCTGGCGGCGACGCTGGGCCCCCAGCGCTTCTTGCGCGAGATCATGCTGGCCGCCCGCCTCCAGCACCCCCACATCGTGCCGGTGTACGACTCCGGCGAGATCGCCTCCTCCCGCGCGGCGGAACCGCCCATTCTGTGGTTCACGATGCCCTGGATCGAAGGCGAGTCCTTGCGCGAGCGCCTGCGACGCGAGGGACGGCTGTCACCAGCGGAGGCCGTCAGGATCACGCGCGAGGTCGCACGCGGGCTCCAGTACGCGCACGAACAGGGCGTGATCCATCGCGACGTGAAGCCCGAGAACATCCTGCTGACGAGGGACGGCAGCACGATGGTCGCGGATTTCGGCATCGCCCGACCTGCGGGAACAGCAGGCACGGAGCATCTGACCGGGACCGGCGTCGTGATCGGCACGCCGGTGTACATGAGCCCGGAGCAGGCGGTGGGAGCTGAACTGGACGCCCGCGCGGATGTGTACTCGCTCGGCTGCGTGCTCTACGAAATGCTCACCGGCGGGCCGCCGTTCGGTGGCGCGACGGTGCAGGAGGTCGTCGCTCGGCACCTGGCCGAGCCGCCACCGCTGTCCGGCGCACGGGTGGCCGAAATCCCCGGGTCCATCAAGGCCGCCCTGGCCCGTGCGCTGTCCAAGTCGCGCGACGGCCGTCCGGCGACGGCCGCGCAGTTCGCGGAGTCGCTCGGCGGTGAGGACCGGGCTGCGCTGGTGCAGAGTCACCGACGCGCGGCCGCCGTGGCCGCCCTTGTGGGCGCGGCAGGCTTGGCAGCTTTCGTGGCGCTCCGCAGTCCTTCCGAGAGCCCGGGTGCGGCGACGGGCACGTCGTCCCAGGGCACGGTGGCATCGGGATTCGCGCGCCGGCTCACTCAGCTCACCTCCAGGGAGGGACTGGAGGAGTGGCCGACCTGGTCGCCCGACGGACAGCAGCTCGCCTACGTGGCCGAGGTGGACGGCTACCGGCAGCTGTTCGTGCGACCAGTCACCGGCGGCCCGGAACGGCAGCTCACCGACGATCCGCGGGACCACATCCAGCCGGCGTGGTCGCCCGATGGTTCGCGCATCGCATTCGTGCTCGGCGCTACCGCCACGGGCAAGCTCGAGCCCGACGAAGTGGACGGGTACTACTTCGAGGGAGCCGAGCTGTGGAGCAT
>JBKPGZ010000044.1:0-12287 GCA_046729675.1 Gemmatimonadota bacterium | reverse complement strand
ATTTCGTCGGCAGCGTCAGATGTGTATAAGAGACAGCAGTATCACGCTCGGGATGACAGTATCACGCTCGGGGCTCACCCCCGAGAAAACTCCGCCCGATCGATCGCAGCCAGATCCTCTGCCGACAGCTCCAGCTCCCCCGCCCCCACGCTGTCCAGCGCGTGCTCCACTCTGCGCGCGCTTGGGATCACGATGACCGCCGGCGACCTCGAGAGCACCCAGGCCAGCACCAGCGCGTGGGCCGAGACCCCGAGCCGCGCGGCCATGGGATGGAGCACGGGGTGGTCGGGGAGCTTGCCGTTGAGCCGGCCACCTCCCACCGGGCTGTAGGCCAGGAACCCGATCCCGTGCTCCTCGCAGAAGCGCACCACACCACCCTCCAGCGCCTCCCGGAAGAACGGATTCAGCCGGTTCTGCACCGACGCGATCGGGACGATCGCCTCGGCGGCGCGGATCTGGGCGACGGAAACGTTGGAGAGTCCCACCCAGTGGATCGTGCCTTCGCGCCGCAGGTCGGCCAGCGCACCCACGCTCTCCTCGAACGGTACTTCGGGATCGGGAGCGTGGAGCTGGTAGAGATCGATGCGTTCGACGCCGAGCGCGCGCAGGGAGCGCTGGCAGGCCCTGTGCAAGTGCTCGGGACGGCCATCACGCTCCCAGCGACCGCCGGGCCGGGTGAGGCCTCCCTTGGTCGCGACCAGGACTTCTTCTCGCGGGCCGGCCCACCCCCGGAGCGCCTCGGCGACCAGCCGCTCGTTGTGCCCGATGTCGGCGTCGTCCAGACAGTACACGTCCGCGGTGTCGATCAGGCGAACGCCGGCGTCCAGGGCCGCGCGGACCACCTCGATGCTCACGGGTTGGGGAGGTCGTTCCTGGAGGGACAGATGCATGCCGCCGTAGCCGACGGCGGGTACCGCGGGGGCGCCTGCTCCGAGGCCCCGGAGCTTCACGAGCGGCCCGGAGCGGACGCTGGGATCAGGCGAGACCGAGCTGGCGGGTGAGGCGTCGCCAATCCTGCGCCGAGACTACCCCCTGCTCGAAAAGCGGGGTCAGCGCCGCCAGGATCTCGGCGCGGGAGCCGTCTATGCGGCGGTCGCGGAGCTCGCTGATCATGCGCGCGAAGCGGTGCTCGTACTCGTCCGCATCGAGCTGTCCTTCCCCACGCTGCCGGCTGAGCTTCTTCAGCTCCTCCGCCACGCGAGCCGGGGAAATGGGCTTGAGTGCGCCTTCCTGCTGGTCAGCCGCCATGGGGTCCTCGCGAAGGCCGGAATGGATGACATGCCACTTGTCTCCAAAATGACCCTCATCGGCCGGCCCCGTCCAGTGTCCGATCGGGGGAACTAGTTGCGCGGGTAGTCCACCGTCACCAGAAGGCGTCGCCGGTCTCCGGTCGTGGCAAGCTCGGCCCGGGCCTGCACCAGGTCGCCGCGGCGCAGGTGCGAGCCCCCCGCTGGAGAGAGGAGGGCCTGCCGGCCAAGGATCTGGGCCTCGGCGAGGCCCGCCCACGCGGGGCCCCCCGGCAGCACTCGGGCGGTGACTTGCATCGTGCCAAGCGCCTGGGCAGAGGCCCCGCTCGGCAAGCCTGCCGTCAGAGGGACGACCATCAACCCGAATTTGAGAATCGCACGGGCCGACAGCCACCGCCCGCCCACCGCGAGAACGCCACCTGGCGCCTGGCCCGGACCTGGATGCCCGGGGTGATACCGCAGACCAAACATTTGACCGTCCCGCTACTTACGCAGCCGCAGCCGCGGGTGAGCGACAGTCGCGGATCGTCAAGGTTCAAGACGATCGACGACTCTCCAATCGCCCAAATGGTGTAATGGTTTCCACATTTCAACCTCGGGCTGCTGTCAGCCTTTTAGGCAACCGGCAACAGCTGGCACGCGCATTGCCCCTCCCCCCGGCCGCCGGGGAGCGCGAACTCCCCTCACTGCTCGAAGCGGGACCAAACCACCTCTTCAACGATCGGGGAGAGAAGCACATGCGCACCGCAATCGTACTCTCGGCCGTTCTGGCCGCCGGCCTGAGCGTCGGCGCCGCGACTGCCGAGGGGCAGACCAGCGCGAGCATCCAAGCGACTGCCACGGTGCTGTCGGCGATCACCGTGACGGCTGGGAACAACCTTCAGTTCGGCAACGTGACGCCGGGCGTCAACAAGACCGTCGCCATTACGGACGGCGGGGCCGGTACCTTCACCGTCGCCAAGGGCGCGAACACCGGCGTGACCCTGTCCTTTACGCTGCCCACGGACCTCAGCACCGGCGGTGGCGATCTGCTGCCGATCGGCAGCTGGACCGGTGGCTGGAACACCGCGGCGACGCCGGTCGGCGCGACCCTCTTCACGCCGAGCGCCGCAGGCAGCAACACAACGGTGAACGCGGCGACCGCGCTCACGGTGTTCGTCGGCGCCACCGTGTCCCCGGCAGCGGCACAGGCGGCCGGCGCCTACACCGGCGACGTCACGATGTCGGTGGTTTACTTCTAAGCCAGCGGTTCCTCCCGACGGATCGGCGGGCGCGCCGGTCGGGGTGGTCTCCGCCTCCTCGACCGGCGCACTCGTGACGATCCCTGCGGAGAACCACATGCGATTTCAGTTGCTCGTTCTGCTGGCGGCGCTGGCTGCCGCACCGTCGGCCGCCGCCCAGGTCAGCATCACAGGGATACGGAACTTGACCTTCGGTACGGTGATCGTCGGAATCCCCAGCAGTATTGGGCCAAGCCACCCGACCAAGAGCGGCCAGTTCCGCATCACGGCGCCACTGAGTTCGAAGGTGCAGATCCGGTTCACGCTGCCTGACGCCCTCGCCGGCCCGGGTGGCGCCCAGCTGCCGATCACCTTCGGCAGCAACGATGCTATGGCCATCGGAACGGCGCCCGGCAGCACACCGATCACTTTCAATCCGAAAGCGACCCGCAATCCTCAGTTCCAGCCGTCCACCGCGTACGATGTTTTCATCGGTGGGACGGTCACCCCCGCAGGTAACCAGCAACCGGGCAGCTACGCCGCGACCATCACCCTAACGATCACGAACTTCTGATGCGTACGCTACCGATGTTCGGAATCACCCTCGCTGCTGCGCTTACTCTGCCCCGTCTTTCGGCGGCCCAAGGCGTGCTCGTGGCTCCTCACGCCGTGGTGATCGACCACCACACCCGCAGCGGCTCGCTAAGCCTGTACAACCCTGGCGATCAGCCCGCCGAGGTCTCGCTCTCCACGTTTTTCGGTTATCCGGTGACCGACTCCGCCGGCAACTTCGACCTTCGTACCGTGGAGCACCCCGGCGCCAATATGCCCTCGGCAGCAGGGTGGCTGGAGGCCTTTCCCAAGAGAATGGTGCTCCAACCGAAGGAGCGCCAGACCGTCCGTCTCCTCGCCCGGCCACCGCAGGCCCTGCCGGACGGGGAGTACTGGGCCCGCCTCGTGGTGGCGGCCAAGGGTGGGGCGGTGCCGGTCAGCGGCGTGGACTCCAGCTCCGGCATCACTGTGGGCCTCAACCTCGAAGTCCGCACGGTGCTTCCACTTCAGTACCGTAAGGGCGCGGTGGCCACTTCGGTGCGGGCCAGCGGCCTGTCGGCCGGGGTCGATGGCGATTCCCTGGCGGTCCGCCTCCACCTCGTACGGCAGGGCACCGCCGCCTATATCGGCACCGTTCGGGGGGCCCTGGCCGACGCCTCGGGGCGGACGGTCGCGACCTTCAGCAGCCCGGTGGCGGTGTACTACGAGGTGGATCCCCGCTTCACCGCGGCGCTGCCGAGCGGCAGGCTGCCGCCGGGGCCCTATCGCCTCCGGGTGGAAGTCACCACCGAGCGCGAGGACCTCGCGCCGGAGACACTGATCGCCGCCCGTCCCCTGCGCGATTCCCTGGAGCTCAACCTGCCGTGATCCCGCGCCGGGCCGTGCCCGCGCTTCTGCTGGCGGCGCTCCTGGCGCCCGCTGCGGCGCCCGCCCAGACCGCGGCCGACACGACCGGTCTCGAGCCGGTCCTGATCGAGCTGTCGGTGGGGCGGTACGGCTCGCGCACGGTCCCAGCCTACCGCTCGAGCGGTGACGCGCTCTTGCCGGTACTGCAGCTCGCAGAGCTGGCGGAGCTCCGGGCGGCGCCGCTCCACTCCGGCGCCATCCAGCTCACGGTCCGTCAGGACCAACGTCCGCTCGTGCTCGATCCCACCCGGTGGGAGATCCGCGCCCCCGACGCCACCCTCGAGCTGACCCCCGCCGACCGCCTCGTCAAGGCCGACGATCAGTACCTCAGCACTCGGGTCCTGAGCCGGCTCCTCCACGTCACTTTCGCAGTGAACTGGAGTGAGCTCAGCGTGGCCGTGCTCGACGCTGACAGCCTGCCGGTGGGCCGGCGGGTGGCGCGCGAACGGGCACACGCGCTCTTCCGCCGCTCGGGCCGGGAGGGCGGGCCGGACCTGTCCCTGGAGACCGAGCGCATCCGGTGGGATGGAATGGTCCTGGATTACTCCGTACTCGCACCGAGCCAGGACTTGATGGGGAGCGGGGCCTGGTCGGCGGGTCTCGGCGCCAATCTGTTCGGCGGCTCGCTCCAGAGCCGGCTCGCCAGCTCGGGGCCGCCGCGCGACGGCGACGTCCGGGTGGACGCCTCCTGGACCGGTGTCTGGCGAAAGAGCCCCTACGTCACCCAGCTGCGTCTGGGCGACGGTCTCGCGACGGGCCCCCGGCCGCGCACGGTCCGCGGCCTCACGCTTTCCAATGCCCCCTTCCTGCGCTCCTCGCTCTTCGGCGACATCGGCTTCGAGGGAGCGCTCGGCCCCGGATGGGACATCGAAGCGTACCGCGGCGGCCGGCTCATCGCGCTCGATTCCGCCGATGCGACCGGCCGCTTCTCCTTCGACCTGCCGGTGGAGTACGGCGAGAACGCGATGGACTTCGTTGCGTACGGGCCCTTCGGCGAGGTGCGGCGGTTCAACCGGAACTATCGGGTGAGCAGGGACATCATTCCGGACCGGAAGGTGGAATACGGCCTCACCGTCGGCGCCTGCCGGACCGATGCCTGTGAGGCCAGCGCCAACCTCGACCTCCGCTACGGGATCTCCTCGCGCTGGACCGTGCGCGGCGGCGTCGACCGGTTCTGGCGCGACTCGCTCCCGGGGCTGTCCCACCCCTACCTGGGCCTGGGAGGGTCGATCGGCAATGCCTGGGGGGTGGAAGTGGAGGCCGTGGCCTCGGCGGTGATGCGGGGGGCGCTCCGGTACGAGCCGTCACAGGACCTCCGGATCACCACCGAATTTCACGACTTCGCATCGGGCGTCGTGGCGCCGTTGCTCACGCCGGTCGGCCGCCGCACCCAGTGGACCACCGAGCTGCTCGCTCGGCCGCTGCGCGGGCGCGACGACATCTATCTCGAGGGCAGCGTCGACCGGCTCACCGCGTCGAGTGGCGAGACCACCAGCGGCCGGCTCGGCGTCTCCCTCTACGCCTCGCGCTTCCGCCTCGCTCCCGCGGTGCGCCACGTGCGGTTCGACGCTCCGACCGGCTTCGCGACGAACGAATCGTTCGCCTCGCTCAACACCTTTTCGCTTCCCTTCCCCGAGCTCGGTCCGTTGCTGGGCAGGGTCACGACGCGAACGGTGCTCGAGGTGAGCAACGGAGGTGACGTCGCGCTGGCGGGAGGGTATCTGGCGAGAGAGCTGAGCCAGCACATGCAGGTCGAGGCGGGCGCGACCTGGACCCGTGGTTTGGGCACCTCGCTCTCGCTCTTCGTCTCGACCCTGCTGCCGAGCCTCCGCGCGACCACCAGCATGACCGCTTCGCCTGTCGGCAGCGCGATGGTGAGCCAGTACGTGCAGGGCTCGGTGCTGTACGAGCCCGGCCGCCGGCAGGTGGCGTTCGCCAGCGGCCCCTCGCTGGAGCGGGCCGGGATCAGCGGCCGGGTCTTCCTCGACGTGAACGGCGATGGGCGATGGCAGCCGAACGAGCGGACCATCAACGGCGTTCGGGTGCGGGCAGGCTTCGTGACGGCGCTGTCCGATTCCTCGGGCCGCTACCGGATCTGGGACCTCCCGGCATTCGAGCCGGTGCTGGTCGCGGTGGACTCCAGCACCCTGGTGTCGCCGCTCTGGAGGCCCGCCTACAACTCGGTGAGCGTCGAGACCGGTCCCAACCGGTTCCGCAGCGTCGACATCCCCATCGTGCCGGCGGGTGTCATCGAGGGCCGGGTGGTGCGGCAGACGGTGGATTCCACTGTGCCCGTGGCCGGCCTGCGGCTGCTGCTGCGACGACACGGCTCCAGCCAGACGCTTCAGCTCGTCACCTTCTCGGACGGAGGCTTCTATCTCATCGGGGTGAAGCCCGGGACTTACGAGCTGTCGGTGGACCCCGCGACGCTCGCGCGGCTGGAGCTCTCGGCGTGGCCTATCGGGTTCGCCATGCCCTCCTCCCCGGACGGCGCGACGGTTGACGGGCTCGAGTTGCGGCTGGAGTGAGTGCGGCGACTCATGTCGTCACCCCGAGCGAAGCTGCAACGCACCTCCACATGCTGTTGCTCAGGTTCGTGACCGGAATGATCTTCGGGGCGGGCTACCACTGAGGTCATATGCCACCGCTCGTCCGACGCTACCTGAAGACCGCGATCGGCTTCCTGATCTTCGGCGTCGGGCTCGGCCTCTACATGCTGGCGCGGCGCGAGCTCGCCGGCATCTGGGCCACACCCTGGTGGATCAGCGCCCACACCCACGCGATCCTGGTGGGCTTCGTGATGATGATGATTCTGGGTGTGGCGCTCTGGATGTTCCCGAGACCCGCGAAGGACGATACCCACTTCGATCCGCGGTTCGCCGAGCTGGCCTACTGGTGCCTGACTCTGGGCACGGCCGCGCGGGTGCTGGCCGAGCTGATCCGACCCGAGAGCGCGGCGCCCCTGGTTCGATGGACGGTGGTCGTCGGCGGGGCCGCGCAGGCCGGCGGTCTGATGTTCTTCTTCTGGACGATGTGGACCCGCATCCGCGGACGGCCCGAGGCCGAGAGCGGATCAGGTCGCGGTGAGCACCTTCGATAACACCTCGGGCAGCAGCCCGTTCTCCCAGTACTCCACGTGCGCCATCAGCAGCGTGGTCGCCTCACGGTCACGGAGGTTGTCCACCCGCCGAGGATCCTTCGAGCCCGGGAGGTCGAAGTATTCCAGGGAGCCGCTGATGATGTCCCAGGGGGAGTAGATGTTCACCCACCGCTCGGGTCGCCACTCGTAGCCCTGCAGCATCGGCTGCGCCGACGCAACCAGCGCTTCCCGTGCCTGGGTCGTCCGGCGGTGCTGGATGGCGAAGACGAACGTGGTCTTGTCGAGCGGCGAGCCGAAGGTGAGGAAGAGCGGCGTTCGGCGGCCGACATCGCGAGTGGGTCGCCCGGCCTGGCGGTCGATCGCGTCCTCGCACAGCAGCTGGTTGAGCATGTCGTAGCTCACCACCGATCCAAGCGAGTGGCCGACGACCACGACCTGCTCGTACGCATCCGCGCCATCGGCAGCATAGACGGCGCGGGCCCGCTCGGTGACACACTCCCGGATCCGAGCCCGGAGGTCGGCGAAGCGGTCCACCGTATGGGATTCCACGTACACGACCACGTCGCCGAGATACTGCACCAGGAAGCGACGCACCACCTCGCTCAGGAGCAGCACCACGGCCCAGGTGACCAATAGCCGTAGAGGCCAGTGGTTGTCGGGGCCGGTGCCGGGCCACAGCACAACCACTTCGATCCCGATCAGCACAGTCCCCGCCACCAGGATGCCCAGGACCACCAGTGAGAGCAGCGGCTGCTGCCCCGGCTGTCGCGCCACGATCTGGGATCCCGCGGCCCGCAGGAACTTCCAGGCCCAGGAGCCGAGCGCGAAGGCCAACACGGCCAGCGGAACAGCGAGGAATATGGCCGTGCACAGGGTGTCGAATGCGGCTGCCTGTTGCGCGCCAAGCCAGCTGCTCCACCGCGGTTGGTCGGCGCTCCACGAGCCGCCGTGCTGCACGTGGGAGAGGATCAGGAGCGGGAGGGCAATGCCGGCCAGGACGGCCGCCAGCAGCGTCGCCGCGAAGGTGAGCACGCTGAGCGGCCCGAACACCGGTCGCAGCCAGCGCAGTCCGGCTCGCCGGCTGAGTCTCGAGATACCGAGCGTCAGCCCGAACGCCGTCGCGGTCAGGAGGAAGACGTTGAGCGTGGTGGTGAGATCACAGAAGAGCGCGTCGCTGAGCCAGTCCGGCGGCGTGGACCCGAGCGGTGCGCGGGCGGCGCTCACCAGCACGGCGACGCCGTTCATCACCACCAGCGCGCCGATGGTGGCGAGCGCCACCACCAGGTAGGCCCAGGTCCGCACCGGGATATCGTAGGCCTGCCAGCGCCCGAAGATCCAACGGGAGAAGCTGGTGCTGCTGTTGATGATCCCGTTCATGCCGGCGCGGAGCAGGAAGCGGGAGACGTCCCGCAGGCTGACCTCTCCCTCCGTGAGCGGCGCCCAGTAGCCCTCGTAGAAGTGGATCTCCCTGCCCTGCGAGGGCAGCCGGAGCACCAGCCGCTGCATCTGCTGACCATCGAGGCGCACCGTCTCTGCCTCCGGCCGCGCGGAGGCGAACGGCTCCTGCCGGCGAAGGCGCTCGAACACGGCGTCGAGCGTGGCGAAGGGCACCTGCTGGCCCATGCCGTGGGTGATGAACACCGCGAGCTTGCGCAGCGCCCGCGCCTCGGCGGCGACCTGTGGCGCCGGCGCGCCCGGCGCGCAGACCTCGTACTGCGACTGGGCGGCTCGCTCTTCCTGCCCCATGGGTCAGCTCAGCCCCAGCTCGTCGAGGAATGGGTTGCGGATCGCCTCGCGTACCGTGGGATTGGGCAGCAGCCGGTCGCGCGCCGCCTTCCAGCGATCCACCCGGTCACCGTAGAGGCGCCGGGTCTCCGCCGCGCTGAGGCCGATGACCTTGCCCCAGTGCAGACCGTAGTCGATCCCGCTGTCGTGCAGCGCCTGCCAGATGCGGGCGTAGTAGCTCCGGGTCCGGGTGCTGAACGGACCGTCAACGTCTATGATGCAGGTCCGCGGAAAGCGGGTGAAGCCGAGCGTCGCCCGGGTGCCGGGGACGAAGCGGAGCCCGAAGACGCAGGGGAACGGGCCATGCGCGCGGTTGATCTCGATCATCATGTCGAGCGCGCGGATCGCGTCGGCCGTCGCGACGCTGACGGCCGACCCTGCCGCCTTGCCTCGCGTCTCCGTCGCAGCGAAGTGCTCGTCCAGTGTGCCGCAGAGGTCGGTGTGGTCCTTCTGATCGCCTTCGATCAGGAGCGAGACGGCTCCCGGGATGAGTCCGGGCAGGAGATCGAGCAGCGTTCCGAGCTTCCCATACAGCTCGTCGCCCGGGGCGACGCCGCCCGGGGTGGGATGAGTCGATCCGGGACCGCAGGGCTGGTCGTACATCGCGGTGACGAACATCCCCCGCTCGGGATGGAAGGGATCGATCACTCCGCTGTAGTGCCAGAGATCTTCCCGGGAAAGGCCCGCCGCCGGCGCCGGTACCGGAAGGGTGGTGAGATCCATGTTCGCCACCGCCTGTTTGAAGCCGTCATCATAAGGCAGTCGGCGCCGGAACGAGCGCAGGGTGAACGCCTGCCGCGCCTGAATCAGCACACCCTGCACGAAGCCGATACCGCCGAAGCTCACGAGAGCCGCGTTGAAGAGCTCGTCGTCCCGCACCAGCTCCGCGCCCAGCTGCGCGGCGAACCCGTCCACGGTCGCCGTATCGCTCGCGGGGACGAGCCAGATCGTCCTCGTCGGCGATACGACCAGGTGAAGGCCTCTGACGGCCTCCTGGATGCCGCCGAAGCGCACTGCACTGCCGTGGGTTCCGGTGGCGATCGCGCCGGCGATGGTCTGCCCGTTGCTCGCCCCGCACGCGGGAAGCGACTGGCCGAACGGCTTCAGCTGCCGGGTGAGCCCGGCGATGGAGCACCCGCCCTGCGCCAGCCACAGCGCCCTTGTGTCTCCGCTATAGCCCGGGCGGACGGAGCGCTCACGGAGGTGGAAGAGCAGGTTGAGGGACTTGGTGCCGACCACCCAGCCGTCGGTGGCGGCGCAGCGGGACATGGACCAGGTGCCTCCATTGAGCTTGATCCGCACGCCCTTGGCCATCGCCTCGCCGAGGAGGCGCTGGAGATTACCGGCGGTGGCCTTGTAACGGGCCTCGTTGCTGCCGGCAACAGGATTGTCCAGGCGGAATACGCCCTGAACCGACTGCTCGAAGGTCAGATGCTTAGGGGTCCATACGTCCTGCTGGAGGTCTTTGAGCTCCGGGAAAGGGGTGGGCTTGGGCATGCTAGCGGCTCGCACTGGAGCGGGCGGGGCTGGGCGCCTTCGCTGCGCTCGGGCTGACAGAGGGCGATGGGCCGACAGGGTGGGCTGGGCAGGCGGAGGAGCTCGCCGGCGTGGCGAGGCCGATGTCGTCCACGCACTCGCGAGGGGTCGAGCAGTACCAGATCATCCTCCGGGGCACCACGATGCCGAGGGTGAGGATCCCCAGCATGGTCATCCCGAAGTTCGACTTCACCTCCACCTGATCGAGCGCATTGGTGTCGCCGCACACGGCCACGGAATCGCGGCTGTGCACCAGGCCCCAGGCGTAGGAGTAGACGGTCTTCTCCTGTTTTTGCGGCAGCTGGTCCGATCCGGTGACGCGGAGGTACTGGTGGTAACAGCCTCCGGTCGTGGCGGCCAGGAGCAGCCACCCGGCAGCGATCGCGATGCGCGACGGCATGCAGTCCTCCCTTTCAGTGGACCTGCGCCATGTACCAGCGGAGCATCGTTCTCACCCGTAGTCGCGTCGGACCGCCGGCAGCATCCGTGTCGGTGCCGAGAGAGGCCGCAGCGCGCACCCTCGGTACCAGACGCCCCTCCAGCCACAGTCCCGGGTGGAGGCGATCATCCGCCGAGTCGAAGTACAGCTCCGCCGTGAGGTCCACCGCAGTCGTCTTGCGCAACAGCGCTGCGCCGAGCCGCACATGGGCCTCGTCCCCCAGGTTCCACAGCTGCGCCGTGGACAGCAGGTCGAAACGGCTGGTGAAGGTGTACTGGGTCATGACGTAGAGCGTGTGTCGCACCTCGGCGAGACTGTCTCCGGCGAACGCCGCGCCGCCGAGCCGGCCGGCGAGGCCCCATCCACCGGCGATCTGGACACAGCAGCGCGCGCGCATCTCCCGCGCGGACTCGACATACAGGCTGCGGAGCGCGGCGCCCCGAGCGGCCAGGTCCTCTTCGTCGTCCTCCGCCTCGATCCCCTGTTCCGTCAGCGTCGAGTCCATCCGCTCCACCAGGCCCCCGGTCGGCGGGATAGGGTCGTGGGGATCGTGGAATGTGGCCCGGAGGGCGAGGCCGACCTGCGGCGCACCGGGGTCGGCAGGATCCCAGGCTGCTCCGAGGGAGAGGGTGGTCTTGGTGATCACCCGGCGCAGGCGGCCCCAGGCGGTCATCGAGCGGTAGCTCTTCAGGTCCCTGATTCCGCCGCCGGCCAGGAAGTAGGGAGACAGATCCAGGGCGACCAGCGTGGTTGTCGCTCCCCCGCTATCGTGAGCAGTCCCTATCGTCGCCGCCAGCGGCTTGGGCGCGCTCGCCCGCAGCACGTGGGTGGGCGCACGGTCGAGCGCGACCAGCGCGGTCGGCTCGGGAACGTCTATGTCGAGGATGTACCGGTAGACGTTGATCCGCTCGGGTCCCTGCGCGACCAGAACGGCAGGCGACAGCGCCAGCGCAACGATGATGGGCCCGCGGCGCAACATCGGGACATTCTTCTCGGTGGGTGACTGCAGGGGGTCCGCTACGACGTTAGCGTAGACAGGGGTCCGGCGGTAGGTCTACTGTGCGGCGAGAAAGCCCATCAGTTTGCGGTAGATCGCGGAGGCACCCGGCAAATCGTAGTTGCCAAGGACGATCGCGGTGTAGCTGCCATCGAGGAACCAGCCCAGCTCGGAGCTGATCCCGGAGCTTGGACCGCCGCCACCGTGTCCGCGTACCTGCTTGCCGCCGAAGTCCTCCACCATGAAGCCGTAGGCATACCAGTCCCTCTTCGTGTGCGGCGCCAGCAGGGTATCCGAGCGGATCGTCCTCGAAACGGGCGTAGCCCACCGCGAGGTTCGGCACTACATCGTCGATGGCCCAGGTGTCGGTGTCTCGCATGTCGAGGGGAGCGAAGATGTGGTCGCGGACGTAGTCGAAATAGCTCATCCCCGTGAGCCGCTCCACGATGGCACCGAGTACCACGTAGCCCTCGTTGCTTTAGGCCGACGCGGTGCCGGGCTCGAA
>JBKPGZ010000043.1:0-5689 GCA_046729675.1 Gemmatimonadota bacterium | reverse complement strand
GGGGGCGGGGGTTTGGCCCCCGGCGGGGTGGGGGGTTTCCCCGTGATTCTTTGGTTGGGGCCTCCCCGCCGGCCGCCCCCCCCCCCCTCCCGCCCACAGCTCCAGCTGCCCGCTCGTCTCCTCCACCTTTTCCATCCGCAGCGTCACTCCCCGCACCGCGATTCGCTTGGCGTTGGCCAGCGAGAAGGCGCGGCGGGCGGCGTCCCAGAGATCGGCATCCAGCGGAGAAGGGGAGAGGGGCACCGTGCGGGCCGACTCGGTGTGGTCGGCATAGCCGATCTCCAGCCGCAGCCGGCGGGCCACCAGGTTGCCGCGGCGGAGCCGGCGGCCCAGCCGCTCGGTCAGCATCCGGAGCAGGGGATGCAGCACGGCGAGATCGTTGGTGTCGGTGGCGAGAGTGTGCGATGCCGTGAGCTCGGCCAGCCGCTCGGGCGGCAGCACCGGACGAGGGTCGATGCCGAGCGCGCGAGCGCGCAGCGTGCTGCCCGAGCTGCCGAAGACCGCGCAGAGGGAGCTCTCGGGGATCGCCGCGACCTGGCCGATCAGGTCGAGCTGATAGTCATCCAGCCGGCTTCGCACCCGCGGGTGCAGGTCGGGCATGACGACCAGCGGCTTGGGGGCGAGGAACCGGGCCTCGATGCCGAAGGGCACCACCAACGCGTCTTCGTCGGTGCTCTCCTCCGCCCACCGGTCGGCCCGCACCGCCGCCTGGCTCACCAGCTTGTTGGCCGCGACGCCGACCGAGAGCGGGAAGCGGAGCCGCTCATTCACCTCGCGCCGGACCCGCATGGCGACGTCCTCCGGCGGGCCGAAGAGCCGGCCGGTGCCGGTGAGATCCAGGAAGGCATGTCCGTAGCCACGCGGCTCGATCACGGGCGCGTAGGCGCGGAGGATCTCGTGCAGCGCCCGCGAGGCGCGAGCGTAGAGCCGGGGGTTGGGCGGGATGATCACCAGATCGGGACACTGCTTCAGCGCCTGGCGCACCACCATGCCCTTCGCGATCCCCGCGCGCCGCGCCTCGGTGGAGAGCGCCAGTACCACCGCGCGCTCCGCGCCCGGCGGCGCCACCGCGACCGGACGGGTGCGGAGATCGGGCGCAACCAGGGACTCGACCGTGGTGCAGAAGGCGGGGGGATCGACGAAGAGGATGGTGCGGGGCACTGGCCTGACGACTCCTATTTCGGGATTTATTCGGTATCCCTCACCGAATATGAGCCCGATTCGAAGGCGGGGTCAAGTCGTGGCCCGCCCCGGCCGGCGCGGATAGCTTGAGACCGACGCCCACGTCGGATCAACCGCCCTGGCCGCATCATGACCACCCCGGAGCCGCGCGACCGCTTGCAGGAGGCGCTGCGGCAGCGATACGCGCTCGAGCGGGAGCTCGGGCGCGGGGGCATGGCCGTCGTCTACCTCGCCCACGATCTCCGACACGATCGCCCCGTCGCCCTCAAGGTCCTGCTCCCCTCGCTCGCGCAGAGCCTCGGCGGCGAGCGGTTCCTCCGCGAGATCCGCACGGCGGCCAGGCTGCAGCATCCGCATATCCTGTCGGTTCACGACTCCGGCGATGCCGACGGCCAGCTCTGGTTTACCATGCCCTACGTAGAGGGCGAGACACTCCGGCGGCGGCTCCAACGCGAAGGTCAGCTTCCCCTGACCGACGCGCTCCGGGTCGCGCGCGAGGTGGCCGACGGACTCGACTTCGCCCACCGCCACCGCGTCGTCCACCGCGACGTGAAGCCCGAGAACATCCTCCTGAGCGACGGCCACGCGCTGGTCGCCGACTTCGGAATCAGCCGCGCGCTCGCGGGTGACGAGCCTGGCGGAGCGCTCACGGAGACGGGCGTGTCGCTCGGCACGCCGGCATACATGAGCCCGGAACAGGCCACCGGTCAGCCGGTGGACGCCCGCACCGACATCTACGCGCTCGGCGCGGTGCTGTACGAGATGCTGGCCGGCGAGCCACCCTTTACCGGACCCACGCCGCAGGCAGTCATCGCCAAGCGCTTCCATACCGACGCCGTCCCGCTTCGAGCGGTGCGGCCCTCGGTGCCGGAGCATGTGGAGCGCGCCGTCGCGCGCGCGCTCGCCAGGGTGCCGACGGACCGGTTCGCGTCCGCAGCCGAGCTGGCCCGCGCGCTCGAGTCCGGCACGACCACTGCGATGCCGGCAGCGCCGAGTCCGACGCGCACGGGTCGCACCGGGATCCTCCTCCTCGTGCTCGGCGTGTTGCTCGGCCTCGGGGTGCTGTTCGGCTGGAGTCGAATGCGTCGGGGCTCGGCAACGGGCGAGGCCGCTCTCAAGCGGGTGGCCGTGCTGCCGTTCGACAATCTCGCCGGCACGGACAAGGTGTATTTCGCGGAGGGAATCACCGACGAGATCCGCGGGAAGCTCGCCACCGTCCCCGGCCTCCAGGTGACCGCCCGCACCAGCTCGGCGCGGTACGCCGGGAGCAACAAGGGACCGGAGGAGATCGGCCGCGAGCTCGGGGTCGAGTACCTGCTGAGCGGCACGGTGCGTTGGGACCAGGAGGGCGGCGGAAGCCGCGTGCGGGTGAGCCCCGAGCTGATCCAGGCATCGAGCGGCGCCACCCGCTGGCAGCAGTCGTTCGACGCGCCGATGACTGACGTCTTCCGGGTGCAGGCCGACGTGGCCGAGCGGGTGGCACGCGAGCTGGGCGTCGCCCTCGCGGCCGGCGACCGGCGGCAACTCGAGACGCGCCCCACCGGCGATGTCGACGCCTACGACCTCTACCTGCGCGGCCGGCACGCGTGGCACCAGCGCACAGCGGCGGGGCTCGACCAGGCACGGCGCTTACTGGAACAGGCCATCGCCGCCGACCCGAGCTTCGCTCCGGCGCACGCCGCGCTGGCGGACGTCTTCGCGGTGCTGCCACTCTGGAGGGATCTCCCGCCCGACCAGACCTATCCTCGAGCGCGAGCGGCAGCCCTCGAAGCGCTGCGGTTGGACAGCACGCTTGCATCCCCGTGGGCGGTCCTCGGGGACTTCAATGCGATGTATGCGTGGAACTGGGCCGAGGCGGAGCGGAACTTCCGCCGGTCACTGGCGCTCGACCCCAACAACGCCAACACTCATCATTGGTACAACGGTGACTACCTCCTTTCGGTGGGCCGGATGGACGAGGCCGTTCGGGAGGCGCGGCGCGCCCGCGAGCTCGACCCACTCAGCCTCACGATCAACGGCGCCCTCGGGCGAGCGATCTTCAGCGCAGGGCGCCCCGCTGAGGCCATCCCGGAGCTGCGGAACACGGTGGCGATGGACACCACGTTCCCGCTCACCAATGAGTACCTGGGCACGGCATACGTCGCTCTGGGGCGCTACGCCGAGGCGGTGCCTGTCCTCCGGCGAAGCATCGATACGGTGTCGCAACAGTCCATGCCGATCGCGATACTCGGCTACGCTCTCGCGAAGACCGGTCAGCGCACGGAGCCGGAGGTGCTCCTCCGCAAGCTGCTCGACCGGCAGCGGCGAGGCTACGTCATCCCGACGAGCCTGGCGGTGCTGTACGCGGGGCTCGGCGACACGACCGAGACCTTCGCGTGGCTCGAACGGGCGGTTGAGGGGCACGACCCCTTCCTCATCTATAATTATGTGAACGACCCGACCATGGCGCCGTTCCGCCGAGATCCGCGGGGGCAGGCGATCCTGCGGGCCATGGGATTGGCGAACCGATAGGACGACGATCGACACCAAGACGATCGACACCAAGAGGATCTTATGACGTCTACGAACGAGCTGGACCTGTTCCGAGGGCTCTGGGAAAGGGAAGCCCAGCTTACAATCCAGCTTCTCGAAGCGCTCCCTGCGGACAAGTATGACTTCAGACCGGATCCCGGCGGCCGCTCGCTGGGCGAGCTGGCGTGGCACCTGAGCGAGGTCGAGGGCTACATCAGCTACGGGATCACCAAGGGGGCGGTCACGTTCCAAGAGGCTCCGCCGAACCTGCAGCGTCCCCGGGAAGTGCGGCTCCTCGCGCCGGGATACCGGCGGGTACACGACGAGGCGGTCGCGCGGCTTGCCGACCTTACCGCGGCGCAACTCGACCAGGTGTTGGTCTTCGCGGACCAGCGAATGCCTATCCGCGTCATTCTGTGGGGTGCGATGCTGATGCACCTGATCCATCATCGCGGGCAGCTCTCGCTGATCTGTCGGCTGGCTGGCGGCACGCCGCCGGGGATCTACGGGCCGAACCGGGAAGAGATGGCGAAGCTGCGAGAGAGGATGCAGGCCGCGAGGGCGTAGGGGAGCGGGTCAGATTTCTTATAGACCGGTCAAGTCGCGGAGCTGCTGACCCGCCGGCGCCGCGACTTCTCCCGGGTCCCGCACGTCCGCATCTGGCACCAGCGGCGGAGCCCGTTGCGGCTCCGGTCCACGTACATCCAGCCGCAGTCGTCGCCGTCGCACACCCGCACACTTCCGACCTCGTCCGACCGAAGCAGGCTCGCGGCCGACCAGAGCACCCGCCAAACCAAAGCTCGGGGATCGGATTCCTCTCCCCGCCAATGCCATTGGTACCCAGTCTCAGCGGCGGGCGCGATGTCCAGTCCACCCAGCGCTTCGCGCAACAATCGGTTGAAGCGGGCGAGCTCCGGCTCGGCCGGGTCGCCCCGTGCGATCGCGCCGAACAGATCATGCAGGGTGCCGCGAGCCTGGAGGGCCAAGGCGAGGGCCGCTGTGGCCGCGCGGCGATGGGCCTCGCCCAGCCGGCGGAGCCGGCGGCCGACCGCAGCGTCGATCACGCCCGCGCCCTCCGCCCAGCGGGTGAGCTGCTCGTAGCTCTCGAGCCGCTCCTGCTCCGGGCCCCGGGAGGTCCAGTCCACGGTGTTGATCAGGTCGATTGCGGCGTCGCCCCCGACATACTGGAAGCGCGGCTCGGCGGAGACGGGCTGGGTCATGCCGGAATCTAGCACCAGTATTCGGCTCTTGACAGGTGCAGGCGCCCGATGCACGTTGCACCAGTAACGCCGTATTTACTGGTGCAGGTGCGGCGTCCACCGCTGGAGGCACGCATGATCGCTCGTACCTGGGCCGGGGCCACCCGCGCCGCCGACGCGGATGTCTATCTCGACTATCTCCACAGCACCGGCCTCGCCGAATACCGGGGCACACCCGGCAACCGAGGCGTGCTCGTCCTTCGCCGTATCGCCGGTGACCGGGCAGAGTTCCTCCTGGTCACGTTGTGGGAGTCCGAGGAAGCGATTCGCCGCTTCGCCGGAGACGACATCGATCGGGCGGTGTTCTATCCGGAGGACGATCACTTTCTCATCGAGCGAGGCGAGCGCGTCCGGCACTACGACGTCGTCTACCAGTCCGAGGAAGTCGCGCCATGATGGCCTCGCACCGCGCGCGGGTCATTGCCGCCTTCGCCATGATCTACCTCATGTGGGGCGGGACCTTCCTCGCCATCCGCTACGCCGTGGCCGACATCCCGCCGCTCATGACGATGGTCCTGCGCTGTGCCGCGGGCGCGTCGCTGCTCCTGGCCTGGCTGGCCTGGCGGGGAACACTGGTGCGACCCTCGCGCGGCCAGTGGCTCACCACGGGTGTGGCGGGCGTCCTTCTCTTTCTGGGCTGCCACGGTCTCCTCGCGTGGGCCGAGCAGCGCGTCACTTCGGGCGAGGCGGCGCTGTTCATGACCGCTATTCCGCTCTGGCTGATCGCGCTGGAGTCG
>JBKPGZ010000042.1:0-11291 GCA_046729675.1 Gemmatimonadota bacterium | reverse complement strand
GGCCGTTCTCGAACTCGCGCAGCTCGATGCGCGCGGCGGGATAGGCCGCGAACTCGGCACGGAGGGTGTCGAACAGTGCCGGCGTTCGCTTCTGGTCGTACCCGTCGAGCACCACGAAGAGCTGGCCCACGGCGGGATTGTCCCGCCGGGGCAGGACGTTGTAGTAGATCCGCGGGTTGTCCCGGCCCACCGACTGGAACACCGCCCGGACCTCAGGCCGCCGGCGGATCAGCGAGTCGGCGTACCGGGCGGCGGCGGCGGTGGCCTCGATGCTCCCGCCCTCCGGCGCGGTGATGTTGACGTAGAACTGCGGAGTCTCGGCCTTGGGGAAGAGCGAGAACCCGATCACGGGAACGAGCGCCACTGCGGCGACTACGATGGTCCCCGCCGCGAGCAATGTGCGCCCGGGATGCCGGAGCGCTTGGTCGAGCACCGGGGCGTAAGTGACGTGGATCACCCGCTCGAACGCATGGAGCGCACGGTTGCCGCCTTCGTGACCATGAGCGGGCAGGACCAGGCTCGCGAGCCAGGGAATGATGGTGAGCGAGACGAAGAGCGACGCGAGGACCGTCGCGATGACCGCAGCCGGGAGCGAGCGGATGTACTGGCCGGGACCACCCGGCAGGAACAGCATGGGAACGAACGCGAGCACCAGGGTGGCCGTGGCTCCCACGACCGCCACCGCGATCTGGCGGGTGGCCTCGATCGCGGCCTCGACCCGGGTGCGGCCCGCGCGAAGGAACCGGGTGATGTTCTCGACCACCACGATCGAGTCGTCCACCAGCAGTCCCAGCGCGACGACCGCGCCCACGATCGAGAGCTGGTTGACCGTGAAGCCGGCGAAGTGGAGGATGGTGAGTCCGATCGCGAGGGAGAGCGGGATGGAGATCATCACGATCCCCGCCGCGCGCAGGCCCAGAGGGATGAGGGTCAGCAGCACCAGCCCGATGGCGATCAGGAAGTCCTCGCCCAGCCGCGAGAGCCGATGGGCGACGTTGTGGGCCTGGTCGAAGCCCCGCTCCAGCGCGATGCCGGCTGGCAGCTCCGCTTCGAAGGCGTCCAGCGCGGCCCACACGCGATCCCGCACCGCGCCGATGTTCTGGCCGTCCTGCTGGGTCACCGTGAGGAAGACCGCGCGGTGGCCGTCGTAGCGCGCACGGTAGGTCGAGTCGGCGTAGCCCCAGGTCACGTCCGCCACGTCGCCTACGTGGACCAGACCGCGGTCACTCGCCGCGACCACCGTGGCCGCCACCTGGTCCGGGCTCTCGTAGCTCCCGCTGGAGCGCACGTTGAACACCCGCGCGCCCGCCTCCACCCGTCCGGCCGGGAAGTCCGCGCTCTCGCCGCCGATCGCCTGGAGCACCCGGCTCGGCGGCAGGTCCAGCCGGGACAGCCGCCCCAGGTCGAGCTCCACATCCACCTGCCGCTCCGGCACGCCCCAGCGCTCGGCCTCCCGCACCCCCGGGAGCGCGGTGAGCCGGTCCTCCAGCCCCTCGGCCAGGTCATCGAGCACGTGGTACGGCGCGGCCTCGCTCACCAGGGCCACCTGAGCGATGGCGACATCGAGGGTGGTGACCTTCTCCACCGTGAGGCTCGCCAGCTCCGCGGGCAGCTCGGGGCGGAGGGCGTTCATCTCCCGGATCACCTCGTCGTAGCGGTCGTCCGGGTCCTCGCTGAACTCAAACTCCACATTCACCGTGGCCACGCCGTCCTCAATCCGGCTCTCGATCTGGTCCACGTTCTCCAGCGCGTCGAGCCTTTCCTCGACCTCGCGTACGACCAGTCGCTCGAGGTCAGCCGGGCTGGCGCCGGGGTACACGGCGATGACCGTGAACGTCGGCACGTAGAGCGGAGGGTCCTCGCCCTTGGGAATCGAGAGCCAGGAGCTCACACCCAGCGCCGCCAGCATGACGAAGAGGACGACGGTGAACTGCCAGCGGCGGACCGGAAAGTCCAGGAGACTCATGGCACCACCCGCACGGCCGCGCCGTCGTCGAGGTAGGCCGCTCCGTCGGTGAGCACCCGCGACGCGTCCTCGAGCCCGTGCGCCACCGCTGCCCGGTCGCCGTCGATGAACGCGAGGGTGACGCGGCGCCGCTCCGCTCTGGCGCCGTCAGGCGATAGCGCATAAATCGTGGCCTCGGCGTCGTCGGCCTCGAGCACCGCCTCGATCGGAACCAGGGTGGCCGGAGCGGCTCGCGAGGGACGAATCTCCACCCGGCCCACCAGTCCGGCCGCCAGCATCTCCCCGTCGTCGAGCGCGATCTCGATCTCATAGGTTCCCGTGACGGGGTCCGCCGCCGCGCCGATGCGAACGACGTGGCCCTCGAAGTCGCGGCCCGGCAGGGCGTCGAACCGAGCAACCGCGGGATCACCCTGCCGGACCGAGATCGCGTCCCGATCGGCGAGGCTGACCTCCAACACCTGACCGTGGCGGCTGCCACGGCTGCCGACCACGAGGACGGGCGCGCCGGCGGAGATGTTCTCCCCGGGCTCGGCTGCCCGGCGGAGCACGACGCCTGCTGCCGGCGCGACGATCACCGCGTAGCGCCGGTTGACCGCTGCCGTCTCCAGATCCGCCCGCGCCACCTCGGATGCGGTTTCGGAATCCTGCAGGTCGGCGAGTGCGACCACGCTATCGGCGTAGAGCTTGCGCGCGCGTCCGAGGTCGCGCTCGGCCTTCGCGGCTCCGCTCCTGGCTCGGGCGAGCGTCGCGTTGATCTCACGCAGGTCGAGCGCGGCGAGGATCTGGCCGGCTCGCACGACGTCGCCCTCGTCCACGGTGATCCGCTCGATCACGCCCCCGATCTTGAAGCCCAGGGCGGCCTCGTCCGCTGGAGCGACGGTGCCGGTGGCGAGGATGGGTCGGGCGACCAGGGTATCGGTGACCGGTGCGGCACGAACGACGGCCCGCTGGTGAGCCACGGCGACCGGCTCTTCGGCGCCGCCGCGGGAGCAGGCGGCGACGGAGGCCGCGCCCAGCGCGAGGGCGAACGTGAGCGTGAGGTGCGCGGTGCTACGCATGACTCGGATCCTCTAGGAGGTGATGTCACGCAGCGCGGCGGCACGCTCGAGATCCACGTACCGGATCGCGTAGCGGTAGACGGTCGCGCTGCGATTGAGGTCGGCGTTGGTGTAGGCGGTGCGCGCGTCGAGGAACTCGACCTGGGTGGCGAGGCCCTCCTCGTAGCGGCGGCGCACCAGCTCGAAACTCCGGCGCGCGGCGGCCAGCCTCGCCTCGGAGGTCGCGATGGCGTCGCGGGCTACGACGGCGGCATCATATGCCTGGCGCACGTCGAGTCGCACCAGGTCCTCGACTTCCGCGCGGCGCAGCCGCAGCCGTTCCGCGTCGGCGCGGGCGGCGCTCCGGCGAGCCTGATCCCGGCCGCCGTTGAAGAGGTTCCAGGACAGCACCACCGAGAGCGCCGCGAAGTCGTCGTCGCCCCGGAACGCCAGATCGGTTCCCTGGAACCCGTAATCCACCGCGAGCGAGACACTGGGGAGGAACGACGCCGAGGCGAGACGGACACCGGCGTCCGCGGCGCGAATGCCGGCCTCGGTTCCGGCCAGCTCCTCGCGGCGCGCCAGCGCGGCCACGACCGCCTGCTCCTCGGTGAGCGTGATCTCGAAACGCAACATCGAGTCGGGCAGCTCCCCCACCGCCGCATCCAGCGGGCGGCGCAGGATCCGGTTGAGCGAGCGGGCCGCCGCGTGCTCGGTCTGCCGGGCCTCGTTCACTCGCTGTTCCACCTCGCTGACGTCGGCGCGGGCGCGGAGCACCTGGTCCGGCGTGGCCTTGCCCGCGTCCACCAGCCGTTGAGCGACCCGCTCGCTCTCGGTCACCAGCGCCAAGGTGGCTACCCAGGTACGGCGGGCGCTTCGGGCGGCACCCACGTCGAGGAACGCCGTCTGGGCCTCGGCGGCGAGCCGGCGCGCGGCCGCGCCGCGCTCCAGCTGCTGGCCATCGCGGGTGTGCCGGGCGAGCGCGTGTCCGGCGAGGATCGAGGCGTCGAAGACCGGCTGGGTCAGCCGGAGCCGGGAATCGTGCCGCGTCGGCAGGGTGACGTCGAGATCGGTGGGGAACCGGTTGACGCCCGTCACCTGGTTCAGCGCGGCGTATGCCGGATTCACGAAGTCGCCCAGATTGAGCCCGCCGTTCAGCTCGGTGTAGCGCGAGTCGAGCGACAGGGCGGGGAAAAAGCGGCCGCGCGCCTCGTGCACGCCTGCCTCGGCGCGCTCGACGGCGAGATCCTCCTGGGCCAGGCCGAGATTGTTCTTGAGTGCTTCGGCGACGATGCCGCCGAGTGGGTCGGACGCCGACTGCTGGGCGGGGAGCGGAGCGAACGCGGCGCACGCGGCGATCAGCGCGGCCGCGGGAGTGAGCTTCGAGATGCTACCTAATAGTGTCATTGTACCTTACACTGTTAAGTCGACGGCCAAAAAATCAGCCGGGTTGCAGCACGCCCTCGAGCAGCGCATCGCAGATCCGGAGCGCGGTGGCCTTGGGCTCGCCCCAATCGATCAGATCATCCTTCTCGGCCTTGACGATCCGGAGCGACAGGAACCCGTGAAGCGCGCACCAGGCCATCAGCGCCACCTGGTCCGGGTTCTGGTACTCGGGGCGGAGGCGGCCGGTGGCGATCGCGTCGGCGCAGGTCTGCCGCAAGAACGAGAAGGCGTTTTCGCTCGGGTCGGAGCTGCGGAGAGCCTGCATAACCTCCGGCGGCTTGCGAGTCATGAACATGAACTGGTACTGCATGGGGTGGCGGAGACCGAACTCCACATAGGCCTGCCCGCACCGGCGGAGCCGCTCGATCGGGTCCGCGATGCGCCCGAGCTTCTGGAAGGCGGCGGCGAGGGCGCGAAAGTCCTGGGCCGAAAGCTCGGCGAGCAGCGCTTCCTTGTTGAGGAAGTGGTGGTAGATCGCCGTCGGGGTGTACTCGATCCGATCGGCGATGGCTCGCATGGTCGTGGCCTCGAAGCCCCGCTCCACGAACATCCCGCGGGCGGCGTCGAGGATGCGCTCCCGGGTCTCCTCCCGCTCGCGGGTCCGGCGCTCGGCGCTACCCATCGACCGTCGCTCCTTCGCAGTTTACCATGGAAATCAACCTAACGATGTTAGGTCTAGCTGTCAAGCGTGGTGATCGTTCGCATCTGATCGCGGGCGCGGTTCACCCTGAACGAAGTGAAGGGGACCATGCTCGATCTGCTCCCCTTCGCTGCGCTCAGGGTGACAGGGAACGCGTCAGGGCAAGGCCGCTGCGGGCACGCCGACCGGTTTCTCGGCGAAGGTGGCGGTTGATTGCAGGATCGCGACCTCCTCCGGCGTCATGTCCACCGGGATGTCGGCGAACAGGGGTGTCGTGAGGTAGCGCTCACCGGTATCGGGCAGCATGCAGAGGATCGTGGAGCCCCGGGCGGCGCCCATGGCGACATCCATCGCCGCCGCGAAGGTACCGCCTGCCGAGATGCCGACGAAGATCCCTTCCACCGCCGCGAGCTGGCGGCTCCACCGCATCGCGTCCTCCTTGGGCACGGTAAGCACCCGGTGGACCTGCCCGGCATCTACGGCGTCGCCGGCGAGCTTCGGCAGGAAATCCGGACTCCAGCCCTGAATTGGGTGCGGCTTCCACGACGGGTGCCGGGCCGACGGCGACCCATCCGAATTCCGCTCCTGCCGTATGCCGCTCGACACGATCGGCGCATCCGCGGGCTCCGCCAGGACGATCCGCGTCTCCGGCCGCTCCTTCGCGAGCACCCGGGCGACTCCCTTCAGCGTGCCGCCGGTCCCGAAGCCGGTGACCCAGTAGTCGAGCCGCTCCCCGGCGAAGTCGGCCACGATCTCACGGGCAGTCGTGCGGGAGTGGAAGTCGGCGTTGGCCTCGTTCTCGAACTGCCGGGTCAGGAACCAGCCGTGCGTCTCGGCCAGCTCCACGGCCTTGGCGACCATCCCGGTGCCGCCCGCAGCCGCCGGCGTCAGCACCACCTTGGCGCCCAGGAAGCGCATCAGCTTGCGGCGCTCCACGCTGAACGAATCCGCCATGGTGACGACGAGGGGATACCCCTTCTGCGCGCACACCATGGCCAGACCGATACCGGTGTTGCCGCTGGTGGCCTCGACTACGGTCTGGCCGGGCTTGAGGGTGCCCCTCCGTTCGGCGTCCTCGATGATGCCGAGTGCGAGGCGATCCTTGACGGATCCAAGTGGATTGAACGCTTCGATCTTGACGTACAGGTCGATGCCCGCGGGTGCGAGCTTGCCGACCTTGACCACCGGTGTGTTCCCGACGGTCTCGAGGATGTTCGCGAATCTGCCCATGTGGTCACACCGCCGGAGAGAGGGGTCTGGTGCACCGGGATGCGGAAATCTATTCCCGGAGCGGTCACCGGCAGGCCCCTGGCGGGATCCGGCAGCTCGACACCGGCCCGAGCCGTTGTTGACCCCCTCCTACAGACCCCTCGCCGGAGGCTTGGCAACCCTGAGCCAGGTTCATGCGCCGCCGAGATTTGCGCGCGCATGGCCACCGGCACGTGACTTGCCAATTACACCTTGAATGCCCGTCGTACCTGGGGTACGCGTCCCCTGAGGTCCACATGATCCGCGTCCGCCGAGTGCGTGGCCACCTCGCCGTGGCCACGGCGAGCCTGCTGATTTTCCTCCATGCCTGCGGTCAAGAGCCGACCGAGCCTCCCGGGTTCACCCCCGGGGAGACCTACCAGTTGACGGTCGGGACCGGCAGCAGCTCGGCCAGCGGGGTGGTCACTTCGAACCGGGGTGGGATCGAGTGCTCGATCACCGGCGGCACGGCCGGCGCCGCCGCGAGCGGGATCTGCACGGGGACATTCGCCGCCGGGACCGTGGTGAGCGTGACGGCGACCGCCGTGGGCGGGGCGGTGCTGAAGCTCGATGCCGAGTGGGGCGCCACCTGCACCCCGCTGGTCGAGGCTCCGCAGGTCTGCCAGATCACCATGGACCGCGACCGGGCGGTGGCCGCGACCTTCGTTCCCGCACCGACCACGTTCACCCTGACCGTTGCCGGTGGCGCCAGCGGAAGCGGCACGGTGTACTCCACGCCCAGCGGTATCAGCTGCACCATCGCCGACGGCGAGGCGGTCTCCGGCAACTGCAGCGCGGGATTCCCTCGCGGCACGTCGGTCAAGCTGACGGCGAACGCCGCGAGCGGGCGGGGGATCAAGGCGTGGGCCGGCGGCCAGTGCGAGAAGTCCGCCGAGGGAGGCTGGAGAAGCCTCGGGTCGTGCGTCACGACGATGTCGAGGAACGTGAAGGTCATCGTCAGCTTCGAGGCGCTCGCGGCGGCCAGGGATGCCGGCACGATGGGGCAGTGGTCCGCGCCGTTCGCCTGGCCGGCGGTGGCGATCCATGCCGCCCTGCTGCCCAACCGTCGGGTCGTGACCTACGGCAGGCACCACCGTCAGCCGGTCCTCTGGAACCCGGCCAGCCCGGGCGCCTTCACCAGCCTCCCCCTGCCGGCGGACTTCTTCTGCAGCGGTCTCACGCTGCTGAGGAACGGGAAGCTCTTCCTGGCGGGCGGGCATGCCGGCGCCGACAACTTCGGCCTCAAATCGGCGTTCCAGTTCGATCAGGGGACCAGTCAGTGGATTCGGTCCGCGGACATGCAGAACGGGCGCTGGTACCCGACGCTCACGACCCTGCCCACTGGCTACATCCTCGCCATTTCCGGCGGCGACACCGCCGCGGCGCTCAACCGGATCCCGGAGCTGTTCCTCCCGGGACAGAACCGGTGGCAGGCGCTCACGGGGGCGGCGAGGAGCGTGCCCTACTACCCGATGATGTTCGTCGCGCCGGATGGCAAGGTCTTCATGGCGGGGCCGGAGCAGACCACGGCGTTCCTCACCACGACAGGCTCGGGGGCGTGGACCACCGGTCCGACCCGCCGCTTCGGCTATCGCGACTACGGCTCAGCCGTCATGTACGACACCGGGAAGATCCTGGTGGTGGGAGGCGGCACGCCGACCGCCACGGCGGAGGTCATCGACCTTCTGGGCAGCCGCGTATGGGACTTCACCGGCTCGATGTCCATTGAGCGGCGCCAGATCAACGCCACGCTGCTGGCCGACGGCACGGTGCTGGTCACCGGCGGGACCAACGCTAGCGGCTTCAACAGCGCGCCCACCTCGAGCGCGGTGCTCGCCGCGGAGCAGTGGGACCCGGCCAAGCCCGGCTCGTGGAAGAAGCTCGCGAGCATGAGCCACTACCGCGTCTATCACACGACCGCGCTCCTGCTGCCCGACGCCCGGGTCCTGGTGGCGGGAAGCGGGGAGCCGGCGGCGACCGGCCTTTCCGACGACCTGACCGCGGAGATCTTCTCTCCGCCCTACCTGTTCAAGTCCGACGGGACCCCGGCCACGCGGCCGGTCATCTCCAGCGTCTCCGCCATCGCCTATGGAACGACGTTCACCGTCGGGACCGCCAGCGCGGCCCAGATCACGAAGGTGATGCTGGTCCGACTCTCCGCCGTCACCCATGCGACCGACATGAACCAGCGCGGTATGCGGCTGAACTTCTCGGTGGGAAGCGGCTCGCTGACGGTGACCGCGCCGTTGAATACCAAGCTGGCTCCGCCGGGACACTACATGCTGTTCATCGTGAATTCGAGCGGGGTGCCGTCGGTCGCCAAGATCGTGAAGCTGCCCTAGGAAGGTCCCAGCTCAACCTCCTCGTTTCGCGCATGCGGCGAGGAACGTCTCCCGGAGCTTTTCCAGGCCGGCCAGGGGAAACTCCGCCGTGGAGTGGGACGACCCCGCGCCGTCGGCGTACTCGACCACCGCGCGCTCGTGTCCGTTGAGCGCCGCGAGCAGCGAGTCCTGGCGAACGGTCAGGACCACCTGGCCGCCCGACGGCGTTGTACCGGCAAAGCCGGGGAGCTGAAGCGGCGACCCCCCGTCCACGGTGACCTTGGCCTCCACGCTCCCCTGGCGGAGCGCCTGATCGGTCATGATGGTGCTGCTCGCCTGGTCGGGGAGGCAGTCGAAGCTGAGGATCACCGGCTTCGTCCGCGGCTCTCCCTGGGGCCCCTCCTGGCCCACCACCCTGAGAAACGATCGCTGACGGACGCTTCCGCCGCCCTGGGAAGGCATCGTGTCCACCTTGAACTGCCATGCGCCCGAGTGGAGCGTCGCATCGCGCTCCCCGCAGCCGGCCGACACCCCCAGACCGCCCAGCACCAAGGCCAGGACCACCGTGCCGAGGCAGCCGCGGCCTCCCGCCTTGGCCGCGCTCGGTGCCGGCTCCGGTGCCAGCGGAGCAGGGGTTCGACCCGCCAGCGCTTCGGAGAACGCCGCGGCGGTCTGATGGCGGTCCTTGGGGTCCCGGGCCAGCGACTTCAGCACCGTCGCCTCGAGCGCCTCAGGCACATCGATCAGAGGGCGCAGCGAGCGAGGCGGCCCCATGAATCGGCGCATCAATGCCGCCTGAGGCGTCGGCCCGTCGAAGGGCGCCTCGCCCGCGAGCAGCTCGTAGAGCACGCAGCCGAGCGCGAAGACGTCGCTCCGACCGTCGATCTCCCTGTCGCCGCTCGCCTGCTCGGGGCTCATGTAGGTCGGCGTCCCCACCACCATTCCGGTGGCGGTGAGCTTCTCGTGGACCTCGCTCACGGCGCGGGCCACGCCGAAGTCCGCCACCAGGACGCGATCTCCCTCCAGCAGGATGTTGTCGGGCTTGATGTCGCGGTGGACCACGCCCTTCTCGTGGGCGAACGCCAGTGCATCCGCCACGGCGCGGCCGATACGCACCACCTCGTCCGGGGCGAACGCGCCGGTCTTCTCGAAGCGCTCCCACACATTGACACCGCGGACGTAGGGCATGGTGAACCAGAGAAATTCCACCCCGGGGGCGATTTCGGTGACCCCCGAGTCGAGAACGCCGAGGATGTTCGGGTGCTGGAGTTGGGTGGCGACCCGGATCTCGCGACGGAACCGATCTGCGCCGATGGTGGAGCCGAGGTCGGGATTGAGGAGCTTGAGGGCGACCTCGGCGCCGTCGCGGTCGTGTGCGAGGAAGACGGTCGCCATGCCGCCGCGGCCCAGCTCGCGGTCAATGGTATAGCGGCCTGCCAGCGCGGACTGAAACTGCGCGACGAGCTCGGGTTTCACCGCGCGAGGGATGGAGGCATCAGGGAGCTTTGCAAGGGATGCTGCAAAGATACGCCCGCAGGGGCCTTACGGAAGCTCCACCAGCCGCTCGTTGGCGTCGCCCAGTGTGAGCCTCGCCCTGGGGCCGCCGCTCAGCACGTAGATCGCCTCACGGAACGACGCCGCGCCGAGGCCGTGCCTCGCCGTGGGCATCGGCGGGAGCCGTTCCCAGCGGCCGGTCCCAGGATCGAACCGCTCGGCCGCGTCGAAGGTCTTGGACGAGAAGCGTCGAACCGTCTCGCCACCGAATACGTAGAGGCGCCCCCGGTGGGCGACCACGGCAATGCCGCTGCGCCCGGTCGGCATCGGCGGCCCCGTCTCCCACGAGTCGGTGGCTGGATCGTAGATCTCGTGGGTCGTGAGTTCCATGTCGCCCGGGACCCGGCCGCCCACCACATGGATCTTTCCCGCCACCGCCGCGGCGCCCAGGTGGTTCCGGGCGGTGAACATCGGCTCCAGCCGCGTCCACTTGTCCTGGGTGGGATCGTAGACCTCGTGGGTGCCGACCGACCGGTCCCGGGCGGCGACGCCGTGGTCGTGCGTCTCGAGACCCACCCCCCTCGCGGCGTTTCCGCCGATCGCGTGGATCTTTCCATCCAGCACCGCCACAGCCAACGCGCCGCGGGGCGTCGGCATGGGAGCCCCATCCCGCCAGCTCCCCTGGGCCGGATCGTAGATCCGCACCGCGCCGGTGGCCGATCGGCTGCTCTCCTTGAAGCCGCCGATGATGTAGAGCTTGCCGTCCACCGCGGCGAACGCCGAGTGGTTCAGCCCTTCCGGGATCTCGGCGGCCGTGGTCCACCGGTCCGCCGCCGGATCGTACACCAGCATCGCCCGAGGGGCGGACGGCCGGCGACCCTCCCCCCGGCCGTACCCGCCGATCAGGTAGATCAATGAGTCGTCGGCCGCCACACTCACTTCGGTGCGGGCCTCAGGCACCGGTGCGCGGCTCTCCCACCGAGCCGGGACGGCGGGGTGCGAGTCGGCGGCCGTGCCGCAGGCGGCGAGGAGGAGTGTGAGTGCCGGGAGGGATCTCATCTCCACTAGGCTACCATCGGCAATTCGACGTAGCCAGAGGAACCGGCCGGTTGTGAATCAGATCACGCCGGGTATTCTCC
>JBKPGZ010000041.1:0-19555 GCA_046729675.1 Gemmatimonadota bacterium | reverse complement strand
GGACTTGGCACCGCCGATGCGCGTCACCACACCCTCCTGGAGCACGCGGAGCAGCTTCGCCTGCGCCGGCTGCGACATGTCGCCCACTTCGTCGAGGAAGAGCGTGCCGCCATCCGCCTGCTCGAACTTGCCCGCGCGGTCCGCGAAGGCGCCGGTGAAGGAGCCCTTCATGTGGCCGAACAGCTCGCTCTCGATCAGCTCCGAGGGAATCGCGGCGCAATTCACCTCAACGAACGCCTTGTCGCGCCGGGGGGAGGCCTCGTGCAGGGCGCGGGCGACCAGCTCCTTGCCGGTGCCGTTCTCCCCGGTGATCAGCACCCGGGCGGCCGTGGGCCCGACCTTCGCCACCAGCTCCTGGACCTGCTGCAGCGCGGGGCTGGTGCCCACCATCTGGTAGCGGCCGCCCGCCGCCTCCCGGAGCCGCGCGTTCTCGCCGACCAGCTCCGCGTGGGCGAGCGCATTCCGAACGGTGAGGAGCAGGCGGTCCGTGTCGAGCGGCTTCTCCAGGCAGTCGAAGGCGCCCCGCTGGGTGGCCTCCACCGCGGTGGCGATCGTTCCGTGACCCGAGATCATCACGATCTGCGGCCCAGGGTCGAGATCGCGCAATCGGGTGAGCGTCTCCAGCCCGTCGAGCCCGGCCATCTTTACGTCGAGAAACACCAGATGGGGGCGGAACTCGGTGTAGAGGCTGATGGCCTCGCCACCCGACGCCGCCACCCGGACCTCGAGATCCTCGTACTCCAGCACCTGCTTCAGCGCCTGACGGATGCCCTGCTCATCGTCCACGATGAGCACTCGATGGCTCATGAACGTGTCGCTCCGTAGAGGGTGGCGCCACCGGGGCGGACGCGGATCGCCCGGACGCCCTCCGGTACCTTCACCGGCACCGTGGTGCGATCGGGATCGCCGAGCGCCTGGCCCACGAGGCGCGGGACCATCTCGTCGGGAACCGGGAAGTTGCCGATCCGGAAGGATCGCACCCGCCACTCCCCCGCCCCGGGCCGGGTCACGCGCAACGGGCCTGCTGCCTCCACCGGTTCGGTCGGGCCCAGCGCCCCGGCGAGCGGTCCGACCAGCTCCGGCGAGAGGGCGGCGGTGTGGAGTCTCGCGCTGACCCGAATCTCTCCATCGAGCAGCTCCACCCGTAGCGAGTCCAGCTGTTCCCGGAGCTGGGGATCCATCCCGCTCCCCACCAGCGAGGCGAACTCCGAGGGCGTAAGCACGACCGAGTCGGCGCGCCAGCCGTTCAGGGAATCCACCTTCGCCTTGGCGGACTCCAGCGCGCTCACACCCGGCCTCCCTCCCGACGAGGGAGCCACGTTGCGCACGCGGTCGATCGCCCGCCGGGCCTCGTGCTCCAGGCGATCCCGGTAGAACCACGCGAGGCCCAGCGCCGCCACCAGCACGAGGCACCCGAGCAGTCTGAGGGGTGCGGTCAGACACCCCATCAAGACGCCAGCTCCAGCGTGAGCCGCGGCTCGTAATGCGGTCCCCCGCGGCCGAGCACGCTCTCGTAGAGCACCAGCTCCGAGGCCAGGAACCCGACCGGGTCGTACTGCCCATCCAGACTCTCGAGCGCGCCCGCCGGCAGCCGGTATCCCTCGCGCACCCGCGCCAGGGTGACGTGCGGTCTGAACGGGGCGCCCTCGGGCGGAAAGCCGATCGCCTCGGCGCGGCGCTCCAGCCGGTCCTGCAGCAGCTCGAGTCCCGGCGGCGCGTCGAGCCCCACCCAGATGATTCGCGGGCGATGCTTGCTGGGAAACGCACCGACGTCGGCAAGCTGAAGGTGGAGCGCGCCGGTGCCCGGCACGGCCGCCCGCACCGCCTCCTCGATCACTTCGAGCCGCCCGGGCGGCACTTCACCGAAGAATTTCATGGTGAGGTGCAGCCCGTGGTCGTGCACCAGCCGCAGCGGCCAGCCCGGGTCCCGCAGGCGCGCCAGCAGT
The DNA here is from genome assembly GCA_046729675.1 of Gemmatimonadota bacterium. Classification (GTDB taxonomy): domain Bacteria; phylum Gemmatimonadota; class Gemmatimonadetes; order Gemmatimonadales; family GWC2-71-9; genus CAVVWJ01. Next base: position 17,609 of record JBKPGZ010000041.1, on the reverse strand, counting down.
TTCACGATCTCGCCTCGCGCGGGCTCGGCGATGGGCAGCGCCGCGAACAGCCGCATCAGTCTCCGCCATGCGGCGCCAGCGTGAGGAGCCGGCCGCGCCGATACCCCGATGGATCCAACTCGACTCGCTCGAACCCGAGCCCGGCGAAAAACCGCTCGACTTCGTCCCACCTCGCGCGCACCAGCGGCATCTCGGCGGCGGCGACTTCCACGCTCGCGTGGGTGCCGTGGTGGCGGACACGGAGATCCCCCGCCACGCCCTGCGCCCGGAGGTAGGCCTCGCCCTCCTCCACCTGTCGCAGCCGTCCCGGCGTGATCCCGAGGCCGTACCGCACCCGGCTGGAGAGACAGGGGGCGGCCGGTGCGTCCCAAGTGGGGAGCCCCAGCGTGCGGCTCGCCGCGCGCACGGCCGCCTTGCTCCAGCCGAGCTCCGCGAGCGGCGAGCGGATTCCTCCCTCGCGCCCTGCGCGAAGCCCCGGCCTGTACTCGCCGAGGTCGTCCGCGTTGGTGCCGTCGATGATGGTATCGAAGTCCTGCCGGCCGGCGACCTCGGCGAGCCGGGCCCACAGCTCCGCCTTGCAGAAGTAGCAGCGATCGGTGTCGTTGCGGAGGTAGCGCGGGTCTTCGAGCTCGCGGGTGTCCAGCTCCAGCAGCGCCACGCCGAACCGCCGGGCCAGGTCCACCGCCGTCCGCCACTGCGCCTCGGGATAGGAAGGACTGCGTCCGATGACCGCCAGGAACCGCCCGGGCCCGAGCGTCTGGCTACCCACGACGGCGAGCAGCGCCGAGTCGACCCCGCCCGAATACCCCAGAAGCACCTTGCCGAATCCCCGCAGGTGCCGCCGCAGCTGATCGAGGTCCGTCATGGGAGAGAAACGTAAACCCCCGAGAAACCGCGCGTAAGAAGCGCTAAGTTCTCTGCGTGCCTGACGGCTATCTCGAGATCACACCGGCGTTGTTCCTCCCGCTCACCGAGCTGGACTATCGCGCCACGCGCTCCAGCGGCCCTGGCGGGCAGCACGTCAACACCTCATCCACCCGCATCGAGGTCTGGTGGGACGTGCGCGCCTCGCCATCGCTGACGGAGGAGCTGCGCGCCCGCCTGTTGGAGCGACTGTCCCGCCGACTGGACGCAGAGGGCCGGCTGCGAGTAGTCGCCTCCGAGTCGCGGAGTCAGCTCCGGAATCGCGAGGCCGCCACCGAGCGCCTGCGGGAGCTGGTCGCCTCCGCGCTCGTGGTTCCCAAGCCGCGCAAGCGGACACGGCCGACCCGGGCCGCGAAGGCGGCGCGGCTGGAAGCGAAGCGCAGACGCTCCGCCCTGAAACGCGATCGCCGCCGGCCACGCCATGACGAGTGACGTCCGGGAAACCCTCTCGCCCGCCGAGCCGTAGAGTGAGCGGACAGCCGCCCATCCCTCAACCCACGCGGCCCGCATGCCCCCGTCGATCACTCGTCCCCTCGCCTGCCTGCTGCTGATCTCCGCGCCGGCGAGCGTGGTGCATGCCCAGCGCCCGAGTGACGATGGCTTCGTCGTCTGCCTCGGTGAGGACACTCTTGCGGTCGAGCGCTACAGCCGCTCCGCCACGACGCTGGAGAGCGAGATCGTGCTTCGCGTCCCCGCGGCGCGGCGGGTCACCTATACGGCCGCGCTCGATGCCGTTGGGGAGGTGCAGAGCCTGGATCTCGTCGTCACGCCCCTGCTCGCGCACTCGCAGCCGCCCCGAGTGAGCCGCGGCCGGCTCCGCTTCCGAGGCGACACGGCCGACGTCCAGCTCACGCTCGGCGACACTACGCGAGTCCTCAAGGTGCCCGCACGTCCCGGCTCGATGCCGCTGGCCGCCTTCTCCCACGCGCTGGTGGAGCAGGCGATTCTCCGGGCGACTCACCTCGGTCTCGACAGCGTGGCCTTCGACTGGGTGGGTGTGGGGGCACCGGTGGCGTACCCGACCTATGTGACCCGTCGTCAGGATGGTGCGGTCGTCATCGGGTTCTTCGATGCCCCCGCGGTGGTGACCGTGGACTCCACCGGCCGCATGCTGGCGATGGATGGCAGCGCCACGACGGCCAAGGTGGAGGTCCGCCGGGTGCAGGCGCCGGACCTGGAGCACTTCGCTCGCACGTTCGCGGCGGCGGAAGAGGCCCATGGTCCGGTCGGCCAACTGTCTCCGCGGGACACCGCCTGGGGCGAGATCGGACCCGCACGCATGATGGTGGACTACGGCCGGCCCAGCCGACGGGGGCGCGTCGTGTTCGGCCAGGTGGTGCCCTGGGGACGGGTGTGGCGCACCGGAGCCAACGAGGCTACTCAATTCACGACCGACACCCCGCTCGTCATCGGTGGAGAGCGGATCCCCGCCGGGACGTACAGCCTGTGGACGGTGCCGAGGCACGACGGTGCGACCCTGATCCTGAATCGGCGCACGGGACAGTGGGGCACGCACTACGAGAGCAGCCTGGACCTCGCGCGTGTGGAGATGGTCCGCGAGAGCCTGGCCGAACCGGTGGAGCGGTTCACCATCGCGATCGAGCCGTCGGGAGACGGTGGCGTGCTCCGGCTGAGCTGGGAGTCGACGAGCTACCTGGTGCCCTTCTCGGTCGTCACCCATCTCTGAGCACGGTGCCATGCGCTTCTTCACTGCGGACGTTTTCACCGAACAGATGTTCGGCGGCAACCAGCTCGCCGTTTTTCCGGAGGCGGAAGAGCTCGAGACTCGCGTCCTGCAGGCGATCGCTCGAGAGCTCAACCTCTCCGAGACGGTATTCGTGTACCCCCCCGCGAACCCGGCCCACACCCGCAGGCTTCGGATCTTTACTCCCACCGCCGAGCTGCCGTTCGCCGGGCATCCGACGGTCGGCACCGCCTTCGTGCTCGCCAGCATCGGGGAGGTGCCCCTCGATGCGTCGGGAGCCTCGATAGTCTTCGAGGAGGGCGTGGGCCCCGTGCCGGTGAGCATCCGCGCCCAGGACGGCCGTCCCGGCTACTGCGAGCTCACGGCGGCGCGGGTTCCGGAGGAAGGCCCCGCGCCGCCACCGATGGAGGAGATCGCCTCTGCACTCTCGCTGCGACCCGAGGACCTCCTGGCGGACCCATCGCCGCCGCGGGGGCTGTCCTGTGGCGTCCCCTACCTGTTCGTGCCGGTTCGGGATGAGCAGACGCTGGGCCGGGCGCGGATCAATCCGGGCGCGTGGGAGCGATCGCTGGCGAGCTGGTGGACGTCGTCGGTCTTTCCCCTTGTCCTCACGGGCGGAGGGAACGGCGTGGACGTCAGAGCCAGGATGTTCGCGCCTGCGTTCGGCGTTCCCGAGGATCCGGCTACTGGCTCGGCCTGCGCAGCGTTGGCGGGTTTCCTCGCGCCTCCGAGCGGGACCGAGAGCGGAACGCTGCAATGGGTCGTGGAGCAAGGAGTGGAGATGGGCCGTCCCAGCCGGCTCCACGTGAGCTGCGACCGCGAGCGCGGCCGGATCTCCGCGGTGCGGGTGGGGGGCTCATCCGTGTTGGTGTCCGAAGGGCGCCTCGCGCTTTAGCCGATAGGACTCGACCCTGAACGCGACCAGGACGTCCACCTTCCCCATCGTTCCCCGACGTGGCCGGTTGTGCCGGCCGGTCCGATTGTGCAGATTTCTGCAGTCGAGTCCCCCTCGCACCTATAATCGAATTGCTCGTTAGGCAACTGCCCGCCGCCGATCCAGGCTTCGATACTGGATGGCCTCGCTGACGTGATTGGAGGCAAGGGCCTCCGATCCGCCAAGGTCGGCGATCGTGCGCGCGATCTTGAGCACCCGGTGGTAGGCGCGCGCGGAAAGGCCCAGGCGGGTAACCGCCTCCCGCAGGAGCCCCTCCACCGGCGCACTCAGGGAGCAGTGCCTGCGGACATCACGCGCCGCCATCCTGGCATTCGCGTGGAGACCAGGACGGTCGCGGAACCGCTCGCGCTGGACTTCGCGCGCGCGTTCCACCCGGGCCCGGATGGCGGCGCTCGACTCCTCTGCCGGCATCGAGGCCAGGTCGCGATAGGGGACGGCGGGGACTTCGAGATGGATGTCGATCCGGTCGAGCAGCGGCCCCGACACGCGGGAGCGGTACCGTTCGACCTCGGGTGGCGCACAGCGGCAGGCCTGCACCGGATCGCCCCGGTAGCCGCAGGGACAGGGGTTCATCGCCGCGGCCAGCATGAACTGGGCTGGGAAGGACAGGCTCAGGGCCGCGCGGCTCAGCGTGACCGTTCCATCCTCCAGCGGCTGTCGCAGCGCCTCGAGGACATTGCGACGGAATTCGGGGAGCTCGTCGAGAAAGAGTACGCCGCCGTGGGCCAGGCTGACCTCGCCGGGTCGCGGGGGAGAGCCCCCGCCGATCAACCCGGCGTCACTCACGGTGTGGTGGGGCGCCCGGAATGGCCGGACGGTGCACAGTGATTGGCCGACGCCGAGCAGCCCGGCGACGCTGTGGACTCTGGTGGTCTCCAGCGCTTCTTCCAGCGTCAGGGACGGCAGGATCGTGGACAGCCGGCGGGCCAGCATGGTCTTGCCCGCTCCCGGCGGCCCGATGAGGAGGATGTTGTGGGCGCCCGCCGCCGCCACCTCCAGCGCACGCTTCGCGGCGGCCTGGCCGCGGACGTCGGCCAGGTCCACGACGTCCGGAACCGGGGCGGATACGACGGCGTTGGGGCTGATACGGACCGGAGCGATGGGCCGGCTGCCCCTCAGGTGGTCGCAGACCTCGACCAGGGTCCTGGCGCCGCGCACCACGAGGTCCTGAACGACACCTGCTTCGGACAGATTGTCCGCAGGGAGGAGCAGTTCGCTGCATCCTGCGGCACGGGCGGCGAGGGCCACTGAGAGGGCGCCCCGGATGGGGCGGAGGTCACCCTCCAGACCCACCTCACCCAACACCATGGTATGCTTTAGGTTAGCTTCGGGAATCTGGCCGCTGGCCAGGAGCAGCCCCAGGGCGATCGGCAGATCCAGCGCGGAACCATCCTTGCGTATGTCCGCGGGAGCCAGATTCACTGTGATCCGCCGCAGAGGAAACTGAAAGCCCGCGTTGGCCAGGGCAGCGGACACCCGTTCCCTGCCTTCCTTGACGGCCCCATTGGGCAGGCCGACGGTCGAGAAGGACGGCATGCCGTTGCTGATGTCCACCTCGACTTCGACCGGGTAGGCGTCGATACCCAGCACGGCGGCTGATCTGATCCGGGAAAGCATGACCGGCAGGCTGTGAAGATGCCGCCAAGCTAGATGAGCAGCTTCGCCCGCCCCGTATCGGCGGCGCGATGGAAGGACCCGAAAACCGCAATTCGTCCGGAGCACCACGATGCGTCTTGCCCGCTGGTATGCCCTCCCGTTCCTCGTCGCGGCCTGTGCCGCGCCGAAGTCTGGTGCCGCCCCCGTCGCGCCGGTCGAGCGCGCCTGGGCCGTTCCGACACTGGAGCTCTACCAGGCGTGGTGGATCAAGACCGAGGAGTGCTCCGGGCTCAAGGGCGACATGTCGCAGGTGACGTTCTACGCCGTGGACTCTCCCTCCGGCGCCATCTCCCTCGGCAACGAGGTGGCCCACGGCTGGTGGATGCGCAGGGGCAACCGGGTCTACCTCCCGGCAAATTCACTCGGCGAGGAGTGGCTGGTCCGGCACGAGATGCTGCACGCGCTGCTCCAGCGGGGCTCGCATCCCACGGAGAAGTTCGTTGAGGCCTGCCACCTGGCCTCGTTAAGGACCTGGCGGGACTCCACCTTGAACGTGGACCCGCTGAATCCCGAAGGTCACTAGCACGCGCCTGAGGCCCCTCCCGGCCCCGCTTTTGCTGCAGTTTTCGGCGGCGTGTCGTACCGTTCCACCTTCCCTTCTCCAGAGGTTGCCTCGGTCGGTCGGCCGCGCAATCTGCGGGAGCCTGTGGCCATGAAGTACTTCCCTCGAGCGCGCTGGATAGCGCTGACATCGGTCGTCGCGATCTCGTTCGTGAGCGGGGCGTGGCTCACCCGGGCGAAGCCGTCCGTCGAGGGCAACGTGTACCAGCAGGCCCGGCTCTTCGAGAACGTCGTCGGGGCGATCCACCACCATTACATCGACTCCATGGGCGAGGGCGACCTGTACCAGCGTGCCGCCAACGCCCTCGTCACCTCCCTCAACGATCCCTACGCCGAGCTGCTGGTGCGCGAGAGCTATCGCGAGTACCAGCGGCAGATGACCGGCACCCAGTTGCGCACCGGCGTGCTGGGTCCGGCCGAGTCGGGCTCCGGGTTCGGTGGCATCGTGGGGCTGAATCCGGGCGACGAGATCCTCGCCGTGGACGGCAGGAGCACCAAGGGCTGGGACGCGGGCAAGGTGGACGAGGCGATCCGGGGTGGCGGCCCCGCCGTGACCGTCCTGGTGCGCCCCATCGGCTCCGACCGCCCCGTGGTCCGCAAGATCACCCGCACCGCGGTCCACGTACCTGCCGCCTCGTCGGGCATCCTGCTCGCCGGGGGCGTGGGCTACGTCGTGTTGCACCGAATGAGCGAGAACGCCGCCAACGAGCTGCGTGGGGCTGTGGAGCGTCTGAGGGCCGAGGGCATGAAGGCCCTAGTGCTGGATCTGCGCTCCAACCCGGGTGGCCTGATCCGCGAAGGGGTGAAGGTCGCCGGGCTCTTCCTCCATCCGGGCGACACGGTCGCCACCAGCAGGGGACGAGCGTCCAAGCGGCCGCGGGCCTATGTATCCGAGGAGTCGGCCGGCTGGGACGACATCCGGCTGGTGCTGCTGGTGAACCGCGGCACCGCGAGCTCGGCCGAGGTGATCGCGGGCGCGCTGCAGGACCACGACCGGGCGGCGATCGTCGGCACCCCGACCTACGGCAAGGGCGTGCTCCAGACCACCTACCCGCTGGGCGACGAAGTCGCGCTGAAGCTGACCACGGCCAAGTGGTTCACGCCGAGCGGCAGGTGGGTCCAGCGGCCGCCCGCTCAGGCCGCCGGTGGCGCCGGCAACCGGACTCCCGCACTGGAGCCGCAGGTGCTCCGCACCCGCGCCGGACGACCGATTCCGGACCAGAGCGGAATCCTCCCAGACCTCACCGTGCGCTCTTCGCTCCGCACCGACGGCGAGCGGATCCTCTATTCCGCCCTGGGCGACGACCTGGAGCGGTTCCGCCAGGTCCTGAGCGCCTACGCGGCCGAGCTGCGGGCCGACGGCAGCGTGACCGACGAGTCGTTCCAGGTCACGGCCGCGATGCGCGAGGGTCTCTACGCCCGCCTGGTCGAGGGCGGAGTGAGCCTGTCGCCGGAGACCTACGAGGAGGCCTCCGCCTACGTCGCCGACCAGCTCGGCTACGAGATCGCGCGGGAGCTGTTCGGCACCGAATCTGTGGTGCGGCGGCAGGCGAAGGCAGACCGACAGCTGCAGACCGCGCTCCGGCTCCTTCGTGGCTCGGCCACGCAGCAGGAGACGATCACGGCTGCGGTCGCCGCGCAGGCGTCCGGCCGGTCCCGATAGCGCAGGGAGTGGGACAGGCTGGCGGGCGCTATGCCGGCAGCCGCACCACGATCGTCGTTCCCCGCCCCGTATCGCTCTCCACTTCGATCGAGCCACCCCAGCCCTCCACCAGCCGTTTCACGATCGCGAGCCCGAGCCCGGATCCGCTCGTCGTCGTGGAGAATCGCGGCTCGAAGATCCTGGGCATCAGATCCGGGTCGATGCCGATGCCGTCGTCCGCCACCGTGATTTCGCCGTCCCGAACCGTGACCAGCACCCGGCGGGCATCGGCGTTCCGCGCGTTCTCCAGCAGGTTCACCAGCACCTCCTTCACTTCGTCCGCGCGGGCCGCACCGAAGGCCGGACCCTCCAGCCTCAGGTCCACCTCGCAACCTTCCTCGGCCAACCGGTAGAGCTGAACCACTTCACTGACCACCAGTCCGAGATCGACGCGGTCGAGCGGCTGAGTCTCGCCGGCAGGCGCCGCGAAGCGGCTGAAGGCCCGTGCGATGGTGTCCAGCCGGTCGATCTCCGCCAGCATCCGGTCCGCCGTTTCCTCCAGCGTCTGGTCGAAGTCCCCGCGCCGATCCCGATAGACCCGGCGCAGGTGCTGCAGCCCCAGGCGCATGGGCGTGAGGGGGTTCTTGATCTCGTGCGCGACCTGGCGGGCCATCTCGCCCCAGGCCAGTACCCGCTCCGCCCGGGAGAGATCGGTCACGTCGTTGAGGGCGATGACGACGCCTCGCACATCCGGCCCCAGCGGCGCGAGCTGCACCGTGAGGCGCCGGCCGCTCACATCGAGCTCCACCCCGGCGTCCGCCTCCGGATCCTGGAGGAAGCGCGTCACCACGATCGCGAGGGACGACCACTCCGGTCCCAGGTGCTCGAGAAACGGCTCACCCTCGGCGAGGCTCGTCCCGAGGATCCCGGTGGCCTGGGGATTGGCGATCAGCACCCGGCCCGCAGGATCGAGCCCCACCACGCCGGTGGCCACGGTGGCCAGCACGTCCGCGGTGCGCTTCCTGGCGGCCTCGAGGGCCTGCCGGCTGCTGCTGATGTCGGCCGCCATGCGCTCGAACGCGCCGAACACGGGCTCGAACTCCAGCGGCGGATGGATGCGGCGCGAGGGCGTCGAGTCGCCCTTGCCCAGCGCGATCGCCGAGCGCCGAAGCTCGGCGACCGGGCGGGAGAGCGCCCGCGAGGCGCGGCCGGCGCCCGCCAGTGCCGCCGCGACACCGATGAGCGTGGCCAGGAGCAGCACCAGCGCGAGGTCGAGACGGCGCACCGACAGCGAAGGGTCCTCCGCCGGCTGCGGCGTAGCCAGCACCCCCAGGTCCGAGGGGAAGCCGGGCTCCACCACCCGGTAGCCGACCCGCTGGCTCGGCTCGCGGACCGCGCCGTCGCGGGTCAGCTCCAGCTCTCCCTCAAGCCCAAGGGCGATGAAGGCGGCGGGATCCATCAGCACCGGGATCACCCCGAGATCCTCGAGAACCGGCGTGCTCGAGCCGGCGAGTACTCCGCCCTCGTAGAGGCCGAGGTCTGCGTCGATGCGCCGGCTCAGCTCGAGCAGATGCTCCTCGAGGCCATCGTCGGCGACCCGCAGCGAACTGCCCGCCGTGATCGCCGCATCCCGCAGGGTCTGGGTAATGAGCAGATCGCGGCTCCGCTCAACCTCGTCCGTCAGGCGGTCGAAGCTCCACGCCGCGAAGCCCACGGCGGGCACGATGAAGAACGCAGCGAGAGTGGCCGCGAGCCTGATGCGGAAGGACCGCGACAGGCTTCGCCAGCGCGGCCGGGGCAGCCGGCCGCCCGAGACCACTTCGGCCAGCACCCAGAGTGCACCCAGCACCGCCGCGTCCAGCAGCACGACCAGGACGCCCCGCACGAAGAGCGGCACCGGCCCGCGGAGATCCACCGCGGCGTGCACTACCCGCGGCCCTCCCGGCAGCACCAGGGGATACTCGTTACGCACCACCCAGCCTTCGCGCCGCCAGCGCGGCCGAGGCAGCTCGGCGGACGACCCGGCGGGCGGTGAGAGCGTGAGCCGGTAGAGTGGCGACCCGGTTCGTCCGGGCTCGAGCAGCCGCCCGACCCGACCGGGCATCACCAGCTGCGACCGCGGTCCGATGCCGGCCGTGAGGACCTCGTCGTCGCCCACCCGGACCATGAGGACGTAGTGCACCCCGGGCACGCGGGCGACCTGCGCGATCCGCTGCGAATCGTCGGGATCCAGCTCCCGCACTATCGTGGACAGGAGCGACAGAGGTAGATCGAGCGAATCGAGGGCCAGCTCCTCGATCAGCACGCCGTTGCTGGTCCAGAGCGCCAGTTGCGACGGGTAGCCCTGATCGCCGAGTGCCGAACCGCGCCAGAGCGCGTACATCTCCGTTCCCGACGCGGGCGCGGGGGCGTCCAACACCTGCCCGGCGAAGCGCTCCAGCAGCGGAACGGCCAGCGGGTCCGGCTCGTCCCCCAGCCGCGCGATGTCGCGCTCGGCGACCTGGATCTGCCCGGTCAGCTCGGCGCCCCACGTCACCACTGCGGCGGCACTGCCCGCCACGAGGGCGATACCACTGATGGTGGCCCACCGCGGGGCGGACATCGCGACCAGAAAGAGCGCCGGGGTCCAGAGGAAGGTGTACCAGTCCGGCCAGCCGCCCCTCGGGCTCCAGACCAGGACGCCGATCGTGGTCGCCGCTAGGGCGATGGCCACGCCGACTGCGATCCGGGCCGCCGGGGCGTGCTCGGGATCGGACCCGCGGAACAGCGCCGCCGTCGGCACGATGAGCGCCGTGGACGAGAGCAGGATCGCCAGATGCCAGCCGAGCCAGAGCGGCACCGACACGCCGCCGGCCGGTGGGGTGATTCCCCGCCCCAGGCTGCTGATGAGATAGGGAGCGATGAGCAGCAACAGTGATCCGAAGGCCACCCCGTACCAGCGCCGACGAAACCCGCGTCGCCAGAGCCAGACACCGGCGATAGTCAGCAGCGCGCCCGCGAGCGCGAGCGCGCCGGCCGAGCCCGAGAGCGGCCCCAGCAGCGGACGGAAGAAGGTCGCCGGAGAGAAGAACGGTTGCAGGCTCAGCGCGCCACCGACCGGCGCGCGGACCGCAAGCCACAGGAGGCCGCCGAGCACCGCGAAGCGCTGGACCGGCGAGGTGGTGAGGGAAAGCGTGAGCCCGAGCGAGACCAGGATCAGCCAGATCGCGAGCCGGCTCCCGCCGGCGAAGGCCCGCTGCTTGGCGGTGCCCTGCTCCGGCGGCACCGGCTGGACGCTGAACAGGAGCCTGCGCCCCGCCGTGGTCGGCTCTTCGTAGTCGAAGACATCCACGCTGTCCGGCGCGGCGCCGGGCGGGTACACGGTGAGCCCGACCTCCGTGCTCTCGCGGAAGAGCTCCGCGAGACTGTGGGAGCGGTCGGGCACCGCGGGGTGTGCCCACACCAGCACACCGGCGACGGCGGTGCGCCCGTCGGCGGAGTGGCGCCGCGCCTCGAGCACGACGTAATATCCAGTCGCCCGGGCGCCGAGGGAGTCGCCCTCGGCGACCGGCGGCAGCCGGTGACGGCCGGCCCACGCCCAGGGATCGCCCTCGGGATCGAACAGCACGACGCTCACCTCGGTCCCGCCCTCGGGCACCACCCGTCTCAGCTGGCGCAGCGCGGCCGCCCGATCATCGTGTGGGGCCGCCAGGGTGGACTGAGCGAGTCGGTCCGCCTGGTGCAGAGCCGCGTGCAGGTCCCCGGCCAGCCGCCTGGATGCGGCCTCCACCCGCTGCTCGCGCTGCTCCGCCCAACGGGTCTCGATCGCCGTCAGCCGCACCTGCGTGACGGCGATCGTTGCGATGAGCCCTACGAGCGCTGCGGCCAGGGCCCGGTGTCGCCAGCGAGGCCAGGGCGCGAGAGCCACCAGGCACGCCAGGACGGTGACCACGCCGATCATCACCCAAGGGAGCGAAGGCCGACGCAGCCACTCGGCTGCGGCGACCACGCTCGCCAGTGCCCACACCAGCCACCACGGCGGACGATGACTCAACCCGGACGCCCCTGGCGGATGAAGGAAATGACTCCGACCGCGATCGGTGAGCTGCTGGGCCGCCGCCCCACGCTCATCGTGCCGGTGGGCACCACCGAACAGCACGGACCGCACCTTCCCCTCGGCTGCGACACCATCGTCCTCGAGCGTCTCGCGGACGATCTCTCAGCCGCCTTCACCGTGCTCCGGGCGCCCACGGTGGAGTTCGGGGTGCACGCCGTCGCCCGCCCCCTTCCGGGGAGCGCCGCGCTGCGACACCGCACGTTGCACCGTGTCATGAACGAACTTATCGAGTCCTGGGAGGACGGGGCAGGCGTCCGCGAGTTCGTGATCCTCACCGCCCAGGCGAGCGAGGGCCACCTGGAGGCGCTCAGCACCATCAGGACCGAGGAAGCCACCGTCCAGGTGGTGGATATCTTCGGCCTGGACTTCGGTCCGCTGCTCGATCAGCCCGGCGCGCCGATCCACGGGGGCGAGCTGGACACTTCGCTGCTGCTGTACCTCGCGCCGGAGCTGGTGCGCATGGACCTCGCGCTCGACTTCGAGCTCACACCCAAGATGCTGGCGCGCTACCGGCCGGGGCATGTCCGGCGTCTGCCCGAAGGATCCCCCGGCTCGGTGGGCTACCCCAGCCTCGCCTCCGCCCAAAAGGGTGAGCTTCTGTATAAATTCATCTTCGATCGCATCAGCAGCTACCTGGCCGGAAACTGAGGTGAGCCGAATGGCTGTTCGCGCCGCGGCGCTCTGCTTGCTCCTGGCCCATCAGGTATCCCCCGCTCTGGCCCAGGCCGTGCCCGCGGCGCCCATCACCCTCGTCGTCACCGAGGGCGGCAAGGAGGTTGGGCGTGAGGAGTTCACCCTGACCCAGGGCCGCGGGCGAGGGGCGTCGGGAACGACGCTGAGCGCGACGGCGAAGTATCCGGCCACCATGCCGACGACGCGTCTGTCGGCGCTGCTCGAGCGGACGCCCGAGTCGGCGATCGCGAAGTTCCAGCTGGACGTGGAGAGCCCTACCGGCACGACCGTGATCCTGGCCGCGGGCAGTGGGGCCAGGTTGGTGGTTCGGACCGTGGCGAAGGGCTCAGAGTCCGGCCGCGAGCTCCCCGGCGGGCCCGACGTGGTCCTGCTCGACGACGAGGTCTACTCGCTGTACGCGACTGTCGCGGACCTGGCCACGCCAGCGGGCAAACGGCTCACTGCGATCTTCCCGCGGACCGGCCGCCGCGTCGCTTTCACGGCCCAGCGCGAGGACACGGCCGGCGGGGATCGCCGGGTGATCCTCACGGGTGATCTGGCCGGCACGCTGGTGACCGACGCGGAGGGCAGGCTCCACAGCTTGGAGCTGCCGGCCCAGAACAGGGTCGTTACGCAGGCGAAGTAGATCCTCCCCCTGGCAACTCGTTCTGAAAGCTTCGATCCGATCCAGTGTCGCAAACTGAAACCTGTGCGGCGCGGCCGCCGTATTGGGCCCCGGTCACGTCCCCAGCGTAAAGGGAATCGTCAATGAATCGTTGGCTCGGTCTCGTCGCCGTCGTGTGTGTCGCCCCCGTGCGCCTGGAAGCCCAGGACACCACGACGGTCAGCAAGGCGGACAGGACCCTGCCCGCCCGCCCTGCCCCAACGGTCACCCTCGGCCTGCAGGAAGCCCTCGACCAGGCACGGGCGAACAGCCCGACCTACCGGCAGACCCTCAACGACGCCGCCCCCGCACGGTGGGGCGTCCGGAACGCCTACGGCAACTTCCTGCCGACCGTCGGGGTCGCAGGCGATTTCGGCTATGTCGGCTCGGGGCAATCCAACATCGGTGGCGGTCTCACGATTCCCACCTCGGCGTTTCTCACTTCAGGTTATAGCCTGGGACTGAACTGGCAGCTCGACGGGCGCATCCTCTCGGGTCCGGGCCAGCAGAAGGCGCTTCAGCGCGCCACCGAGGAGGACATCAGCGGCGCCGGCATCAACCTCCGCTACGAGATCACCACCCAGTACATCAACACCCTCCAGGCCGTCGCGCAGGTGGACGTGGCCCGGCAGCAAGTGGTCCGGAACGCCGACTTCCTGTCGCTCGCGCGGGCGCGCTATCAGGTCGGCCAGGCCACCCTGCTCGACGTGCGGCAGGCCGAGGTCGTCAAGGGTCAGTCGGATGTGGCGCTGCTCCGGGCCACGCAGCTGGAGAACGAGGCCAAGCTCGACCTGCTCCGCCGGATGGGGGTGGAGCCGCCGGTCAGCGTGGATCAACTGGGACTCACGGACTCCTTTCCGGTGACGCCTCCGGAGTTCAAGGTGGACGAGCTGCTCGCCCTGGCCGAGGAGCAGAATCCCCTCCTCCGCTCCCTCCGTGCCCGCCAGAGTGCGTCTACCTGGAGCGTGCGGGCGGCGCGCTCGGAGTTTCTGCCAACCCTGTCGCTCCGGGCCGGATGGAGCGGGTTCACCCAGGAGTACACCGACCAGGGCGTGCTCGTCGGACAGGCGACGACCGCAGCACAGTCGGACGCCGCCCGCTGCCATTACGACAACCAGGTGAAAACCGCGCTCAACCTCGGGGGTCAGGTGCCCGATTGCTTCGGCACGTTTGGGCTCAACTCCACGGGCACCGCGCTCAATGAGGATGTGACGCGCTCGGTCCAGGACGCGAACAACGTCTTCCCCTTCGACTATATCGGACAGCCGTTCAGCGCCAACCTCACGATCTCGCTGCCCATCTTCACGGGCTTCTCGCGGTCACTTCGCGTGTCTCAGGCGCGCGCACAGGAGCTGGACGCCGACGAAGAGGTGCGGGCCCGCAGGCTTCAGGTTCGGAGCGACGTGCAAGCGCGCCACCTGGCGCTCAGTGCCGCATACGAAGCCATCGCCGTTCAAGCGGCGAACCGCACGGCCGCGCGGGACCAGTTGCGGCTGGCGCAGGACCGCTACCGCCTGGGCGCGGGCACCTCACTCGAGGTCTCCGACGCGCAGAACGCGGTGCAGCAGGCGGAAGCCGACTACGTGAACGCGGTCTATTTCTACCACAAGGCCGTCGTCGCGCTGGAGGCGGCTGTCGGGCGACCCCTTCGCTAACGAGGAACGCACATGTCGCGTGGGATGAAGGTCGGGCTGATCATCGGGCTACTGGCGCTGGCGGGCGGTGGCGGGATCGCCTACAGCATGAACAAGAAGAAGAACGCCGGGACCGAGGTCCGCATGGAGCAGGTCAGCCGACAAGATCTGGTCAGCGCGGTCACCGCCAGCGGCAAGATCGAGCCGCAGACCTCGGTGGACATCTCGGCGGACATCACCGGCCGCATCATCGAGATCGCCGTGGAAGAGGGCGACGTGGTGCGGAAGGGTCAGTTCCTGATCCAGATCGACCCGGCGCAGTACCAGGCCGCCGTGTCCCGGGCCGAGGGCGTGGTGTCCTCCACCCAGGCCACGCTGCTACAGGTGCGGGCCAATCGCGACCAGGCCGAGCGGGCGTGGAAGCGGGCGGACCAGCTGAGCCGCCTGGGCCCGAACCTGATCGCGCCCCAGCAGGCGGAGGAGGCCAAGACCGCGCTGGAGGTCGCCGAGGCGACCTACAAGGCGACCCGCGCGCAGCTGGATCAGTCCCGCGCCAGCCTGCAGGAGGCGAAGGACAACCTGGCGAAGACCCGCCTCGTTTCCCCCATCGCGGGCCGGGTCGTGCGGCTGGCGGTCGAGGAGGGCGAGGTCGCCGTGCCGGGCACGTTCTCCCGGGAGACCGGTCTTCTCCTCACCATCGCCGATCTGTCCGTCATCCTGGCCAAGGTGCAGGTGGACGAGACCGACGTGGTGCGCCTCGCGGACAGCGACTCGGTGGAGGTGACCATCGACGCGTATCCGGATTCCACCTTCGTCGGCCGGGTGACCCGGGTGAGCAACAGCGCCAAGCTGACCAACACCCAGACCGCGTCCGGATCCAACGACCGTGCGGTGGACTTCGACGTGGAGATCCGGCTGGACGATCCCCCGGGTGACATCCGGCCCGACCTGAGCTGCACCGCCCGCATCATCACCGACACCCGCGAGAGCGCGCTGAGCATCCCCATCATCGCGCTCACGGTCCGCGACCACGAGCCGGTGCCCAATGAGAACAACCCTGCTCTCGACACGGTGAGCCGCCGGCGGCCGGGAGAACGGGAGGAAGAGGGCGTGTTCCTGGTGCAGAACGGGATCGCGACCTTCCGCCCGGTCAAGGTCGGCATCGCCGGCGACGAGTACTTCGAGGTGCTCGACGGCCTCCGCGGCGGGGAGACCATCGTGGCCGGCACCTACCAGGCCATCCGTGACCTCAAGGACGGCGACAAGGTGCGGGAGGTGGAGGACACCACCAAGCAGCGGCCTAACGCACAGCAGGCGGCGACGTGAGCGCGGTCATCCGGATCCACGACCTGACGCGAGAGTACCGCATGGGCTCGGAGCGGATTCTCGCGCTCCGCGGAGTCACGCTCGAGATCCGTCGCAACGAGTACGTCGCCATCATGGGCCCTTCGGGGTCGGGCAAGTCCACCTTGATGAACGTCCTCGGCTGTCTCGACACGCCGACCGCGGGCGAGTACTGGCTCAACGACGAGGAGGTGTCCGGTCTCACCGACGACGCCCTGGCAAGGGTGCGCAACCGGGAGATCGGGTTCGTGTTCCAGACCTTCAACCTGCTGCCCCGCGCCACCGCGCTGCACAACGTGGAGCTGCCGCTGGTCTACGCCGGTGTGCGTGCCCGCGAGCGGCGCCAGCGCGCGGCTACCGCGCTGGCGCGGGTGGGCCTGGCGGAGCGTATGGACCACCGCCCGAACGAGCTCTCGGGCGGGCAGCGGCAGCGGGTGGCGATCGCCCGCGCCCTGGTGAACCAGCCCAGCATCCTCCTCGCCGACGAGCCCACCGGCAATCTCGACAGCGTCACCAGCGACGAGATCATGGAGGTGTTCGCCGCGCTCCATGCCGCTGGCCAGACGGTGATCATGGTGACCCACGAGCTGGACATCGCCACACGGGCGCAGCGGGTCGTGGTGCTGCGAGACGGACGAGTGGAGTCCGACCGGGTGAACCGGGAGGCGGCGGCTTAGCCCGATGCCCGTCTTCGAAGCCATCCGGCTGGCGCTCCGCACCATCCGCACCCAGAAGCTCAAGAGCTTCTTCTCGCTGGTCGGGGTGCTCATCGGCGTCACCTTCCTCATCGCGGTGGTCTCCATCGTCCAGGGCATGAACCGGTACATGGTGGACCGGTTCGCCAACACCCTGGTGGGCGCCAACACCTTCGAGGTGCGGCAGCGCCCCAGCATCAACATGGGACACACGACGCGGGAGATGTGGATGGAGTGGCTCCGCCGCCCCCGGGTGAGCTACAGCGACGCCGATTTCGTGCGGGAGCGGATCAATACTCCGGCCACGTTCGCCAAGTTCTGCGAGGACCGGGTGTCGGTGCACTACGGCGGCAAGATGGCCAAGGACGTGGACCTCATCGGCACCGAGGAGACCTACTTCGGGATCCGGAGCTACGAGGTGGTCGCCGGCCGGGCGTTCTCGGCGCAGGAGGTCCGCGCCTCGCTCCCGGTGCTGGTGATCGGCGACGAGGTGGCCCGGCGGCTCCTGCCCGGCGTGGACCCGATCGGCAAGGAGGTCCGGATCGGCGGGCTTCCCTACCGCATCATCGGCGTGGTGGCGCCGCAGGGAACGCTGTTCGGACTCTCGCTGGACAAGTTCGCGGTCATGCCCTTCAGCGCGCCGGGGCGGCGGCTGATCTGCCCGATCAACATCCTCGATGCCCTCATCGTTCAGACCTCCGACCCGGTCCACATGCAGGTCGCCATGGGGGAGGCGGAGGCAGCGATGCGGAGCCTGCGACAGCTGAAGCCGGGGCAGGAGAACAATTTCCACCTCCAGACCGCGGAGGGGGCGCTGGGCACCTGGGACAAGATCTCCCGGGTGCTGTTCCTGGCCCTCCCCGGTCTGGTGGCGATTTCCCTGGTGGTCGGTGGGATCGTGATCATGAACATCATGCTGATGGCCGTGAGCGAGCGCACCCGCGAGATCGGCATTCGCAAGGCGCTCGGCGCGCGGCGGCGGGACATCCTGGCGCAGTTCGTGGTGGAGTCGGCGACCCTCTCAGCCGCGGGCGCGGTGATGGGTCGCATAAGCGTTGTCG
>JBKPGZ010000040.1:0-13358 GCA_046729675.1 Gemmatimonadota bacterium | reverse complement strand
CTTCACCGCCTTGACGGCCCGGACGGTCTTGGTCTTCCCGCGGGCCTTGGCCCGCTGGGCCTTTTCGCGATCCGCCGCGCGGTCGAGACGCTTCTGCTGAGCCGTGTGCACCTCCGCCAGCAGCCGGTCACCTTCCTCCTGCCCCATCAGACTCCGCCTCGTCGCGTACCGCACCAGCTCCTCGGCGTCGGCCACGTTGAATTCGGAGAGCCGGGCGGCCGCGCGGATGACGTTGTTGAGAGCGTCCGCGACCGGGCTTCGCAGGACGTTCGCGATTCCCGGCAGGGTCTCCAGCAACGTCATGATTTGAGTTCCGCCAAGTTCCGATGCCACAATGGCCTCCTTGCCTTCGAGTCACCCCGTCCTCCAGCCCACCCCAACCGAGCCGAATTCTGACACGGGGGAAGCTCAGGCGCTAGTAGTATA
The DNA here is from genome assembly GCA_046729675.1 of Gemmatimonadota bacterium. GTDB lineage: Bacteria > Gemmatimonadota > Gemmatimonadetes > Gemmatimonadales > GWC2-71-9 > CAVVWJ01. The sequence continues at coordinate 12,932 of JBKPGZ010000040.1, read as the reverse complement.
TATAGCTACTAATATACTCACCCCCGGAAGAAAAGGGCCGGACCATCTGGTCCGGCCCCAAACCTGTCGGCGGCTCCCAACCCAACCACCACCACGCCCCACATGTCGTATTCCGTGTGGGGCAGGCAGAAGAAGTGATAGGCACCTGCCGTCAAGGCAGGCACGACCACTCGGTATTCCGTTCCATCGGTCAAAAGAGGGCTGCTGAGATCGCTGGCGCGGCGCGGCATCGCTTCGTTCAGCCGCTCCCGATCGGCTGGCGAGACGCCCTTGGCCTGGAACACGACGCTGTGGGGGCCACCGCTCACCGCTCGGAAGAGCAGCACGTCTCCGCGACGAGCCCTGACCGACGCAGGCTCGAATCGGAACTCGTCCTTGCCGGAAGACAGCATGCGGATCTCGTGAACTTCCTGTGCGCCGGCCCGGACCGCGCCCAACGGCAACAGCCCTGCGGCCACCGTGACCCATCGGATGATGCGCTTCATTCGTCCGACTCCTCGAACCAACGGGCGCGCCCGCTGTGGCGCGCCCGAGGGCACTGCCATAAATTTCACTTCGGGTGGGGTCAGCCGCTCTCGTGCCACCAGACCCCGTCGGAAGGGCAGCCCGTGGGACGCAGGGGCATCAAGGAGTACCGGGCGCCGGAAGCGCTGATTCTGATCGCTGCGGATAGGGACCAGAAACCTCTGGTCTGTCCCTCATGTGGAGCGGCTGCGGTCGAGCGAATCCCCAAGCGTACCCTTCCCGACGACGCCCCCGGTGGTCGAGTCACCCTCCACTGCACCGCCTGCAGCCGCACCGCGGCCTACATCCCTCGCATGCTCAGTCGGGCGTCGCTGCCCGAAGCGCCCCGCCCGCACCACTGATCGCGTCACTCCGGCGAGCTGAAGATTCTCCCCCACCGCACCGCCGTGAAGAACGGCAGTGATCGCCAGCTGCTCGCGTCGTAGCTGAAGTACACCACCAGCGGACGTCCACGCACGTTCTCCCGGGGCAGGAACCCCCAGTAGCGGCCGTCGTACGAGCTGTCCCGGTTGTCTCCCATCATGAAGAACGAATCCCGCGGCACGACGATCGGCCCCCAGTCCTGGAGGTCGGGCAGATAGTCGGCCGTATCCCGGGCGACCACATGCGGCAGCTGCCAGTCCCGCATTTTGGCTCGCTGGATCGGATCCTCCGAGCGGGACGGATCGGTGTGCACCGCCCAGGGCTCGTCCACCCGCTTGCCGTTGCGGTAGAGCACGCCGCTCTCCATCGCCAGCGTGTCGCCCGGCATCCCCACGAGCCGCTTGACGACCTTCAGTCCTTCCTCCTCCACCGAGTCGAACACCAGGATGTCGTTGCGCTTCGGCTCCCGCACCGCCGGCAGCCGGGTCTTCACGATCGGCACCTCGGCGCCGTACAGCGCCTTGTTCACGAACAGGAAATCGCCGATGAGAAGGGTGTTCTCCATGCTCCCGGACGGGATCCGGAACGCCTCGACCAGGAAAGTCCGCAGGAAGAACCAGACGACGAGGGCGACGACGATGGACTTGGTCCACTCCCAGAGCCAGACGACGAAGGAGCGGGTGTGGGTAGCGGTGGTCATGCGGACATCCGTGGCTGTCGGGACATGGGAATATAGCCCCTGCCGGGCGCCTCAGCGCTCGGCCTTGAGGGTCGCGAGAACCTGGTCGGGATGCTTCTCCGCGTCGGGCACCCGGGCCCAGTGCCGCCGTACCCGGCCGTCGGGGCCGATCCACACCGTGGACCGGATCACGCCCGTCGTCTTCCTGCCGTAGAGGGTCTTTTCGCCCCAGGCACCGTAGGCCTCCATGACGTGTCTGTCGGGGTCGGAGAGCAGCCGGAAGGGCAGCCGGTACTTCTCGGCGAAGCGGGTGTGCGACTCGGCCGAGTCGGGGGAGACGCCGAGGACCTCCACGCCCATCTCTCGCAGGTCGGTCCAGGCGTCCCGGAAGCCGCAGGCTTCCTTGGTGCAGCCCGGCGTGTCGTCCTTGGGGTAGAAGTAGAGGACGAAGTCCCGCCCGGCCAGATCCTGGAGGGCGACCCGCTTCCCGGCCGCGTCGGTCAGTGTGAATGGCGGCGCCGGCTCCCCCGTCTTGATCATCGGCTGCTCTCCTGTTGGGCGGCGGTCGAGGCCGCCGCCGTCCGGTTTCGGAGTATGGGATAGGCACGGCCCGCTGCCAGCTCGGCGTCCAGCAGGTTCCAGGTGACGACGCCGTCCTCCGAGGCGGGCTCCAGAAGATAGGCCGCCAGGAGCCCCAGTGGCTGCGCGGTCTGGACCACATACCAGGCCGGGCCCACCTCACCCGCGTACGGACTCCAGTGACCGTCCACAACCGCAGGGCGATGCCCCTCGAACAGCGGCTCCCGTCGGATGCTATCCACCACGAAGCGCTCCAGCCTGGCCGTCCGGGCGCTCCCCTGCGTCACCTCGACTCCTTGCCGTCTCAGCAGCTCGACGACGTCGGCGAGCCGCTCCGGGATCAGGTACGCCTCCGGCACGGCCTCCTTCCTCTCCGCCACGAAGCGGTCGAAGACCGGCATCTCTATCGTGCGGAACACGCCGGTGCGCCGTCGGCGGGCGTACATGCCGTTGCCCTCGCCCGCGGGCCGGGTGATTTCGGCGACGATGCGGCCGGGCGTCGCCGGACCCAGCGTCGAGCGCACCGCCACGGAGTCCGCGGCTGGGTGGATCGCGGTCAGGCGCAGCACGGCGCTCCGCGACCGCGCCACCTCGCCGAGCAGTTCCCGGACGAAGTCATAGGTGGAGGCCACGCGGGTGGCGAAGTCATCGTTGCTGTAGGCCTCGCTTAGCACCGCCATCCCGCCGCGCAACGCATACCAGTTGGTGCCGAACCGGGGGCGCGCATCGTAGGTCGCCCAGCCCAGCGCGAGTGAGTCCGGGTCCTGGTTGAGGAAGTTGCCGTAGGAGTGTGTGGCGCGGCCATGCCGTCCGCGCATCCGGTCGCTCACCGCGGGGAGAAGCGAATCGCGCACCCAGCTATTCGCCGGTGTGGCGTTGGGATTCAGCCCGGGCGCCCAAGTGAGGGCGTAGCCGTGATAGCTGCCGTTGGTCGTGTGCAGATCCACGAACAGGTGGGGGTGCCAGGCGGCGAGGAGGGCTGCCGACCCTCGCGTCTCCGGCGCTTCCAGCTTGACGTAGTCCCGGTTCAGGTCCAGGCCCTGGCCGTTGGCGCGGCGCCCCACGATCGCGGGGCCGTTCTGGCCCGGCCGATTCGCGTCGCCCGAGGCGAGCGCCTCGTTGCCGTCCACGTTGTAGATGGGCACCACGAGCAGGACGAGGCTGTCGAGCAGCGGCCGCAGGGGGCCCAGAGTGAGGTCGCGCAGGAGCATCTGGGCGACCTCCTTCCCCTCCACCTCGCCGGCGTGGATGTTGGCCTGGAGGTAGACGATCGGCTTTCCGCTCTTGGTCGCTTCCGCCGGCGTGCGCACCAGAGGACGAGCCGCCGTCACGACGGGAACGGCTCGTCCGGTGGACGTGACGGCGAGGGTGTCGAGAGCGAGTCCGGCCCCGCGGGCACGCAGCGAGTCGAGGAAGCCGAGCACGTCGGCGTAGCTCGAGGTCTCGCGGTACGCGGTGCGCTCGGCCCGGGTGGCCTGCGCCGGCAGCGAGGCCGGCGAGAGGAACAGCAGCGCGAGCGTCCCGGCGACGCCGGACGCCGCCGATCGGAGGCTAGCGCCCCTGGCCGGCACCGGCCTCCGCGCCTTCGGCCGCGGCGGAATCGCTTCGGGGAGCCGCCGTATCGCGTACAGTCGCGGGGGCACGGCCCGCCGTATCGGCGGGCGGCGTCGTGCCGCCCACGCTCTCACGTCCGCTGGCAGGCGTGCGGTCCACCAGGGTGACCGCGACCGGCGCGCCCTCGGCCAGACGCTCCTGGCCGCCGACCACGACCTGCTCGCCGGCCTCGACGCCGCTCCGGGCTTCGACGAAGCCCGGTGTACGGACACCCAGCTCCACCTGCCGGCGGGTGGCCTTTCCGTCCACCGCCACCCACACGTAGTTGGTGCCCTGAATCGGCAGCACTCCGTCCTCCGCGATCACCACGGCGGTCGGGCGGACGTCGGTGGCCAGACGGGCCTCGATGAACATGCCGGACTGGAGCTCGCGGCGCGGGTTGGGCACCTGCGCCTTCACCGTGATCGTGCGCCCCGGGAGCTGCACGACCGGATCCACGAAGTCCACCCGCCCTGAGAACTCGCGGCCGGGCAGCGCCGCCACCCGGAAGGTGACCACCTGCCCCACCTTCAGCTTGTCGGCGTACCGCTCCGGCACCTGAAAGACGGCACGCTGCGGTGAGACGGTCTGGACCGCCATCAGCCCGCTGGAGGTGGTTACGTAGTCCCCGAGGCTCACCAGGCGGCGGCCCGCCACGCCCGAGAACGGCGCCCTTACCGTGGTGTGGTCGAGCCGGACCTTGAGCAGCTGGTACTCCGCCTCGGTGCTGCGGGCGGTGGCCTCGGCGCGCTCCAGCTCCGATTCGCTGGAGGCCTTCTGGGACAGCAGCTCGCGCGTTCGCGTCAGCGACTGCCGCGCCAGGTCGCGCTCGGCCTCGGCCCGTGCCACCTCGGCCTTGAGCTCGGCGTCGTCCACCTGGAAGAGCGGCTGGCCCTTCGAGACGGTGGAGCCTTCGCGGACCAGGACCGCGGCGATCCGGCCCTCGATGTCGGGCCGGAGCTCGATCGAGTTGATCGCCTCGATCTGGCCGGTGGCCAGGATCGCGTCCACCACGGTGTCGGCGTTGGCGACAACGACTTCGACCGGCATCGCCGGGGGGCCGCCGCCGCCGGGCCCGCCGCCGGCGCCCTCGGGCGCGCCATCGGCCTTGTTGCAGGCCGCGATCCCCAGGAGCAGGAGGGCGAGTGTCCGTCTCACGGTGCGTCCTTGTTCGAGAAGAGTCTGCGGCCGAGGATCGCCTCGAGCCGCGCCAGCGACAGCCGGGTGACGTACCGCGCCTGCACCAGGCCCGCCTCGGCCTCCGCGAGGCTGACCTGGGAGTCGAGCAGGTCGAGAATGGCGCTCGCGCCGGCCCGGTATCGCATCTCCTGCATCCGGTAGTTGGCGCGAGCCACATCCACCCCCACCCCGGCCAGCCCCGCCGCCTCCCGGCTGCTCTCGTAGGGGTCGAAGGCCGCGATCACGTCGCGGCGCACGCCCCGCTCGAGATCCTCGCGGATGGTGCGGGCCACGTCCCGGGAGGTCTCCGCCCGGCTCACCTCGATCTCGCGCAGGCCGTTGTTCCACAGCGGGAACGACAGGCTGAAGGTCACCGATGTGACCTTGGCCGCCCCGGGGAAGATCTCGGTATCGTAGCGCTGGTGCAGCGCGCCGATGCCGAGGGTCGGAAAGTAGTCGCTGCGGGCGGACCTGAGCGCCGCGTCCGCCGATCGCTCGTTGGCAAGCGCGCTCCGGTACTGCGGCCCCGCCTCGAGCGCCGCCTGGATCGCCTCTGCCAGGCCGATGGGGAGATCGGGTGCCGGCATCGTGTCCAGCGGCATCGCATCCACCGCCCTCGCCTCCCCGACCCGCCGGCCCAGGTCGAGCTGGGCGGTGCGGAGCGCGTTGCGTCGCACCAGCAGGTCCACCTGGGCACGGGTCAGCTCCAGCACCAGCTGGAGCGAGTCGGTCTGCACCGCGGCGCCCGAGGCTACTCGGGCCCTCGCGACGCCCAGGCCTTCCAGCGCCCGGCTTGCCCGCTCCTGGGCTACGCGGGCGAGCTCCTGATTCACCAGCACGTCGTAATAGCTGGACTCCGTCTCCAGCGCGGCCCGGAAGCGCTGCTCCAGCTCGCCGGCCTCCGCGCTCTCGACCTCTGCCTTCGTTCTGCCGAGCTCGGCGAACTTGCGCAGGCTGAATATCTCGTAGTCCGCGCGCGCCGAGCCCACGACCAGGGTGCTGGTGGGGTTCGCCGGATCGGACGGGTTGAAGAACTCGGTGGAGTACTTGGTCTCGTCCAGGCCGAGGGAGATGGCGGGGACGAAGAACGCGACGACCGCGGCACGACGCCCCCACTCGGCGTTCTGGATGTCGCCCAGTGCCTCGACATAGTCGGGGTCCAGGCGGGCCGAGCGCCGGATCGCCTCTACCAGCGAGATTCGCGGGACGGTGTCCACCGCGGCCGGCACGGTGTCGGCGGCGGCGACCTGCAGGGCGAGGAGCGCCGCAGTGATCACTCCGCCTCCGCCGCGGCGAGGGTGCGCCGGCGAGTGACCTCACGCCCCCGTATCCGGGCGAGCGCCCGGTCGAAGATGACGTAAACCGCCGGCACCACGTAGAGCGTGAGCATGGTGGAGAACACCATGCCGCCGACGATGGCGTAGCCCAGGGGTCGTCGGCTGAGCGCGCCGGCGCCCAGACCGAGCGCGATGGGCACCGCGCCCATGACCGTCGCCACCGAGGTCATCAGGATCGGCCGCAGGCGGATGCGCCCCGCCTCCTGCGCGGCGTCGATCGTGGACATCCCTCGCTCCTTCAGCTGGTTGATGTACTCCACCAGCAGGATCGAGTTCTTGGTGACGAGACCGATCAGCAGGATCATGCCGATCTGGCTGTACACGTTGATGGTCGAGCCGACCAGCTTGAGGGTGAAGAGGGCGCCGGTGACCGCGAGCGGCACCGCCAGCAGCACGGTGAAGGGGTGCACCAGCGACTCGAACTGGCTGGCGAGCACCATGAACACCACGACGAGCGCAAGCACGAAGGCGAAGTAGAGCGACGAGCCGCTCTCCTCCAGCTCCCGCGACTCGCCGGCCAGCGCCGTGCTGCTCCCCTCCGGCAGCACCTCGGCCGCGATGCGGTTGAGCGAGTCGATCGCCGCGCCCAGCGTGAAGCCCGGCGCGAGGCTGGCAGTGAGGGTGGAGGAGCGGACCCGGTTGAAGTGGGCCAGCTCGCGGGGCCCGACGCCTTCCTGCACCGTGGCCAGCGCCTCCAGCTTCACCAGCTCGCCGCCCCGGCCCCGCAGGTACAGGCCGGTCATGTCGCGCGGGGTCGCGCGAGCCCGCGGGTCGAGTTGCACGATCACGTCGTACTGCTTGTTGGCGCGGGTGAAGGTGCTGACCTCCCGGCCGCCCAGGAGCACCTGGAGCGTGGTGGCCACGTCACCCACCGACACCCCGAGGTCCTCGGCGCGATCCCGATCGAAGCTGACCGTGAGCTGCGGCTTGTTGACCCGGAGGTCGCTGTCCACGTTGAGCAACCCGGGGATCTGGCGTGCCCGCGCCAGCAGGGTGTCGTTGCCTCTGGTCAGGGCCGCGAAATCCGGGTGCTGAATGACGAAGTTCACCGGGCTGCCCCAGCCGAAGGCCGGCGGCTGGACCGCGAAGGCCAACACGCCCGGGATCGCGAAGTACTGCCCCTGGATCTCCCCGATGACCTCCTGGGCGCCCCGCTCACGCTCGGCCCAGTCCTTGAGGTTGCTGAAGATGATCCCTCGGCTCACGCCGTCGCCGATGTTGACCACGCTGAAGTAGCTCTCGATCTCCGGCGTCTTCGCCTGGATCGCTTCGGCGCGGCGCTGGTACTCGTCGGTGTAGGCGAGTGAGGAGCCCTCCGGCGCGATGATGAAGGAGAAGAACCAGCCGCGATCCTCGGGCGGCACGAACTCCCGCTCCAGGGTGCGGAAGACCAGCACGGCGCCGAGGGTCACCAGGACCGTGCCGGCGACCACAAAGCCGCGGTGCCGCAGCGCCAGGGCCAATGTGCGGGCATAGCCCGAGGCCAGGTGGTGGAAGCCGCTTTCCAGCGCGCGGTAGAGCACGCCGTGCCGCGGGGGCACCCGCAGGATCTTGGCGCACAGCATCGGCGTGAGAGTCAGCGCGACGAAGCCGGAGATGAGCACCGAGCCCGCCACCGCGATGCCGAACTCGTTGAAGAGCCGGCCGGTCGAGCCCTTGAGGAATGCCAGCGGGGTGAACACCGCGACCAGCGAGATCGTCGTTGCCAGGACCGCGAAGGCGATCTCCCGGGTGCCGTTGGTGGCCGCAGTCTCGGGGTCCTCGCCTACCTCTTCCTGGTGCCGGTAGGCGTTCTCCAGGACGATGATGGCGTCGTCCACCACGATGCCGATCGCCAGCGTGAGGGCGAGCAGGGTGAAGTTGTTGATCGAGAACCCCAGGAAGTACATGATCGCGAAGGTCGCGACGATGGACGTGGGGATCGCGAGGCCGGGGATGATCGTCGCCCGCAGATTGCGCAGGAAGACGAAGATGATGACCACCACCAGACCGGCCGCGAGGATGAGGGTCTCCTCCGCCTCCTGGATCGAGCGGCTCACGAAGATGGACTGGTCGAACGCGGGCGTCAGGTGCACGCCCGGCGGGAGCGATGCCTGGATGCGCGGGAGCTCGTGGTGGATCGCCTCGGCCACCGCGATGATGTTCGCCTTGGACTGCCGAACGACGCCGATGGCGACGGCGGGGGTCCCTTTGAATCGCAGGGTGCTGCGCTCGTCCTCGGGGGCCAGCTCTACCTGGCCGAGGTCCTTCAGCTTGATGAGAACGCCGCTCTCGTTGCTGACCACCAGGTCGCCGAACTCCTCCGGCGTCTTCAGCTCGCCGAGCGAGCGCACGGTGAACTCGCGCCGCTGAGATTCGATGCGCCCGGCGGGGACCTCGACGTTGCGGCTCCGGATCGCCGCCTCGACGTCCTGCACGGTCAGCCCCCGCGCCGCGAGCTCCGAGGCGGAGAGCCAGACCCGCATCGAGAACCGGCGCTCGCCGAAGATCCGCGCCTGCCCCACGCCGGGCAGCGTCTGGAGCCGGCTCTTCACCAGCCGGTCGCCGATATCGGAGAGCTGGAGCAGATCGTAGTTCTCGCCCGAGAGCGCGAGCCAGTAGAAGGGCTGCGCGTCCGCGTCCTGCTTGGCGACGACCGGCTCCTCGACGTCCTCCGGCAGCCGCTCCCGGATCCGGGCCACCTTGTCCCGGGTATCCTGGGCGGCGGCCTCGACGTCGCGATCGAGTGTGAACTCGAGGGTGATGTTGCTGAACCCCTCGGCACTGGAGCTGGTCAGGGTCCGCAACCCCTCGACGGTGCTCAGCTCTTCCTCGAGGATGTCGGTGACGGCGGATTCCACCACCTGTGGATTGGCCCCGGGAAGGGCGGTGCTCACCGAGACGATGGGAGGATCGACGTCGGGGAACTCGCGCACGGCAAGCTCGGTGTAGCCGATGACGCCGAACAGCACGAGCGCGAGGCTCAGCATGCTGGCGAGCACCGGGCGCCGGATGGAGAGGTCCGAAAGCTTCATCGCTCGGCCCTACCAGTTAGTAGTAGCAGTTCATACTTCGGACGTGAACCACACCGCCACGGCGACAGCACGTCGCCCTACGAAACGCGAGGGGTGGAGATTCACCCCCCGCTATTACATTGACTCGTCCCTGACACCAGTCGCGACTCATGGGCGTCAAGCTCTCGTCCCGGCAGCAGGCCCAGCTCGCGTTTCTTCAGACCCTGCCGCCCAAATTCCAGCGCATCCACGCCGTCATCGAAGAGATGGCGACGCTGCGCGCGGACGACGTCGTGGTGCGCGGTCTCGCACGCCTGCTGGACGAGATCAAGGGAAACGCAGGAAGTCTCAGCCTAACCGGCCTGGCCGACACGGCGGGGTTGATGGCCACGATGACCCGCCGAGGAGGGGGGCTGCAGATGAAGGTGCGGGGCCTGCGGGAGCTGCTGGGAAGTCTCAAGATCAACTACGAGGCCGCCATGCGCTCGGCGACTACCCCGGAAGCCCCGACCACAGATGAGGGCTGACCCGCCGACTCAACGGGACGACGCGCGCCCCCGCCGGGCAAGCAGGCCGTCGATGAGTGGCCCGCACATGAGCACGATCATCGCGTTGACCACCACACCGATCAGGGCCGACACGAAGGTCAGGGCCCCGAGGATCAAGCTCGCCCCGATCGTGGCGAGGACCACACCGATCCAATACATCGAGCGTCTCCGAAGGAGAACCGAACAGGTGGACGGTTAGGTTAGCCTGGGGAAACGCTTCCCGCAACTCCAACGACTCATCCGCTCACGAGGACTTCCCATGCGATCGTCGCTGCCCACCGCCGCCCTGCTCGCGGCACTCTCGCTCCCACTCGCCGCCCAGGAAACGCCCTCTGACACCGACCAGCCCGCGCGAGGTGGTGCCGTCCCGGCCGGCTGGACCGTCCGCGCCGACCGCGGCGACGCCTCCGAGGCGAAGATCGTGACCATGGGCAAGGGCCTGCACGTGACCACCGGCCCGGCCATCATCCTCTACCGGGCGGACACGGACGGCAGCGGCCCCTTCCACACGCTGGCCACGTTCACCCAGACCAAACCGTCCAAGCACGCGGAGGGCTACGGACTCTTCGTCGGCGGCAAGGGACTCGACGGCGCAGGGCAGCAGTACCTCTACTTCCTGGTGCGGCAGGACGGCAGCTACCTGATCAAGCGCCGGGACGGGGAGAAGACGAGCGACGTCTCGAAGAGCTGGGTCTCGAGCGACGCGGTCAAGAAGCCGGACGCCAAGGGCTCCGCCACCAACCTGCTCGAGGTGGACAACAAGCGCGATCCGAGCCGCGTGGCCTTCCTGGTGAATGGCAAGGAAGTCTACGCGACCGATGCGAAGGGGATGGCGCTCGACGGCATCGTCGGCATCCGGCAGAACCACAACCTCGACGTGCACATCGAGGGGTTCGACGTCCACCGCTGAGCGGCGGGCGAATCAGCGCGAGGGGGGCGCCAGCAGCCGCATGCGGTCCACCTGCACGTGGGGTGTGGCCGGGATGGGGGTGAGGTCGTGGGCGAGGGCGCGGGCGACGGCCTCCAGCTCGTGAGGCTGGGCGCCTGCGGCGACGCGGAGACGGTCCACCTGGCGGGCGATCATGCGGGCCCGGAGGCCCACGCCCTCGGGGCTCCCCGACCGCTCGCTCGACGCGTCCACTTCCACCGCCGTGCACGCGACGGCACTGGCGGCCGCAGTGAGCGCAAGATCCTGCGCGGCGTCATTGCCTGGATCGACCCGCATCAGCGCGACCAGGTCGCCGAAGCGCCGGACGAAATCGGAGTCGAGGTCCAGGCCCGAGCCTCGTGGGAGGGATCCAGAGGCAAGCTGCCATAGGGGCCTCAACTCCGCAACTACGCGGCGGGGGGTCCATAGCGCGCGGTGCGGACCTAGATTCAGCCATCCATGCAGAGTCCCGGCAGCACCCAGGACCGCAATGATCTCCTCGCGGCGGAGCTCGCCGACCTCTACCTGATCGAGGAGGAGCTGGGCCGCGGCGGCAGCGCGACCGTGTACCTGGCCCAGGATCTCCGCCACGGCCGACGCGTGGCGCTGAAGGTGCTGCACTCCGCCCTGGGGGCGGCGCTCGGCATGGAGCGATTCCAGCGCGAGATCCGCACCCAGGCTCGCCTCCAGCATCCCCACATCCTGCCGCTCTACGACTCCGGCACCGCGGCCGGACGGCTGTACTACGCCATGCCGTACGTCGAGGCGGGCACGCTTCGCGACCGGCTGCGCCGGGCCGGCAGACTCGACCCGCCGGCCGCGGTGCAGCTGGCGCTGGAGGTGGCCTCCGCCCTGGCCTACGCCCACCGGCTCGGGATCATCCACCGCGACCTCAAGCCGGAGAACATCATGCTGTCGCCCACCGGGGAGGCGATCCTCGCGGATTTCGGGATCGCCTACGCCCTGGAGCAGCCGGGCGACGCCGCCGATCCCGATACCCCGTCCGGGCCCCGGCTGACCGAGACCGGCGTCACGATGGGAACTCCGACCTACATGAGTCCGGAGCAGGCCGCCGGGGATGAGGAGCTGACCGGTCGCAGCGACCAGTATGCGCTGGCGGCCGTGATCTACGAGGCGCTCGCCGGGGCCCCGCCGTTCATCGGCGCCAATGCCCGGGCCATCCTGGCGAAGAAGCTCACGGCGACTCCCGACCCGCTCCGCTCGGTCAGGGCCGAGGTGCCGGAGGTGGTCGACCAGGTGCTCACGCGGGCGCTTTCCCGGCACCCGCATGAGCGGTTCGGCAGCATGGAGGAGTTCGCCCGCGCGCTCGGCGCGGGCTCGCCCACGGCGATTACACCGGTCTCCCTGCCACGCGTCAGGCCGACCCCGCCGGGCGCGCGGCCGCATCGCGCGCGATGGCTGTTCGCGGCGGCGCTGGCAGCAGGGCTCGCCGCCACGACCTGGCTGCTGACCCGGGACGACGCCCGCTCGGGTGCCTCACCCGCCGCGGAAACGGACACCCGGGTGCTCGCCGTACTGCCGTTCAAGAACCTGGGTGATCCGGCGGATCAGTATTTCGCCGACGGGCTGACCGAGGAGCTGACCAGCCGCATGGCTGCGCTCGGTGGCCTGCGGGTGATCAGCCGCACCAGCACCGAGCAGTACCGCGGGAGCCCCAAGTCCCTGCGTGAGATCGGCGCCGAGCTGGGGGCGGGGTACGTGCTCGAGGGCAGTGTGCGCTGGGAACGGGGCGGCGGCGGACACGGGCGAGTGCGGGTCACCCCGCGCCTCATCGCGGTGGCCCAGGACAGCCCGCTCTGGGGCGAGGAGTACGAAGTCGAGCTGACCGAGGTCTTTCGGGTGCAGTCGGAGATCGCCGAACGGGTGACCTCCGCGCTGGACCTGGCGCTGCGCACCCCGGGGCCCGCCTCGCTCGCGGCCGCCGGGACGCCGACTCCCGAGGCCTACGATTTCTACCTTCGAGGCAATGACTACGCCGCCCGCAGCTACAGTCGCAGCAATGTCGAGGCGGCGGTGGATCTCTACCGGCGGGCGGTGGCCCTCGACTCGGAATTCGCGCCGGCCTGGGCGCGGCTCAGCCGGGCCCACTCCGCGATGTACTGGTTCGGTCACGACCGCTCGCCCGCCAGGATCGACTCGGCGCGGATCGCGGTCGAGCGCGCCCTGCGACTCGCGCCCGAGCTGGCC
>JBKPGZ010000039.1:0-8121 GCA_046729675.1 Gemmatimonadota bacterium | reverse complement strand
CGCTTCCCCCAGGCTCGGCCCCGCCTACTTGCAGTACTCGTCCAGCTGATCGAACCCCACCAGCACTTCGCGCGGCTTGCTGCCGTCCGGCGGACCGAGGATGCCCGCGTAGTGGAGCTGGTCGATGATCCGTGCCGCCCGGCCGTAGCCGATCCGCAGGCGGCGCTGGAGCAGCGAGGTGGAGCCGCCCTGGTTCTGGATGCAGGCCTCGGCCGCCTCCCGGAAGAGCGCGTCCCGCTCGCCGGCTTCGTCGTCGCCGGGGCCGCCCTCGCCCTCGCTCTCCTGCGCCCGCATCACCTCGAGGATGTCGCTCTCCGCGGCGGGCGTCAGGAGCGCGGCGCGACGGGCCTCGCGGCGCGCCACGTACCAGTCCATCACCTTCTCGGTATCATCGGTGCTGATGTACGCCCCCTGGAGCCGCATGGGCTCGCTCTTCCCCGGCGGGAGGAACAGCATGTCGCCGTTGCCGAGCAGCGCCTCCGCGCCGTTCTGGTCGAGGATCGTGCGGCTGTCCACCTTGGATGCCACCCGGAACGCGATGCGGCTCGGGAAGTTCGCCTTGATGAGACCGGTGATCACGTTCACCGAGGGCCGCTGGGTTGCGAGGAGCAGGTGGATCCCGATCGCGCGGGCCTTCTGGGCCAGCATCGCTAGCGGCGTCTCCACCTCCGCCTGCACCGTCATCATGAGATCGGCCAGTTCGTCGATCACGATGACGATCATGGGGAGGATGCCCTCGGTGTAGTTCTCCTCCGCCGGCGGCTCGGGCGGCGTGTCCGGCGCCTCGGCGCTGATGGTCACCAGCGTCGGCTTGGGGCGCGACGGATTCCGGAGCGGTTTCCCCTCTTCCACCTTGCGGTTGAAGTCGGCCAGGTTGCGCGCGCCGTTGGCCTGGAGCAGTTCGTAGCGGCGGTTCATCTCGAACACCGACCACTTGAGCATCGACGCGGCGTCGTGATTGTTGGTGACGACCTTGTGCCGGAGATGGGGGAGCGCATTGTACATCGAGAGCTCCACCATCTTCGGGTCCACCATCAGCAGCCGCAGCTCGCGCGGCGGGTGGCGGTAGATCAGGCTGGTGATGATGGTGTTGATGGTGACCGACTTGCCGGTTCCGGTGGCACCCGCGATGAGGAGGTGCGGCATCTTGGCGAGGTCGGCCACGATCGGCTTGCCCTCGAGGTCGCGGCCCAGCGCGATCGGAAGGGCGGCCCGGCCTCGGGCCCGCTCCCACTCTGCCGACTCCAGCATCTCCCGAAGCGTCACCATGCGGGCCGTCGGGTTCGGCACTTCGACCCCTACGGCGCCCTTGCCGGGGATCGGGGCCACGCGGATGGAGGGCGCCCGCATGGACATCGCCAGGTCGTCGGCCAGGGCGACGATGCGACCAGCCTTCACCCCCGCGCCGGGCACCACCTCGAACTGGGTCACCACCGGTCCCGTGGTTCGCCCCGAGATCTGCCCCTCGACCTTGAACGTCCGAAGCGTCTCCAGCAGCGACTGGCCCAGCCGGTCCAGCTGCGCCTCGCCCGCGTCGATGTCCTCTCGCGCGGGGGCCGTGAGCAGGTCCACCGGCGGCGTATCGGACTCTTCGGCAGGCGCCCCCACCGCGGCCGGCTCGGGCTTCCGCTCCTTCTTCCGGGCCTTCGGGGATGGAGTTTCCGGCGGACCGACGGACCGGCGGACCGGCGGAAGCATGCCGGAGGCGAGGTCGTCATCCTCTTCCTGCGCCGCGGGCTTCGATGCCCTCCGCTGCTTCTGCGTCGGCGGCAGAACCGCGTCCGCCGGTCCGTCGGTCCGCCGGTCCGCCGGTCCCGCCTCCAGCCGCTGCAGCGGATGCCACGCGAAGGTCACCAGCGTAAGCGCCGACAGCGCGAGGAAGCCGAGCAGCACAGCACCCGCCACGCCGATCTTGCCCGAGATCGTCTCCGCGAGAAAGCCCGGCACCAGCCCCACCATGCGCGCCGCGAAGCCCCGCTGGCCCACGTCCGCGTCGAGGTCCGCCGGGCTCACGTCCGTCAGCACGCCCACCACGTAGGGCACCAGGACGCTGAGCCCCACGATGAGGATCGCGCAACGCTTCATGTCCAGGCCGCCCAGCCGGTCGAACCCCGCGAGCGCGAGCCCGATCCCCAGCAGCGGGATGCCCAGCGCCCCGGCACCCAGCAGCTGCCAGAGCGCGTGGCCGATGTACCCGCCCACCGGCCCCGTGATCTTCACCGGCAGCAGGGTGAGACCGAGGAACAGCCCCGCGACCAGCGCGGTCAACGCCCCCATCCGGCGTCGCCGGCCGCCGTCGCCCGGGGAGAGCATCGGTGCGGTCGGCGCGGTCACACCGGCACCGCGGCGAGCGTGACCCGCCGGTCGTGGAAGGTGGGAAGCACGGGATAGGCGTCCAGTCGGGCCGCGTCCGCCACGTCGTCGGCAAAACCGAGCCGGATGAGCTCGCGTCCCGCACGGCTGCGGCGGAGGGGACGCTCCCATCGGTCGCCGTAGCGGCGCACCAGGTCCAGGCCGGCGAGCGCGGCGTCGTTGAGGCCGCGCCGTTTCACCGATCCGCCGAGCACCGCGGCGACGAGGCGGCCCGCGGCGTAGGCGTCGTCCAGCGAGAAGGCGTTGTCGCGGCCGGCACACACCGCCAGAACCGCCCCGTCCTGCTCCAGCGTCTCCCGCGCCCGCTCCGCCGCGAGGCTCAGGTTGCCGGCACAGGTGGGGTGAACCGCCGCCGCGCCCTGGCAGGCGAGCAGCGCCCTGGTGCCGTTGGTGGTCGTGACGATGAGGGTGCGGCCGCGCACGGCGGACTCGCTCATTTCCAGGGGGCTGTTCCCCAGGTGGAAGCCGTCGATCCGCCGGCAGTCCTTCTCGCCCGCGAGACGCACGTCGTCGCTGGCGAGCGTCTGCGCCAGCTTGAGCGCCTCCTCGGTGGAGGCGACCGGCAGGATGGCCTTCGCCCCGTTGCTCAGCGCCGCGCACATCGAAGTGGTGGCCCGGAGGATGTCGATCACGAACACCGTCCGGCCCTGGACCTCAGCGAGCGTCAGGCCGGCCGGTGAGAACAGCACGTCGAGCTTCATGCCTCGGGGGGGCGCAGCAGGTGCGACTCCCGCTCCAGGAAGCGGGTGTCCACCTTCCCGGCGACGAAGTCCGGATGGCGGATCACCCGGGCGAGGAACGGAATGGTAGTGGTGATGCCTTCCAAGATGAAGCTGTCCAGCGCCTGCCCCATCCGGCTCAGCGCCTCCTCCCGGTCGTTCCCGTGGACGATGACCTTGGCGAGGAGCGAGTCGTAGTAGGGCGGGACCGCGTAGCCGGCGTACACGTGGGTGTCCACCCGCACCCCGGGCCCGCCCGGCGGGTGGTATGCCGTGATGATGCCCGGCGACGGCTGGAACCCGCGGTAGGGGTCCTCCGCGTTGATCCGGCACTCGATGGCGTGGCCGCGGAGCCGGCGCCCGTCGCCCTGGAAGCTGATGTGCTCGCCCGCGGCCACCCGGATCTGCTCCTTCACCAGATCGAAGCTGGTGACCATCTCGGTCACCGGATGCTCCACCTGGATCCGGGTGTTCATCTCCATGAAGTAGAAGCTGCCGTCGGTGTCGAGCAGAAACTCGAGCGTGCCCGCGCCGATGTAGCCGATGTTGGAGGCCAGCGCGACGGCGGCGCGGCCCATCCGGTCGCGCAGGTCGCCGGTGAGCGCTGGGCTCGGGCTCTCCTCGATCAGCTTCTGATGCCGTCGCTGCACCGAGCAGTCGCGCTCGCCCAGGTGCACCACCCGGCCGAAGCAGTCGCCGATCACCTGGATCTCGACGTGCCGCGGCTGCGTCAGGTACTTCTCCACGTACACCGAGCCGTCGCCGAAGGCGGCCAGCGCCTCGTTCTGCGCCAGCCCGAACGACTGGGCGAACTGCTCGGCGTCCTGGGCGATGCGCATCCCCTTCCCGCCGCCGCCCGCCGTGGCCTTGATGATCACCGGAAAGCCGAGGCTCTCCGCGAAGGCGAGCGCCTCGTCGGGGTCCTCGATCGTGCCGGGCGAGCCGGGCACCGTGGGGACGCTCGCCTCCTGCGCGAGGCGGCGCGCGGTCGCCTTGTCGCCCATCTGGCGGATCTGGTCGCCGGTGGGCCCGATGAAGGTGATGTTCGACGCCCGGCAGGTGTCGGCGAACTCCGCGTTCTCCGCCAGGAAACCGTATCCGGGGTGGATCGCGTCGGCGCCGGTGATCTCCGCGGCGGCGATGATGTTGGGGATCCGGAGATAGGAGTGCCGGCCGGAGGGCGGGCCGATGCACACGTCGTCGTCGGCGAAGCGCACGTGAAGCGACTCCCGGTCCGCCTCGCTGTATACCGCCACCGTCTGGATGCCAAGCTCACGGCACGCCCGAATCACCCGGAGGGCGATCTCGCCGCGATTGGCGATCAGGACCTTCTTGAACATCAGGGCGTCAGGTCGAGCGACCGCGCGCCCGCGTCCCCGGTGATCTCGGCGAACTTCCGGTCGGAGGCGGAGTCGACGCCCGACACCCGGAGCGCGAACTCGTTCGGGTTGGACGAGTAGAACAGCGCGCTCTCGTAGGAGATCATCCCGTCCTTGAACCACTTCATCAGCGACTGGTCGAACGACTGCATGCCGTAGGAGACCCCGCCCTCGGCGATCAGGTCGGGAATGTTGAGCGCCTTCTCGATGTCCCGCATGTTGTCGGCCACCGCCGCGCTGTTGATCAGCACCTCCGCGGCCGGCACCCGTCCCCGGCCGTCCGCGCGCGGCACCAGACGCAGCGAGACCACCGCCTGGAGCGCGGTGGCTAGCAGCATCCGGATCTCCTGGTGCTGGTACGGCGGATAGAAGGAGATGACCCGGTTGAGCGTCTGGGTGGCGTCGGTGGTGTGCAGGGTGGAGAAGACCAGGTGCCCGGTGTCGGCCGCCTTGAGGGCGGTGTCCAGGGTCTCCATGTCGCGGATCTCGCCGATCAGGATCACGTCCGGGTCCTGCCGGAGCACGTGCCGGAGCGCCGAGCCGAACGACAAGGTGTCGCTCCCCACCTCGCGCTGGGAGATGTTCGACTGCACGTCCCGGTGGAGGAACTCGATCGGATCCTCGATGGTGATGATGTTCACCCGCCGGTTCTGGTTCACGTGGTTGATCATCGAGGCGAGGGCGGTGGACTTGCCCGAGCCGGTGATGCCGGTGACCAGCACCAGTCCCCGCGGCTTGAGCGAGATCTCCTCCAGCACCACCGGCAGGTGCAGCTCGCGGACGGTCTTGACCTCGTAGGGGATCGCGCGGAAGGCGAAGGCGAGGGTGCCCCGCTGCTGGTAGATGTTGGTCCGGAACCGGCCCACCCCGGGCACGCCGATCGCGAAGTCCGCCTCCTTCTTCTCGGCGAACTCCTTCACCTGCCGTGGGGTCATGGTCTGCTCGGCGAGCGCCTTGAGGTCCTCGGGCTTGAGTGGCGGCATGTCCAGGCCGAGCAGCTCGCCGTTCACCCGCACCGTGGGCGGACGGCCCACCTTGAGCAGCAGGTCCGATGCGTTGCGCTGCACCATCTGGGCGATGGTGTTCTTGAAGTTGAAGGTCGAGGGCGCTGAAGCGCTCGCCGCGGTCGGCTCAGCCATTGGGATCCACCCGGAAGAGGACCTGACCGAACTCGACCGGCTGGGCGTCCTCCACGCTCACCTCGCGGATCACGCCGGCGATCTCGGCCTCGATCTCGTTCATGATCTTCATCGCTTCGATGATGCAGACCGTCTGCCCCGGAGTGACCCGGCTGCCCACCTTCACGTAGGGGTCGGCGCCCGGCTCCGGGGCCTTGTAGTACGTGCCCACCATGGGCGACTTGATCTCCTTGAGCGCCGGCGCTGCCGGCGGACGCGGCGCCTCCCGCGCCTCGCCCTCCGCCGGAGCGGCCATGGGGGCGGCGCTCGCCACCGCCGGCACCGGGACCGCCATGGCCTGCGGGTACGACGCCATGGCGGAGGTGCGGGTGATCACCACCCCGGTGCCGAACCAGCCCTTGATCTCGATCGAGCCGATCTCGGGCGACTCCCGCAGCAGCTGCGCGAGCCCCTTGACGTCCTTGAGCTCGATCGAGCGGATGCCGGGCACATTCTGGAGCAGCTCGGCGAGCTGCTTCATCTCCTGTGGTGTCATAGCCCCGTTCGCCTCGCGGCGCCGCGTCGAGCGGTCCGGATCACGTGAGCCTCCTCGAGTGGCCGGCGTCATTGGCTCCGTCGCGGCGCCGTGTGCGGCGCCTGGGATGATGTGAGCGTGAGAATCAGAGACATGCCCGGACTACACCAGCTCCACCAGCTCGGTGCGCCCGTCGGAGAGCAGCTCCGGTCCCTCGTCGCCGAGATACAGGTCGTCCTCCAGCCGGACGCCGCCCCATCCGGGAAAATAGACACCCGGCTCGACCGTGACCACCGCATGCGGGGGGACCGCCGCCTCAGAGGTGGCCGCGAGCCGCGGCGCCTCGTGCACTTCGAGCCCGAGGCCATGCCCCAGCGAATGGCCGAACGCTTCGCCGAATCCGCGGCCCGCGATGATCTCGCGCGCGAGCGCATCGCCCTCCCGGCCGGTCATGCCGGGCCGCAGGTGCGCCAGCGCCCGGCCCTGGGCGCAGCGCACCAGGTCGTACATCGTCCGCTGCCGCTCGTCGGCCCGCGCTCCCACGACTACCGTACGGGTGAGGTCGGCGCAGTAGCCGTCCACCTGGGCGCCGAAGTCGAGCAGCAGCCATTCGCCCCGCTGGACCGCGCGGGGGCTGGTCCGCGCGTGGGGCAGCGCGGAGCGGGGACCGGAGGCGACGATCGTGGGAAACGGGTGCCACTCGCTGCCGCGTCGCCGGAGCGCCGCTTCGAGCGTGGCGCCGATTTCGCGCTCGGTCTGGCCCACCCGCACCGTGGGGAGCACCTCGGCCAGGGCCTCCTGCGCCAGCTCCGCCGCGGCACGGATCGCGCCCACCTCCTCCGGTGACTTCGCCGCCCGGAGGCGCTCCACCAGGTCGCTCGTTGGAACCACCCGGCTCCGGGTGAGCCCCCCGATGCGCTCGGCATCCTTCACCGTCACCGACTGCGCCTCGATGCCGATGGAGCCCTGCGGGAGTCCCGAGAGCACCCGGGACAACCGGTTCCACAGGCTGGCCTGGTCCACCTCTACTCTCGCCGAGTCGCCGGCCTCGGCCGGTGCCTGCACCTCGTAGCGAAAGTCGGTCACCAGCACCGTGGACTCGGCGTGAACCAGCAGCAGCGCGGCGGAGCCGGTGAAGCCGGTCAGGTAGCGGATGTTCGGCAGGTGCGTGACCAGCAGCCCGTCCAGTCCTTCGGCCGCGAGCGCCGCCCGCAGAGCTGCCTGCCGCTCCTGCCGTCGGTCAGCCGCCACGGAGACGCCCCATCAGCGCCTGGAACGCGAGGAGATAGCTCTGGGCCCCGAAGCCGGCGACGAGACCGATCGCCAGGTCGGCTATGACCGAGTGCCGTCGCTCGGGCTCCCGGGCGAAGATGTTGGACAGGTGGACCTCGACGAACGGCATCCGCACGGCCAGGACGGCGTCGCGCAGCGCGAGACTGGAATGGGTGAGCGCCGCCGCGTTGATGAGCGCGCCGTCCACCCGCCCGCGCAGCCCCTGCACCGCGTCCACCAGCGCGCCCTCGTGGTTGGTCTGGAACCACTCCAGGTCCGCGCCCTGCGCCCGCGCCGCGTCGCGCACCAGGGCCTCGATCTCGGCGAGCGTGGTGCGACCGTAGACTTCCGGCTCCCGCTGCCCCAGCAGGTTGAGGTTGGGGCCGTTGAGCACCGCGATGAGCATTCAGCGCTTCAGGTTCTGAAGCCAGGCGTGGAACTGGTCGAGGTCGTCCTTTTTGGGGTCCGGGGCCCTGGTACCCCGCTGGGTGGGAGTGGCGCCGGGGGCGCCGAAGAAATCGTCGAATGAGACGCCGGTGCCCGCCCCGGGGGCCGGAACCGCGGGCGGCGTGCCCGGGGCTTCCTCCTCGCCGAACACCGAGCTCAGCGAGAGCGCGTCGGCGGCGGGACGGGTCGGCGCGCCTCCGCCGCTCGCGGCGGGCGCCTGGCGCACCGCCGGTGGCGCCGACTGCGCCGGCGGGCGCGACGAGAGGATGTCCTTGAGG
>JBKPGZ010000038.1:0-21239 GCA_046729675.1 Gemmatimonadota bacterium | reverse complement strand
AGGCGGTACCGGCCGTCGGCGTCGGTGACGACCGAGCGGTTGGCGTCGGTGAGGGTGACGACCGCACCAGACAGCGCAGCGCCGCTCTCGCCGTCCCTGATCGTTCCCGCGACGGCGGGGTGCCCTGCCTGAACGGCGAGGACCCAGGTGAGCGCTCCCAGGAGCCCGGGTGCCATACCTCTCCGTCCAAGTTGGGCGCCGGCCGGTGGGACGCAAGCCGCCGGGCGGCGGCTCAGTCGTACAGATGGTCCACCGTGAGTGCAGTATCTCGCACCAGCTCCCGGAGCCACGGCAGCAGGTCGCGGGTGCGCGTCTCGAAGAACAGGCGGACGGTCGCTGAATCGGTCGGCAGCGGCAGAGCATAGAGCACGCGGCCGAGACCGCCGGGCGGCGTCCACCCCCTGGGCGCGACCCCCGTGAACGCCGTGACCGGCCGGCCAGCGATCGCGTCCACCCGCACGTCAGGGGGGCCGCTCCGGGCCAGCCGCAGCAGCAGGTCTCGGGTCGGGTCGAAGCGGCCCGCGCTCACCACCACCGCGGTGGAGTCGAGCCGCTCTTCCATTGCGAGGTCCGGCATCACCTGCGCCAGGCTGTCGCTCCAACGGCGGATCAACAGCTCCGTCCGCGGCGGCTGCGGATCGTAGGCCGCCCGCGTGGCGAGCGCGATCAGTCCGGCGTAGACCGCCTTCACCCCGTACTCCAGGGAGAGAAAGCCCTTCCGCTCCCAGCTCCTGGCGGGATGCTCCCCCCAGAGCGGCAGGTCCATCCACACCTCCAGGAGGCGCGGCAGGAAGCGGTACTCGTACCAGGGCCGGTCGTGGACGAACCGGCCGTACTCCTGCGCCACCTCGGCGGCCAGCCGGTCCTCCGGGGTCCGCTCGCCGTCGGCCGACCACTCCGACAGCCGGCCGAGCGTGCTTTCGTACATCCCCTTCAACGCCAGCTCGGCCGAGTAGCTGGTGCCGATCACCCAGAGCATCACGTGATAGGCCCAGTTCGGCGGATACGTGTGGCGTGTCGCGGTCCACGCCTCGTAGTAGGTGCGCCAGTACTGTCCGATGGCGGCGCCGTAGGGAAACGTCGAAGGGGGACGGGACGCGAGGTGCCGCCCGTATTCCTCCGAGCTGTACACGATGTACCACTCGGGGTGCTGAAGGAATGTGTCCGAGTCCGGACGGCGGTAGTCCGGCCTGAGCTCCGCCCGCGCGATCAGCGCGCCGCTCAGCTCCGGAGGTTCGGCCGCGAGCACCGCGGGGTCGTAGGTGTTCCACAGGGCGTTGCGGAACTTGTTGCCCGGGTCCAACCGGCGCTTGAGGGCGAAGAATTCGCCCGAACGGGGATACGCCGCTGCGAACTGCGTCGGGGTGGCGTGCGGCTGGTAGGGGAGATAGTACGAGCCGCCCAGATCCAGCACCTGATTCACCAGCTCGCGGGTCCAGGTGCCCACCTTCGCCTGGGCGGCGACGTCGGTCTCCTGCTTGTAGTAGACCACGAACGCGAACACCTCGTTCGGGGCCCAGGAGAGGAGCGACACCGAGTCGGGCAGGGCGTGGCGGATGGAGACGTTGATGACGTTGACCCGGTGGGTACGGAAGACTCGCCGCATCCTGGGGATCCAGTCGTCGAACCGCTCCACCGGGACGAAATACTCCTGCAGCACGTACGTCTCGTCCGCCCGGGAGCCGGGCTCCAGCTCGGCGACGTCGTAGCTCGCCTCACGGTTGCGCCAGCTCACCGGCTCTCCCCGGAGCACCAACGGATCCACCACCCGCTGCCGGAGCCAGTTGCCGCCGGGCAGCTCGGAGATCGTCCAGAAGACGAAGCGATTCAGCCGGTAGGATCGGTCCGCCGGCACCAGGCGGTCGAGCACGGTGACAGACTCGTCCGTCTGCCGATAGGTGATCGCGTTGACGGTGTTGTAGCCGTCGGGATAGATGTCGGCGTTGTGGAAGACGGCGAGCGAGTCGTAGCGCACCTTCTCGGTGAAGTAGCGGGCGTAGTCGGCGATCGGCATCACCTGGTGGCGGCGCTTCACCCGGACGTTCCTGGCGAGGTCGAGGGTGACGTCGGTGATGACGCCCAGCCCCCCGTAGCCGCCGACGACCCCGGCGAAGATCTCCGGGTTCGCTGTGCGGCTCGCCTCCACCAGACGACCGTCGGCCAGCACGACCCGGAGGCTGCGTATGGACCGCACCAGCGGCCCCTGCCCGACGTAGCGCCCGTGCACGTTGACCGACACCGAGCCGCCGACCGTGAAGTTGGCGTAGGTCTGCATGATCTTCACGGCGAGGTCGTGCGAATCGATCGCCTCCTGAATCTGCCGCCAGCGCGCGCCGGCCTGGACCGTGATCGTGCGGGCCACGGTGTCCAGCGCCAGGATGCGGTTGAACCGGCGCATGTCGATCTGGAGCGCGCCGGGCGCGGCGGTCTGCCCGCCCATGCTGTAGCGGCCGCCGCCGATGGCGATGGGGCCCTGGTGCGTGCGCACCGCCTCGACGATCTCGTCGACCGTCGTCGGCCCGATCAGTCCCTCCAGCGGCACCGGGTTGAGTCCGGTGATGTCGTTGGCCACCGGTGGCCGGTCGGTCGTGAGCACGGGCGTCCGCAGGAAGTACCACAGCGAGACCGCCGCGATCAGCAGGAGCAGCGCGCCGAGGAGGCGGCGCAGGGGGCGCAGCCGGCGCCAGGCTCGGCGGAGCATCAAGGCCTCAGCGCGCCGCGGCGGGTGCGCCGGCGCGCGGCACCCACCAGTAGACCAGACCCAGCATCACCGTCGCGATGGCGATGTGGGGCGCGTTGAGCATGAGGTTGTCCATCGGCGCCTGCCCGCTCAGCACGCCGTAGCTCAGGTAGAAGGCCGCGTCCAGCGCGTAGTAGAAGCCGAAGGCCGTGAGGAAGAGGACCGATGCGCGGGTAGAGGTCGCCGCGGCGAGCAGGGCGGCGATCGCAGTTCCCGCATGGGTGACGTCGTCCAGCAGGCTGATCTTGAACAGGTCGAAGAGGATGCGGTCCTCGCCGTGCGCCCCGGTCACGAACGACGGCACGTACCCCATGACCACCACCAGCGTGAACAGCACGGCAAAACCGGCCGCTACCCAGCGGATCATGATTGGCCTCCGGAGGATGGTGTGGCGATGCGGCGCGAACTCGCTGCAGCAGGAGTATCGCCAAGGGAGCGGGTCGCGTCCACCGTCGGTCCCGCTTACCATGCGGGAGAGACGACACCGGAGGAAGAGGTGGCTCGATACGACTATGTGATCGTCGGGGGCGGTATGACCGCCGATGCGGCGGCGCACGGCATTCGACGGGAGGACACCAGGGGCACCATCGCCCTCGTGGGCGCGGAGCCGCACCCGTCCTACAACCGGCCCCCCTTGAGCAAGGCGCTGTGGAAGGGCGACCCGGTGGACAGCATCTGGCGAAAGACCGACGAGACCGGCGCGGAACAGGTCCGCGGTCGGCGGGTCGTTCGGGTCGATGCCGGGGCGCGGCGCGCCACCGACGACCGTGGCGCCGTGTACGAGTACGGCAAGCTTCTCCTCGCCACCGGCGGCCGGCCGCGCCGGCTGCGGGAGGCTCCGGACGACGTCATCTATTTCCGCACCTTCGACGACTATCGGCGGTTGCGGGGGCTCGCCGACCGGGGCGCCAGCTTTCTCGTTGTGGGCGGAGGGTTCATCGGCTCGGAGATCGCCGCCGCGCTCCGCATGCAGGAGCGCGAGGTCACGCTGGTGCTCAAGGGCGAGGGGATCGGGGAAGGCATGTACCCCCAGGAGCTGTCGCGCTGGCTGGTGGACTACTACCGGGCCAAGGGAGTGACGGTGCACACAGGAATCACCGTGGAGCGGGTGGAATCGCGAAGCGGCAAGCTCCACCTGCCTGGCGGACTAGGCGGCACGCTGGCCGCCGACGTGGTCGTCGCGGGTCTGGGGATCGAGCCTGACGTGGAGCTCGCTCGGCAGATCGGCCTGCAGGTAACCGACGGCGTCGTGGTGGACGAGTACCTGCGCACCAGCCAGGAGACCATCTACGCGGCGGGGGACGTCGCCAACTTCCATAACCCCGCGCTCGACCGCCGCCTCCGGGTGGAACACGAGGACAACGCCAACACCATGGGCGAGGCCGCCGGACGGAACATGGCCGGCGCCGGGCAGCGCTACGACCACCTGCCGTTCTACTACTCCGATCTGTTCGACCTGGGGTACGAGGCGGTCGGCGATCTCAGCGCGCGGCATCAGATCGTGGAGGACTGGAAGGAGAAGTTCCGCGAGGGCGTGGTCTACTACCTCGACCGCGGGCGGGTGCGCGGCGTGCTGCTCTGGAACACCTGGGGCCAGGTAGACGCGGCCCGGGCGCTGATCGCCGAGCCGGGGCCCTTCCGCCCGGAGCAGCTGAAGGGCCGGCTCCCGTGAGCTCGTTGTCACCCTGAGCGCAGCGAAGGGCCCATATCGGCATGGTCCCCTTCACTTCGTTCAGGGTGACAAGTGAAACCGAACCCGCCTCCGGGGCGTCTCCTAGACAGCCGCCAGCGGATAGCCCACTCGACACCAACGCCTGGACCCTTCATGTCCACCCGAGTCACCTTCGCCACTCTCGCGCTCCTCGCCGCCTTCTCCGGGCGCGCCGCCGGCCAGCAGTCCGCTCTCGGCTACGCCATCGACCTGAACGACCGTGCCGACGACAGCTTCAAGGTGACCGCGTGGGTGGGAAGACTCACCGATGCCAACGCGGTGTATCAGTTCGCGGCGACGGCACCCGGCACCTACCAGGTCATGGACATCGGACGATACGTGCGGAACTTCGAGGCCTTCGACGCCGCGGGTCGGTCAGTGCCGGTGGAGCGGGTGTCCGTGAACCAGTGGAAGCTGAGCGACCCGGCGCGGGTACGTACGCTCCGCTACGCGATCGCGGAGACCTGGGACACTCCGGTGGACCGGCACCAGGTCTACCTCATGTGCGGGACCTCGATCGAACGGGATCATGTGCTCATCAATCCCCATGCCGTGATCGGCTATCCCAGCGGGATGCAGGCGAGGCCGATCCGGCTGCGGATCGTGTATCCGGCCGCGTGGAAGGTCGGCACCGCGCTGGAGCGCGACCGGTCCGGTGCCTACGTCGCGGAGGATTTCGATCGCCTGGTGGACTCGCCCATTCTCCTCGGCCGGCTCACCGAGGCGCGGACCCGCGTCACCGGCGTGCCGGTGGAGATCTACACCTATTCCCGAACCGGGAAGATCCGCTCCCCGCAGCTCCTCGGCGCGATGGACGACATGTTGCAGGCCGCGGGGCGTTTCCTCGGCAAGCTGCCGGTGAACCGGTACACCTTCCTCTACCACTTCGACGAGCGTTCCGCCGGCGCCTGGGAGCACTCGCTCAGCTCCGAATACGTGCTCCAGGAGCGCGAGTTCACCGATTCGGTGGGCCGGTACGTGAAGGACATCGCGGCCCACGAGTTCTTTCACATCGTGACGCCGCTCAACATCCACAGCGAGATCATCGAGCATTTCAACTTCGTGACGCCGGTGCCGTCGCAGCATCTCTGGCTGTACGAAGGCACCACCGAGTGGGCGGCGCACGCCATGCAGCTGCGCGCGGGACTCAAGAGCCCGGACGAGTACCTCGCCAAGGTCATCGAGAAGATGCGGATCGACCGGGCCAGGTACGACTCGACCTGGAGCCTCAGGGAGCTCGCGCTGACGTCCTACAGTGATTCGGGTCAGGCCCAGTACGGGAACATCTACATGCGGGGGGCCCTGACGGCGGGCCTGCTGGACATCCGCCTGCTGGAGCTCTCGGGAGGGCAGCGAGGACTGCAGGACCTGATCATGGATCTCACCCACCGATTCGGCAAGCGGCGGGCGTTTCCGGAGTCCACGTTCGTGGACACCCTGGCGGCGATGACCTCCCCGGAGATCCGCGACTTCTTCAATCGTTATGTCTGGGATTCGCAACGACTTCCGATCGCGGAATATTACGGCAAGCTGGGGATCCGCCTGGTCGAGGACCCCGACGGCACGCCGGAGCGGTTCGAGATCGACTCGGCGCCCACCCCTACCCAGAAGGTTCTCCGGGACGCCTGGCTGGGCCGGAAGCCACGCTCCGCAAGCTGACAGGCGGACCTCAAAAATCGGGTGTATAGTATCGGGAGGATCCTCACCCCCGGAGAGACCCAATGCGCACCCGCTCCCTGCCGATCGCCGTCGCCCTTGCACTAGCCCTGGCCGCCGTGCCGGCCGCCGCCCAGACCGCCGCGCCCGTCGGGCTCAACGGCTGCTCAGCCTACGGCGCAAACTGCCCCTTCCCGACGCCGGTGGGACTCTACATCAGCGCCGTCGAGGAGGATGGCCGCTACCTCGCCCTGGAGGATGGCTCGCTCTGGGAGGTCGAGATCTCCGACCGAGCCACCACGGCCTCATGGGTCGCGGACGACTTCGTGAACGTGCACTGGATCGCGGCGCCGCGGGGTGACTTCGAGTATCTCCTGACTCGGGTGGGCGACCTGGAGCAGAAGGCCGCGGTCCGGCTGGCCGGACGCAGGCCCGGCCCCGCCGGCGAGGAGCCGCTGGATCAGGAGTAGTAGCGCCGCAGGTAGGCCGCCAGGCCGTCCAGGTCGGGAAAGAGCCGTCGCTCGTCCACGCTCACCAGATCGAGCTGGTCGCGCAGGCGGCTCACTTCTCGCGCCGGGATCACGAAGCAGGTCAGCGCCGATCTGAGCCCGTTGTCTTCCAGGAACACGTCGAACGAACGCCGATTGTCGGAGCAGAGGGTGAACGTCGCCGCCTGGGTGGCGATGCGTGCGTCGAGCGAGGGCGGCTCGATCATACAGGCGAACTGACGCTCCCGGGTGCGCGGGTCGAACAGCGCCCATGGCGTGAAAGGCCGATCCTGGCCGAAGATGCCCTCGAGGTCCTGAATCAGGAGCGCGCGCTCCGGCAGCCGGAAGTGCCGGTGCACCGCCTTCCAGTCCAGCCGCCACACGGCCCGGTCGGTCTCACGTCCATTGCCGAGGGTGGCGAAGTGCGCCGCGACCATGGGAGAGTAGGTCCAGTCCAGGAGCCGTGTCGGCAGCCCGTGGTGCTGGGCGGCGATCAGCACCTCCCACTCGTTGACCGGCGGCACCGGGAAGAAGGGCCGCGAGTAGCGGATGAAGTTGCGGAGGATGTGCTCCTCGAGATCCGCCTTGCCGTGGGGCGGATGGACTCCGCCCAGGGTATCCAGACTGGTGAGCACGTGCCACGAGGCGTTGGCGGCGCCCCGGTAGACTCCCGAGTCCCGGTGCCTGCCCGTCGCCGGGTCGGGGCTGGCCGGGGTGACCTTGGCGATCAGGTCGGCGAGACTGTCGATCTGGATGGTTGTAACGGACATGGCCGGAAGTGGTTTCCTGTGACCTGCGCCCTAGCCGAGGTCGGCCCGGGCCAGCCAACGTGCCTCGACGCACGCTGGTGAACCCGAGGTGGCAATGGCGGTTCGAGAGGCACGGCTCAGGCCCGAGTGGGCCGATCTCTACCCTGGCATTCGGACGGACATCTGGCACGTCGCGGCCGAACTGGTCCCTCACGTCCTGCGCCAGCGCCTGACCAGCGAGCGGCGGTGGGAGTTCAGTCGCCGCATTCTCGACGACGACCACTTCGAGTTCCGCGGCGGCCGGCCGCGCGACGCGTCCTGGTCCGGCGTCCTCTCGCGGGTGGAGGACGCGTGAGGGACAAGTAGGACCTCGCCTGCGGTCGCGCAAGACCGGAGGCGAGGCGATCTTTGGCGCCATGCCTCCGCTCGATCTGGCCGCACTGCGCGGCCGGTTGCCACCAGCTCCTCTCACCCGCTTCGCTCCCAGTCCCACCGGCTATCTCCACCTCGGGCACGTCGCCAATGCGATCTGGGTCTGGGGCGTCGCCCGCGCGCTCGGCGGTCGGGTGCTGCTTCGCATCGAGGACCACGACCGGGGTCGCTCCCGCCCCCCGTACGAGCAGGCAGTCCTGGAGGACCTGGAGTGGCTGGGCCTGGTGCCCGATGTGGGCCTGCCCGGCGAGCTGCGAGCCGGAGCCTCTGCGTTCCGCCAGAGCGACTGCGATGAGATCTACGCGGGCGCACTGGACCGGCTGCGCGGGAGCCAGCGGGTGTTTGCCTGCGATTGCTCCCGCCGCGACATCGCGTTCGAAGCAGGGGACGTCTTCGATCAGGAGACCCGCTACCCCGGTCGCTGTCGGGAGCGGGGACTGATGGAGCGGGCGGACCTGGGCCTTCGCGTGGTCGTGCCCGACCGAACGGAGGCGTTCGCCGATGGCAGGCTCGGCGCCCTGTCCCAGAGACCGGCGCAGCAGTGCGGCGATCTCCTGCTGCGCGATCGTACCGGAAACTGGACGTACCAGTTCGCGGTGGTGGTGGACGATCTGCGGCAGGATGTGGACCTGGTGATCCGCGGTGAGGACCTGCTGTCCTCCACCGGCCGGCAGATCATGCTGGGCAGAATGCTCGGACGCGAGCGACCGCCGGTGTTCCTCCACCATCCGCTCATCCGGAAAGAAAACGGGGCCAAGCTCAGCAAGTCGAGCGGCGATACCGGCGTCAGGGAGCTGCGCGCGGCGGGCGCGGCGCCGGAGGCGGTGCTGAGCGAGGCCGCGTGGCGCACCGGGCTGCTGGCTCGGCCGGAGCCGCTCGGACCGGAGGACGTGTCGCGGCTTTTCAAGCGATGAGGAGCTATCAGTTTTTCAGCTATCAGCTATGAGCTATCAGCTATCAGCTATCAGCTATCAGCTATCAGTAAGCACCGGCCAGCTACGGTGTGCGAACTGATAGCTGATAGCTGATCGCGAATTATTTGTCCGTCGTTCCCCGGAAGATGCCGCTCCGGATCCGCGCCGCCTTGGCGCCCGCCTGCGGGTCCGCGTCCAGTCTGCTCTCGACCCGCTCCGACAACTTCACCGTGCCGTGCAGCGTGAGCGTGTCCGCGCCGCGGCGCACCTTGATCGCGAGACTGTCGCCCTCGCGCTTGCCGAACCGGGAGCGGAACGCCTCGCCGAAGCTCGGGTCCATGATCTCGATGTTGCCCAGGGCCAGGAGCTGGTCCCCCACCTTGACCCCGGCCGCCTCCGCCACGCTCCCGGGCTGCACCATCTGCACCACGATGGCGCCGCTGGTGTCCTGGCCGGTTCCGATCCCCACCCTCGGCTCACGCAGGGTGTCGGAGACCATGCGCAGACCGGCCCGCGGCAGGATATCGGTCCAGGGGAACGGCTCGCGGCCGTCGATGTATTTGTCGTAGAACTCGGTGAACGACCGGCCGCCGGCCGCGCGGCTGACGGCGGACCACCAGTCCTTTGCGGTGAAGCCGCGGCCCTTCTTGTACGCCGCGCCATAGAGCTCGCGGAACACGTCGTCGAGGGAGCGGCGGTTGTCGCTCGCATCGCGGATCAGCACGTCCAGCATGAAGCCGGCGAGCGACCCCTTCGGGTAATACTGGTACTGGCTCCCGTCCACCGGGCTGATCCAGGTGGTGAGCGAGGCGTCCTCGAGCGCCGTGGGCGGCTCCTCCGCGATCTGCTGCATCTTCTGATCGGTGAGACCCAGGAATCCCGCCGAGTCCACCACGCCGCCGCGCACCATGGCGAGGTCGGCGTAGTAGTCGGTGATCCCCTCGCTCGCCCAGAGCCACGGTGTCGGCTGGGGACGGGCATAGTCGTAGGGCCACATATCGGCCGGACGGAGCCGCTTCACGTTCCACGCGTGGAAGATCTCGTGGTCGGTGATCGAGGCCAGCAGCGGGTTCCCGACGAAGCCGGGGTTGTAGATCCCCACGTGCGAGTTGGAGTGCTCCAGGGCGCTCCCACCTCCGACCTCTCGGGTGAACACCATCAACGTGGAGTATGTGCGCCACGGCGTCTCGCGGAACACCGCGGCCATCTTGGGGACCGTCTTCTCGATCTGGTCCCAGATCAGCGACCGCGCCGGGCCACTCATCGCACCCACGGGGTAGGTGACGAGCCGGTGCCAGTGGCCTTCCACCTGCTGGCTGTCGACATCGAACCGACCGATGAAGAACGGCTTGTCCACCAGATCGTGGTAGTTCGATTCACGGTAGGTGCCGGCCGCGCCTCCCGGCTCCATGCCGGTGGCCACCAGCCAGCCGGGCTGCGTCTTCACCGTCACCGTGGCCGGAAACTCGAACCCACGGCCCTCGGGGTAGGGGAAGATGTTGGTCCCATTCACGAAGGCGAAGTCCGCCTGGCTCCAGGCCGCCGCGTTATCCAGCGTCACCGCGTGGTAGTCGAACCGCACCGTGACCGACCGCGCGCCCGCAGGATCGATCCGCCAGGTGTCGTAGTCGAGCTTGTCCCAGTCCAGCGGCTTGTCGGCCGCCCTGGGGGAGAAGCCGCTGACGAAACGGGCGAAGTTGGAGATCTCGTACGAGCCGGGGGTCCAGCTCGGGAGGGAGAGCAGCACGAGGCCCTTGTCGGCGACGTCGAAGCTGACGGCGACGGCGATGACGTTCCGCTGCGCGGTCGTCAAGTCGAACGTGACCTCGTAGCGCAGGTTGCTCACCGGGACCGAGCGGGGCGCGGCCGCCGGCGCCTGCTGCTGCGCCGGCAGGAGGACGGGAACGGTGACGGTGGCGGCGAGGACGGCGGCCGCGCGGAGCGAGGCGATCATAGTGTCCTGTCAGGTACCGGTTCGATGCACGGGCTCCGTGGCGCCGCGGGCGATCGTCGGCCCGGCAGCGGCGGGGACCGGTGCGCCGAGCGGACCGAGCTCCCCTTCCCACCGAGCGACGACGGCGGCCGCCAGACAGTTGCCCACCACGTTCACGGTGGTCCGGGCCATGTCCATCAGCGTGTCCACCCCGAGAATGACGGCCACGCCCTCCAAGGGCAGATCGAAGCTCGCCAGGGTACCGGCCAGCACCACCAGCGAGCTCCGCGGCACGCCGGCCACTCCCTTACTGGTGACGAGCAACGTCAGCATCATCATGAGCTGGGCGCCCACACTCATCTGGACACCGGCCGCCTGAGCCACGAAGAGCGAGGCTACCCCCAGGTACAGCGTCGAGCCGTCCAGGTTGAACGAGTAGCCCGTGGGAATGACGAAGGCCACGATGCGGCGGGGCACCCCGAACTCGATCATCCGCTCCATCGCGACCGGGAGCGCCGCATCGGAGCTGGTCGTGGTGAACGCGATCACCGCCGGATCCTTCACCTGGCGGGTGAAGGCGCGAAGCGGGAGGCGGGCCAGCAGCGCGGCCGGCACGAACGCCACCAGCACGAAGACGACCAGCGCGGCATAGAGCGTGAGCACCAGCTTGCCGAGATTCACCACCACGTCGATACCGCTGTGGGCCACGGTCACCGCCATCGCCGCGCCGATGCCGATCGGGGCATAGCGCATGACGATGGCGACGAACTTGAACATCACCTCCGCTATGCCCTCCGCGAAGGCGAGCACCGCCTCCTTCGGCCGCCCCGCCGGCACCCGGGTGAGCCCGATGGCGAACAGCGCGCTCCAGAACACCACCTGGAGCACCTCGTTCCGGGTGGCGGCTTCGAAGAAGCTCTGGGGGACGACGTGCTCCAGGAAGGTGCCGAAGGTCATCTCGCCCTGGGGCGGCGGCGCACCGGGATCGGGCGGGGGCAGGTGCACGCCGACGCCAGGCTGCGCCAGGTTGCCCGCCAGCAGCCCGACCACCAGGGCGATGGTGGTCATCGCCCAGAAGTAGCCGAGCGACTTGAGCGCGAGCCGCCCGATGCGGCCGAGGTCGTCGCCGTGGCCCGCGATGCCGACCACCAGGGTCCCGAAGATGAGCGGCACCACCACCGACTTGATCATCCGGAGGAAGACGGTGGAGAGCGGCTTCAGCACCGGCGTGAAGTCCCCGTCGGGCATGGCGTGGTCCAGCCAGCCCGCCAGGATGCCGGCGATCATGCCGATGAAGATCCAGTGGGTGAGTGTGAGCCTGCGCAGGGCGCGCCACATGCGCGTCGCTCAGCGCCCCACGAGCTCGCCCGCCTTGGCCTCGATCCCGGCCAGCAGCGAGCGATAGGACGCCGCGAACTTCGCCACCCCGTCCTCCTCCAGCTCCCGCGTGACCGCGGCGAGATCGATCCCCCGCTCCTCCAGCGCCTTCAGCTCGGCGGTGGACGCGGCGATGCTCTCACGGATCCGGACCGCGGGGCGGCCGTGATCGCGGTAGGCGGCGAACGTCTCGGGCGGGAGCGTGTTGACGGTGCGGGGGGCAACGAGCGCTTCGACGTAATAGGTGTCCGGGTACCGAGGGTCCTTGGTGCTGGTCGAGGCCCAGAGCGGCCGCTGCGGGCGGGCGCCAGCCTTCGCCAGCCGGTCCCAGCGCGGGGTGCCGAGAGACCACTCGAACAGCCGGTAGGCCGCCGCGGCGTTGGCGATGGCGATCCGGCCGCGGAGCGGCGAGGTGGCGCCCGGCGTCGCGCCGTCGAGCAGGGCATCCACCTTGCCGTCCACCCGGCTCACGAAAAAGCTCGCCACCGACGCCACCGTTCCCAGCGGCTCACCGCGCCCGAGCCGCTGCTCCATGCCCGCGAGCCAGGCCTCGATCACCGCCGCGTAGCGCTCGATCGAGAAGAGCAGGGTGACGTTCACGCTGATCCCGTCCGCGAGGCAGCGGGTGATGGCGGGGAGGCCGGCCATCGTGCCCGGGATCTTGATCATCGCGTTGGGCCGGTCCAGCGCCGCCCAGAGCCGATGCGCCTCGTGGATCGTGGCCTCGGTGTCGTTCGCCAGCTCGGGGGACACCTCCAGCGACACCTGCCCGTCCAGCCCGCCGCTGCGCCGGTGCAGCTCGGCGAACTCGTCGCACGCGGCCCGGACGTCGGCAACCGCGAGCGCCTCGAAGATCTCCCCCGGGGATCGTCCCTCGCGGCCGAGCCGACGGATATCCTCGTCGTAGGCGCTGCTCCCGGCCACCGCCTTCTCGAAGATGGTCGGGTTGGAGGTCATGCCCCGGAGGCCGTCCTCCCGGATCAGCCGCGCCAGCTCGCCCGAGGCGAGCAGGTCGCGGGTGATGTAGTCGTACCAGGGGCTCTGTCCCAGCTCGCCCAGCCGCACCAGCGGATTCATGATCCCTCGTTCTTCGCCGGCGCGTTGCGCCGGGCCAGCAGTCCGCGCATGATCTCCGCCGCGCGCTCGGGGGTGAACTCGAACTCCTGGAAGAGACGCTCGCCCGGCGCCGAGGCGCCGAAGCCCTCCATCGCGAGCATCGCGCCCTCGTCGCCGATCCACCGCCGCCATCCGAACGGCGAGGCCGCTTCGATGCCCAGCCGGGCCCTCACGTTCGGAGGCAGTACCTCGTTCCGGTAGACCTCGGACTGCGACGCGAACAGCTCCCACGAGGGCATGGAGACGACCCGCACGCGCACCCGGTCCGCCTGGAGCAGCCGGGCCGCGGCCACCGCCACGTGGAGCTCCGAGCCCGAGGCGATGAGGATCGCATGGGGCGCGCCCCCCGGCGCGTCCAGCAGGGTGTAGGCGCCGCGGCTCACGCCTTCCGCCGACCCGAGCGGCGGGCGCTCCAGCACCGGCAGTTTCTGCCGGGAGAGGACCAGCAGGGTCGGACCGCTGCGCCGCACCATCGCCGCCCGCCAGGCCTCCACGGTCTCCGCCGCGTCCGCCGGCCGGAGCACGACCAGATTCGGGATCGCCCGCAGCATCGCCAGGTGCTCCACCGGCTGGTGGGTCGGCCCGTCCTCGCCGAGGCCGATGGAGTCATGGGTGCCGATGTAGATCACCGGCAACCGCATGATGGCCGAGAGGCGGATGGCCGGCTTCATGTAGTCGGAGAAGACGAGGAAGGTGCTGCCGAAGGGGCGGAGGCCGCCGTGCGCGGCGATCCCGTTGAGGACCGCCGCCATGCCGTGCTCGCGCACACCCCAGTGGAACTGCCGCCCCGAGGAAGTCGGTCCGAATGTCCCGCCCTGCTTGAGCGTAGTGCCGGTGCTCCCGCCCAGGTCGGCCGACCCGCCGACCAGGTTGGGGACAGCGGCCGCGATCGCCGAGAGTGCCAGGCCCGAGGCCTGTCGTGTGGCCAGTGGCCCCCCGCCCGCCGTCAGGCTGGGAAACCCCCGCTCCCAGCCCTCAGGCAGTGTGCCCGACATCCAGCGCTGGAACTCCGCGGCCAGATCGGCATGATCGGCGGCGTAGGCCTTCCAGCGCTCCTCCCACTGCGATTGGAGCTCCGCCCCGCGGTCGAGGGCGCCGCGCCAGTGCGCAAGCGCGTCCTCGGGCAGAAAGAACGCGGGCTCCGCGGGCCAGCCCATGATCTCCTTGGTTCGCCGGACCTCGTCGGCGCCGAGCGGCGCGCCGTGCGCCTCGGCCGAGTTGCGCATGGTCGGCGCCGGGTCCGCGATGTAGGTCCGCAGGATCACCAGCGTCGGCTTGCCGGTCTCGGCGCGGGCGGCCTCGAGCGCGGCAGCGATGCCGGCGAGGTCGTTCCCGTCGCCCACGCGGACGACGTGCCAGCCGTACGCCTCGAAGCGGCGCTGCACGTCCTCCGAGAAGGTGAGCGCGGTGTCGCCGTCGATGGTGATGTGGTTGTCGTCGTAGACCACGGTGAGCTTGCCGAGCCGCAGATGGCCCGCGAGCGAGGCCGCTTCGCTGGCCACGCCCTCCATCAAATCGCCGTCGCTGGCGAAGACCCACACCCGGTGATCCACAACTCGGTGCCCCGGCCGGTTGAAGTGCTCCGCGAGGAACCGCTCGGCGACCGCCATGCCTACCGCGTTGGCGAACCCCTGGCCCAGCGGGCCGGTCGTAGTCTCGACCCCGGGAGTGTGCCCCCGCTCGGGATGGCCCGGCGTGCGCGACCCCCACTGCCGGAACGCCTTGAGCTCCTCCAGCGGCAGGTCGTAGCCGGTGAGATGGAGCAGCGCGTAAAGCAGCATCGAGGCGTGGCCGCAGGAGAGGACGAAGCGGTCGCGGTCCACCCAGTCCGGATCGGCGGGATTGTGTCGCAGGAAGCGGGTCCAAAGGATGTACGCGGCGGGGGCGAGCGCCATCGGCGTCCCGGGGTGGCCCGACCGGGCGGCCTCCACCGCGTCCATGGCGAGCGCCCGGATGGCGTTGATGCTGCGCCAGGTCAGCGCAGAGTCGGCTGTGTCGGGGTCGCGGAGGGAGAGGCCGCCATCGGAGCGCGAGGACCGGGTTCGTGTGCTCTCTGCGGTCAGACCTGGCTCCTTTCGGGGCGGGCGTCGCGCCGGGCTACGGAAGGCGGAAAACTAATCGCCGGTGCGGCCCCGGGCGAGGACGGGCGGGGCCGCACCGGCGATTAGGGAGCGCGGGGGAATCAGCGAGGCGCCGGACTTCCGACGGCGTACTTGCCCGGCCCGGCGAGGGCGATCGCGAGTGCGGCCGCAAGCAGCAACAGCGGCCACTCCATCCCGCCCTTGGCCACCGAAAAGCCATTTTTCGCGTGGACGAAGGTGATCGCGCCCAACATGTCGATCGCGAACATCAGACCGGCGATGTCGGTGAATGCGCCGAGCACCATCAGCAGCCCGCCGACCACCTCCGCCACCGTCGCGAAGATGGCGGCGACCGCGGGCACAGGGATGCCCATCCCGGCCATCCCCTCGATGGTGCCGCCGAGATCGGTGAGCTTGGGCCAGCCGTGGTAGATCATGATGATGCCGAGCACGACTCGGAGAATGAGCAACGCGAGGTCAGGGTTGAGCGGGAGCAGACGGCGCATGACGGCTTTCCTTTGCAGTGGTGGCGTTCGGACCTCTCCACAACCGTATGTTGGACCGGTCGGGCCCGGGACGCTACCGCGCCCTTCACATCAGGGTTGAGGGAGGGTCCTCGGGCGTTAGCTTGAGGGAGACCCGAACCGGAGGCGCGCCCGCATGAGACGTCGACACGCGCCCGATGACTACGAGTACGAGGAGTACGAGGAGGAAGAGTCCGGCGGCCGGTGGAGCCGCGGCCGCGCTTCCGGCCGGCGTCGCTGGCTTTGGCTCGTCCTGCTCCTGCTCGTGCTGCCGCTCCTGGTCGGTGCCGGCGTCGCCCTGGTCGCCGGCCGGCCGATCGCCTTCGATGTCATCCGCCGGATGACCGAGCGCAAGTTTCCGGAAGGGCGCTGGGTGACCGTGGACGAGCTGGACCGCTGGCGCGCCGATCCGGGCCGCGCGCAGCCGGTTCTCCTGGACGCGCGGACCCAGGAGGAGTACGGGGTCTCTCACCTCCAGGGGGCCCAGCGGATCGATCCCTACCGGCCGAGCCTGCGCCTGTTGCGCGGCTTCCCCAAGGACACCGCGATCGTCCTCTACTCGTCGGTGGGCTACCGCGGGGCCCGGGTGGCGAACTTCCTCGAGCGTCAGGGCTATACCCAGGTGTACAACTTGGACGGCGGCGAGTTCCGGTGGGTCAACGCTGGAAGGCCCGTCTTCCGGCAGGATCGCCCCACGACCGAGGTACATCCCTACAACCCGACCTGGGGACTCTTGCTCGAGTCATCCCACAGGATCGACGCGCCGCCGGTGGAGAAGAAGTCAGCGGCTCCGTAGGCGGTCGGGCGGTCAGAGGCGAACAGGACGAGCGTGCGCTCGCGGCGTCATCCCGAGGAGTGAAAGCGAGGGGGGATCTTCTCAGCCGCGTTCCGATGATCGCCAAGCAGATCCCTCGCTTCGCTCGGGATGACAAGGTAGGCTCGGACCGCCGGACCGTCCTCAGCTGATCGCCGTCCCCGGAGTCTCCCCGCCCGGCCCCCGCTCGTCCGCCTCGCCGCTCCCGTTCCAGATGTCGGCGGTCAGCTTCCAGGCGCCGTCGGCCTGCCGCTTGAGGCAGAGCACGTACTGGCCGGAGTCGGCCGACTCTTCTTCGGTGGGCGGAAGGCGGTAGCGCCCCA
Organism: Gemmatimonadota bacterium; assembly: GCA_046729675.1. Taxonomy (GTDB): domain Bacteria; phylum Gemmatimonadota; class Gemmatimonadetes; order Gemmatimonadales; family GWC2-71-9; genus CAVVWJ01. The sequence continues at coordinate 4,381 of JBKPGZ010000038.1, read as the reverse complement.
CCAGGTAGGCCACGTCGCCGTTCACCTCCAGCCGGAGGGTGCTGACCTCGAGCCCCTCGTCGGTGCCCTGCCGCCAGAACTCCACGATCGCCTCCCGCCCGTGGATCGGCTCGTGGTCCGGTGGCAGCAGCAGGGCATCATCCGCGTAGAGCTCGGCTAGCGCCTCCGCGTCCCCATCGTTGCTGGCTGTGACGTAGCGGTCCACCGTGGCCTCGATCGCCCCTCGGGAGGTGGCATCCGGAGCCGGTGGCCGGCCCCCACACCCGGCAAGGGCGGCCGCCAGCACTCCGATCAAAGGCCGAAATCGCTGGCTTCCTGTCATTTTGGCGCCGTTCTTGCTAGAATTCTCAGCGTCCCGGGTCGGCACGGCCGGCCCCCATATCCCTTCAACCTGGATTTTTGTGGCACGCAGATCACGTAGACATTCCGCAGTCTCCGTCCCCACGTTCCGCCGCTCCCCCGGTCGCTCCATGCAGTCGCATCGCGATTGGCTCCTGGCCCAGCACGGGTCGGTATGCGCCTATTGCGGTGCCGAGACGAGTGCCGAGGCCATCACCTTGGACCACGTGCGCCCCCGGCGGGGCCAGACCGCCTATGACCGGGCGGACAATCTGGTCCTCGCCTGCAGGGACTGCAACGCGGCCAAGGCCGACACGCCTCTGGTCGCGTTTCTCATGCAGCGCCGGTCCCGCGGGGTGTTCCTCCTCCACTACGGAGAGCACCTCTCGGAGCCCCTCAGGGAGCTCGCGCGACAGGCGTCGGAACGACCGATACTCGCCAAAGAGTGAGTCGGCGACGGAGCAGATGAGAGAGGGCGGCCTTCCAGCCGCCCTCTAGCATTTCTAGCCTTTGGCCTCGCCGGCCGCCGCCACAGTCGGGAGCGGCTCGGGTCTCCGCCGATCACCCGTCTCCAGCGCCTCCCGGATGATCCGACCCTGCTCGGCCGCATGAGCCGCAGGATAGCCCTCCGCCGGGCTCGCCCGCTCGGGCCTCCCGACGTAGACCACATCCACACCCTTCGGCGCCAGCTCTCGAAGCTTCGGCTCGACGTAGGTCCAGGCGCCCATGTTCCGCGGCTCCTCCTGCACCCAGACCAGCTCCTCCAGCTTCCCATAGCGGCCGAGCAGCGCCCGCATCTCGGTCCAGGGGAAGGAGTAGAGCTGCTCCAGCCGCACGATCGCCGGACGGCCTTCGCTCATCTTCTCGGCCTCGGCCAGCAGGTCGTAGTAGACCTTGCCGCTGCAGAGGACCACCCGGTCCACGCCGCTCGTGTCGCCCTGCGTGGCCGGATCGTCGAGCACCGGCCGCCAAGTCCCGGTGGCGAGGTCCTCCAGAGTCGAGTTCGCCTGCGGCAGACGCAGCAGGCTCTTCGGGGTCATGATTATCAGGGGACGCTGGCGGGTCCGCCGCGCCTGGCGGCGCAGCAGGTGGAAGTACTGTGCCGGCGTGGTCGGATTGGCGACCCGGATGTTGCCCTCAGCTGCGAGCTGGAGGAACCGCTCCAGCCGCGCGCTCGAGTGCTCCGGTCCCTGGCCCTCGTACCCGTGCGGCAGCAGGAGGGTGAGCCGGGTGGTGAGGCCCCACTTGGAGAGTCCCGCCGAGAGGAACTGGTCCACGATGACCTGGGCGCCGTTGATGAAGTCGCCGAACTGCGCCTCCCACAGCACCAGCACCTCCGGGGCGGCGGCACTGTAGCCGTACTCGAAGCCCAGGGTCGCCAGCTCGGAGAGCGGACTGTTGTGCAGCTCCAGGGGCGCCAGCGCGCCCGGCAGCTTCTGGAGCGGGGCCCAGCTCTGCCCCGTCTTTGCATCGTGGAGCACCAGGTGGCGCTGGCTGAACGTGCCGCGCTCGGTGTCCTGCCCCGTCAGCCGGATCGGCACCCCTTCGGTGAGGAGCGACGCGAGCGCCAACGTCTCCGCGTGCGCCCAGTCGATCCCGCCCTCCGCCAGCGCGGCACGCCGCCGCTCGAGCTGCTTGCCCAGTTTGGGGTGGACCGTGAACCCCTCCGGCCAGGACAGCAATTGTTCGTTGAGCGAGCGGATGAACTCGGGTGCGAGGGAAGTCTCCACTTCCTGGCCCGCCCCGCTCAGGCGCACCTCGCGCTCCTTGGAGACGGTGCGGCCGGTGCTCGCCTTGAAGGCCTGCTGGATGTCCACCAGCCGCTGGTACGCCTGCTCGGCTTCCCCACCGCTCTCCTCCTCGGTGAGCACCCCCGCCTCGATCAGCGTCCGCGCGTAGCGCTCCCGCACGGTGGGCAGGGCGCGGATCCGCTCGTACATCACCGGCTGGGTGTAGGCCGGCTCGTCGCCCTCGTTGTGGCCGTGGCGGCGATAGCCGACCAGGTCGATCAGCACGTCCTGGTGGAACCGGTCGCGGTACGCCATCGCCAGCCGCACCGCCGAGAGGCACGCCTCCGGGTCGTCCGCGTTGACGTGGATGATCGGGATGTCGAAGCCCTTGGCGAGATCCGACGCGTAACGCGTGGAGCGCGCGTCCTCCATGTCGGTGGTGAAGCCGACCTGGTTGTTGGTGATGACGTGGAGCGTGCCGCCGGTGCGGTATCCCTTGAGCGCGCCCAGGTTCAGCGTCTCCGCCACCACACCCTGGCCCGCGAACGCGGCGTCGCCGTGGATGGTGACGGGCAGCGCGGCCGTGGGGTCGTGGTGCGCCTCGCGGCCCCGCCGCTGGGTCTGCTTCGCGCGGGCGCGGCCGTCCACCACCGGGGAGACGAACTCCAGGTGGCTCGGATTGGGCGAGAGCGACACGGTGATCGCCTTGCCCGCCGAGGTCACGTACGCCCCCTCGGCGCCGTGGTGGTACTTCACGTCGCCGGTGCCGCCCTCGGGCGTGAGCTGCCCGCCCTCCACCTGCCGGCCGCCCTCGAACTCGGCGAAGATCGTCTCGTAGGGCCGGCCCACGGTGTGGGCCAGCACGTTGAGCCGCCCGCGGTGCGCCATGCCGATCACCACGTCGCGCGCACCCGACTCCGCCGCGCGCTCGATGGTGAGATCGAGCATCGGCACCAGCATGTCCACGCCCTCGATGGAGAAGCGCTTCTGACCCAGGTAGGCCTTGTGGAGGAACTTCTCCAGCGTCTCGACCTCGGTGAGCCGGCGGAGCAGCGAGCGCCGCTCCTCGGCCGGCAGCGGCTGCCGGTAGGCACTGGACTCGATCTTCTCCCGGAGCCAGACCCGCTCCTCGTGGGTCGAGATGTGCTCGATCTCGTAGGCCATGGTCCCGCAGTAGGTGGCCTGGAGATACGGCAGCGACTCCGCCAGAGTGCGTCCCGGCACCGCGATACGCAGCACCTTGGAGGGAATCGCCGCCATGACCTCCGGCGTGAGGCCGAGCGGGCCGGGATCCAGCGCGGGATCGCCGATCGGCGGGGTGCCGAGCGGGTCGAGCTGGGCCGCGAGGTGGCCGTGCATCCGGAAGGCCTTCACCAGCGCCATCGCCGCGGCCACGTGGTACAGCATCTCCGGAGCGACGGGGCCGGCCGCCTCCTCGCGCTTCGCCACCGGCGCGGCCTTCACCACCTGATAGCTGATAGCCGACAGCTGTAGACTCTCTTCGATCAGCTCGTAGAACTCCTGGTCGCCCTGGAGCAACGCCTCGACCGTCGCCAGGAACGACCCCGACTCCGCGCCCTGGATCACGCGGTGATCGTAGGTGCTGGTGACCGTCATGACCTTGCTGATCCCGAACTCGCGGAGCCGCTCCTCGGGCACCGCCGAGAACTCCACTGGATAGCCGATCGCGCCCACCGCGATGATGCTGCCCTGGCCGGCCATCAGCCGCGGCACCGACGCGACCGTCCCGAGCCCGCCCGGATTGGTGAGCGTCATGGTGGCGCCGGCGAAGTCGTCGGGCATGAGGCGGTTGGTGCGCGCCTTCTCGACTGCCGCCTCGTACGCCGCGTGGAACCCGGCGAAGTCCATCGTCTCGGCGCGCTGGATGACGGGGACGACGAGCCCTCGGCTCCCGTCCTTCCGCTGCACGTCCACCGCGAGCCCGAGTCCGATGCCCTCGGGCTGCACCCGGTACGGCGTGCCGTCCTGTTTCACGAGGGTGTGGCCCATCACCGGATGCTGCTTGGTGGCCTGTACCAGCGCCCAGGCGATGAGATGGGTGAAGGAGATCTTGTCCCGCCGCCCGGAGGCCTGGAGCGCGCCGTTGAGCCGGCGCCGCCGCTCCTCCAGCGCCCCGACGGGCACCACCCGGAACGTGGTGGCCGTGGGGATCGTGAGGCTCTGCTCCATGTTGGCGACGAGCCTGGCGGCGGGGCCCTTGAGGGGGCCGGCGCCAGCGGTCGGGCGGGGGGGGGGGGGGGGGGGGCGCGCCCCCGGGGGCGGGCCCCGCCGCCACAGACCGAGCCCAGTGG
>JBKPGZ010000037.1:0-30775 GCA_046729675.1 Gemmatimonadota bacterium | reverse complement strand
GCGTCGAACTGATCGAGTGACTGCCGGAGCTCCGTCAGCACGCTCTCCACCAGCCCATGCCGCACCAGCAGCTCCCGGTGCGTCTCGGCCTCCGCCAGGAACGCGCGCGCCGTGGTCTGGAACGCGACGTGCGTGCTCGTGCCCGGCCGGAACACAAACTTCGGCGGAACCTCCGGCGCCTCGCTGCGCGCCGCTCTCGCCACCTGAGCGATATGGGCCAGGTGCGCCTCCCGCATCGTGCGCCGCAGCTCCAGCTTCCTGGTCGCGTTCGCGTGAACCCCTAGGAGTCCGCTCCGCTGCTCCGCCGCGGCCACCTTGGCGCGAGCCAGCTTCTCCTCCACACCCGAGAGCACCGCCTGGTAGCCCGGGCTCTCGTCCGGGCGGCCGCGGCTGAACTCCGCCGCGTTCGCCCCCATCCCCAGTTTCCGACGACTTCTCGCATCCATATACCCTCCCTGCATGGTCCGCCGTACGACGGCCGGGCGCGACGTCGGCGTGGGTCACGCTGATGACGCTGCAGGTCGCCCGCGCCCGGCGTTCGGGCGGCCGAGAGTCGGAGGAGGCGAGAGGCGTGCCAGCTCGCGCCGCCGTGATGTCGCCCTGGTACTCGCGAATCCCGTTCTCGGCGGATCGCGAGTCGCGATCTGCGCGCCGGGAGGCGATGTGGCATGCGGAATCTCGAGTCGTACACAGCGGCTGGCGGCGTGGTGCGCGTGCGCGGCGGCGCCATGCGGTTGGACGGCGACGCTGCGACAGATGTCGGCCTGATGTTGTCGTGGAGCGAGGCGGGATCGGCGTTGTATGCGACAGGATCGGCGCTGCGCGATTATCGGTGTCTTCGTGCCTGCGCGGACCGGCTTGGTGCGGCTGAGTGCGGCCTCGGAGGGATGCGTGCGACCGTTGTGCAGGCCGGCTCGAACGTCACGCCGGCGGTGGCCGCAGGTTGCGTCGATCGGAGAGGAGCTGCGGGTCGAGCGGTCTCATCTCCGCAGTGAAGGGCGCCGCGAGCAACGCGATTCCCGGACGATTGGCCTCACATCCTGTCCTTCGGAGTGGACGGCCGACATCGGCAGGCGGTAGAGCGGGGTTCCACCAGCGCGAGTGTCAGGCGACCCTCGCCCTGAACGAGCCGGAGAGCGAGATCCGCAGCGGCTCATGGCTGCCCTGGCGCCCTGCGGCGGAGAATGCGAACGAACCCGCCAGCCAGCCGCCCCCGGCCGTGATGATCCGGAGCGTGCCGAACTCCGCCCGGAGCTCCGCCACGGGTCGCTCGACGGGCCCCAGCAGCACCAGTCCCTGGATCTGACCCGAGGGTTCCTCCCGGCCCGAGATCGCGTAGACTCCCGGGCCGGGCGGGACCTGCCTGCCCAGCGGAGATGCACCGCGCCCTGGGCGCTGAGCGGGCCAAGGAGCAAGCCGAACCGCGACACGCCATCCGCAGCGCGAAGCTCGCTGAACACGGCGTCGCCCCCGATGGTCGCGTGGACATCGCCGCTGATGACAGCGGTGAACGAGGCAGGGTAGTGTCCTGCAGCTGACGCGACTGCCGCAATAGAGCTCATGTGGGTCCTCGATGTAAATGACGATGCGGGTCGTGTTGCTGCCCGGGTTGACGCGGCCTAGTATAGACCAGGGGAGTCACTCTGGACTCAATCCGGAATCAACAGCGTAACGTGTTGCGCGTTCACACCCTCGGAAGACTGCACGTGCGCGCGGCGGATGGCCTGGTGAGCGGCTCGGCCGCGCAGCCCCGTCGGCTCGCGATCCTCGCCCTGCTCGCCGCAGCGGGCGAGCGGGGTCTCACCCGCGACAAGGTGATGGCATATCTCTGGCCCGAGGCCGAAGAAGAGCGGGCTAGGCGCAGTCTCAACCAGGCGATTTACGCGTTGCGACAGGACCTCGGCTCCGAGGAGGTGCTGCTCGGCACCCGGGACCTGCGGCTCAACTCCGGACTGGTCTCCAGCGATCTGGCCGACTTCGAGCAATCGTTGGCCGAAGGGAGGCTCGAGGACGCCGAGGCGCGATACACGGGTCCGTTTCTCGACGGCTTTCATCTGCCCGGCGCCGCCGAGTTCGACCGCTGGGCGGAGGAGGAACGGGCCGAGCTGGCCCGGCGGTATGCCGAAGTGCTGGAGCGGCTCGCGCGGCGAGCCGAGGAGCGGCGCGAGCACAAGGAGGCGGTCCGCTGGTGGCGGAAGCGGGCGGCCCAGGATCCGCTGAACGCCGGGGTGGCAAAGATCCTCATGCAGGCGATGCTGGCGGCCGGTGATCGTGCTGGTGCCCTGCAGCACGCACGGATCTACGAGGCCCTGGTCGAGCAGGAGCTGGACCTCCCTCCGGATCACGAGGTCACCGCCTTCGCGGCCGAGCTCCGGCGGGCCGGGACCGCCCGCGACATGATTGCTCCGCCTGTCGGCGCACCACCGGAGGTCCCCTCACCCGAACTGCCTTTCGTCCCGATCGAAATCGTTTCTTCCGCTCCCGCTCCCACTCCCGCTCCCGCTCCTGTAGCAGTCACTCCCGAGAGGCCCAGGTACCGGTTACCAGCCGTGTCGCTGGCCGTCGTCGGAGTGCTGCTGCTCGCGCTCGCGGCCGGCGGCCTGCTCCTGCGTCGCGACCGTGCACCCTCTCTCGTTCCGGGCACGACTCACCGGGTGGCGTTCGAGGAAACGCTCGAGCTTCACCCGGCCATCTCGGCCGACGGCAGGATGGTCGCCTACGCGGCGGAGGCCGGCGATCGCATGACGATCTTCGTGCACCAGGTGCGGAGCGGACGTGCCCTCCCGGTCAGCGAGGCGCTGCCGGGCTCTCACTGGCTGCCCCGCTGGTCGCCCGACGGGAGTCGGCTCGCCTTCCAGTCGCAGGGGCTCATCTACGAGGTGCCCGCCTTCGGCGGCACTCCTCGCGTGCTGGTGCGGCCTTCCCGGCCGGACGGGTGGGTGGCGTATCCGGCATGGTCGCCTGACGGGGCGACGCTCGCATACGTGGAGAACGGTGCCATCTACCTGCGGCCCGTCACGGGAGGACCGGCGAAGCCCCTCGCCAGGGGCCCGGTCGCCCACTCCCTCGCCTGGTCCCCGGACGGGCAGTGGATCGCGTTCGTCTCCGGCAACCCCGGCTTCGTGTTCGGCGAGTCCCCGTGGGGCAGTCTCACGAACCTGGGGAACATCGCGCCCAGCGCGATCTGGGTGGTCCGGGCGAGCGGGGGAGCCCCGGTCCAGGTCACCGGCGCGGAATGGCTCAACACCAGCCCTGTCTGGCTGCCGAACTCGCGCGGGCTCCTGTTCGTCTCGAACCGGGAGGGCAACCGCGACATCTACCGGATCTCTCTGGACCCCGCCGGTGCGCCGGCCGGCCAGCCGGTCCGGCTCACTACCGGGCTCGACGCCCACACCTTCGGCCTCTCCGCCGATGGGCGGGAGCTGGTGTACGCGGTCCTCGCCTCCACGGCGAACATCTGGGGCGCGGAAATTCCACAGCGTGGAACGGTCTCGGTCGCCGACGCACGTCGGCTGACCGAAGGGAACCAGAGCATCGAGGGGATGAGTCTCTCCCCTGACGGAGGCTGGCTCGCCTTCGACTCCGACCGGGGTGGAAACCAGGACGTATACAAGGTGCCCGTGCAGGGAGGTGAGGTGGTTCAGCTCACCACCTCTCCCGAGGACGACTTCGTGTCGTCGTGGTCGGGAAGGGAGATCGCGGGGCACTCCTACAAGGCAGGCATCCGGCGGGTGCAGCTCATCCCCGACGAGGGCGGCGAGCCCAGGCACGTCCTGGCCGCTCCGCGGAACCAGCGCTCCCCCGGCCTCGCGCCGGATGGGCGCGGCCTGGTCCTGACCTCGGATGCGACCGGAGAGCTCCAGCTCTACGTCGCCTTCCGCAGCCGGGACACCGCCTGGGGCGCCGCGCGGCAGCTCACGTCACAGGGCGGCTGGGCAGGCCGGTGGGCGCCCGACGGTCGCACGATCGTGTATTGCTGGCGGGACGGGGTGTGGCTGATCGAGCCGCGCGGAGGGTCACCGCGCCGGCTGGTGAGGACCGACGGCTCGACGGAGCGACCCTCACCTGAGCTGGCCCTGTGGAGTCCGGACGGCGGAACGATCTACTTCAAGGCGTTCGACGCGGCCGGACGCTCGAGCTTCTGGTCGGTGCCGGCTGCCGGCGGGGCTCCGCGACTGCTCATGCGCTTCGACGACCCCGCCCACCCGTCCAGCCGCCCCGAGTTCGCCAGCGACGGCAAGCGGCTCTTCTTCACCATCGGTACCCGCCAGAGCGACATCTGGGCAATGGAGCTGCGGACGCAGCCCTGAGCCCTCCCGAAGCCGGGTCGCCGGGACGTGGCGGCGTGATCCGCCGTCTCTCAACTCCGCCATCTCTATCTCCCTCTCGCGAAGCCGTGAAGCCAGGCGATCTTGGCCCTGGTGACTCTGGTGTGATTTGGCCGTGAGTGCCCGCCGTATCCTTGGTGCCGTCAAGCAGGCCCGACACCACTGACAAGGTCCACCGCGGACCCTACCACACAGGAGAAACTGCAAATGCGACGTCTCATCCCCGCTGTCTTCGTGGCGGCCATGCTCGCCGCCTGTTCGGAGTCTTCCACCGGTCCGGAAGCAATCCCGGCGCCTGAACAGGGCCCGGCCTTCAGCGTGACCGTCCCCGGAACCACCACCGCGATCAACTCATTCTCGTGCAGGCTCGTCAGCTCCAGCAAGGGTGAGGTGCTGTGCAGCTACAACATCTCCAACCCCGACGGGCTCCTCATGAACGTCATTCCCTCGGCGCTGGTGGATATCGCCTATCAGTGCGTGAATCCCACCACTGGGAAGGTCTTGAGCACCGGTACCCAGACTAGCTATGTCGAGCAGAGGCACATGGACATAACCGCCACCACGTATTCGGCGACCGATGAGCAGTTGCCGACGGTATCGCTGTCTGTCCACACCAACCACCCGTACACCAAGCTCAATCCCTGTAAGGCCAAGCAGACCACTGTGGCCACGAACTACTCGCTGCAGTACCATGAGCTGTATATCGACGACGCGGTGGTCGGGCAGCCCGGGGACGTCCACTGGGCCTGCGTAGCCTCTGACACCCGTCGGGGATGCAAGACGCTGTAGGCACCGGGCTCTAACCCGCTGTTCCTCATCCCCGCCCCCGCTCCCATCGCGATGGGAGCGGGGATCGCGGGGGGACAGAGGGTGCAGCGCGAGCGGCCGGCGGATGACGCCAGGACGCTCGCATCCGCTTCCAACCCGCGCGCACACGCCACCGCAGAACCATGCCACGACTCCGCCTTCTGCTCGGCGCGGCAGGACCCACCTTCCTCGCCGCCGCACCCGTTCGTCCGCCATCAACCTCTGCATCAGCCCTCCCACCCGGGTTGCGCCGCCGAACCGCTCACCGGCTTCCGCCCCCCACGGACGTGCGGCCCCTCGAAGGGGTGAACGCGCACCACGTTGGGTCGAGTGATTCCGCCGTGATTCCAGCGTGAGCGCCGGGTCCATAGTAGGTCCGCAAAGCGCAACTGGACGTACCCCCTGATTCTGCAACCAAGCCGCTGATTGGAGGAGTTATGGATGGCTGTCCCCATGCCAAGAGGGGAAAGGATCGCACACTGTCACGCCTGTCTTCCAGGCTAGGCTATTCCCCCTCCCGGGTGAAGACACGCGCCGGCACCTACCTTCGGCAGTATGCCCAAGAGTGTACCTCACTGGAAAGCCTGGAGGATCGTCTCGCTCATGTTCAAGCAGAGATAGAATGCACCGGCACGTACTGTCAGTCCGTCGATGAGCTTGCCTACGGGGCCAGGTTGGCATGGCGAAACAGTACCCGGTGCATTGGTCGACTGTTTTGGCGTTCTCTGGAGGTGCGCGATATGCGTCACCTCTCGACAGCCGAGGAGGTATTCGAGGCATGCGTTGAACACCTTCGGCTTGCGACCAATGGAGGCCGGATCCGCTCCATGATCACTGTCTTTGCCCCGCAAGCTCCGAACCAGCCAGGGATACGGATTTGGAACCCGCAATTGATCAGGTACGCCGGCTATCGGCAGCCGGATGGGACGATCCTCGGGGATCCCGCGCAGGTGCAGTTGACCGATTATCTGCACCACCTTGGTTGGCAAGGAGGTGAACGCACGGCGTTCGACGTCTTGCCTCTCATCATCGAGATCCCTGGCCGGTCCCCCAAAGTGTTCGAGTTGCCTCGCGACGCCATTCTCGAAGTCCCGATTCGACACCCCGCCTATCCCTGGTTCGAAACATTGGGATTGAAGTGGCACGCGCTGCCCGTCATCTCCAACATGCGCCTGGAGATCGGCGGGGTCTCGTACACTGCGGCCCCGTTCAACGGGTGGTACATGGGTACCGAGATCGGCGCGCGAAACTTTGGCGACCAGCAACGGTACAACCTGCTGCCGGTCATTGCCGACAAACTCAACTTGCAGACGAGATCAAAGGACTCGCTCTGGAAGGATAGAGCTCTTGTGGAGCTCAATACCGCCGTACTGTTCTCCTTCCACTCGGCGGGGGTCAGAATTGTCGATCATCACACAGCCTCATGCCAATTCGTGGCGTTTGAAGAGCAGGAGCGGAAGGCTCGAAGAAGGGTCTTTGGCGATTGGGGATGGCTTGTGCCTCCTATGTCAGGCTCGGCAATGGAGGTCTTTCACCGTCCATATGAAAATCGGGTCCTGACACCCAACTTCTTCTACCAACCGGCCCCTCGGCAGATAGCGGATCTCCAAGGCGCTGGCGAGCTTGCACAAGCCGGTTAAGCGAGAGCCTGGCGCCCTCGAAACGCGGCGCAGCAGCGCGGGGTTGTGACCCAGCCGGAGGAAGCGGCGACCCGTCTGAGCTGCTGTGCCTGGCTGTGATTCCGAGCGAGGCGAGGGATCTACCCCGTGGTCAGCGATGACCGCCGAGTAGATCCCTCGGTCCCCTTCGCTACGCTCGGGGTCCCTCGGGATGAGAGTACCTGCTCATCCTCTCCCCACAGCCGCGCGGCCGCACCACCAAGGCCCACCTGCAGGCTGATGCCGCGACCAGGATGAAGGTCTTGATGCCTCAGCACACGGCCGCCAGCCGCTCCGCCTGCGCCGTCTGGGCCGCGCGATAAGCCAGCATCTCCCTCCCGCCAACCTGTTGATGCACAACGACTCGCGACGAGTGGTTCCGAGGTGATTCCGGCGTGAGTGCCGGCTCTATACTGGGCGCCGGAAAGGGCAACTGGCCTCGATCCGCAACCAAGTTCTTCAACCAGGAGTGAGGGGATTCCGATGAAGCTCGCACCGACCATTCACCCGCAAGCCCAGACTCGCCGCCCGGGCCGTTTGACCACTGTCCTCCTGCTCGCCATCACCGCGGCGGGCCTGCCGGGCTGCGACGAGAACGACCCGACCGGCACCGACCTCACGACCTCGACCGAGGGAGCTCAGGTGGCCCCCACCGGGAGCATGGTTGCGGCCGGCGCGGCTGCCGCGTCGTCTCCGATGGCATCGGCTACCACGGGAACGCTGCCCTTGCCGATGTTCCAGAGCGCCACGAGCAGCGAGCCGCTCTTCTACCTCGTGCAGAAAGGCGGCAACATCAGCGGGCGGTTCCGCATCGATAACGCGGCCAACCTCAACTCAGCCCTCCTCGCGGAGACCAATGGCACCGGGTACGCGGTACAGGGGTACGCGAGCGGCAAAGGGATCGCCGGGTACTTCCTGGGCAGCAGCGAGAGGGATGTGCTGAAGGCCGAAACCCACGGGAGCGGGAACGCGGTCTACGCGAGAGCCAGCGAATCGGGCCGCGCGGGCACGTTCGAGAACACCTACCACGCGAGCTCGAACTCCGCCCTCGCTGTACGCACACTGGGAACCGGGACCGCCGGTGTGTTCCTGGCCCCTAACGGGGGCAAGGGCATGTTCATCAACTCCAACTCAAACAACAACACCCTCGAGGTCCAGAACTCCGGGGGGAGTGGCTTCGCGGCCAAGTTCTACAGCTCCGGCAGCGCCAAGGGCGTCTATATCCAGACCCAGGGGGGCGCGGGGCTCCAGGTGGTGGGCGGTAGCAAGAACGCCGTGGTGCACACGCCGAGCGGGGCCAAGGCGCTCTACACCGAGGAGTCTACCGAGATCTGGTTCACCGACTACGGGTTCGGCCAGCTCACGAACGGTCGGGCGCGCATCCTCCTCGATCCGGCCTTTGCTCAAACGATCAATCCGGACGAGCCCTACCACGTGTTCGTGCAGAGCTATGGCGACGCGGAGTTGTACGTGCGGGAGAGAACGCCCCTTGGCTTCGAGGTGGCGCTCCGCGAAGGTGCCCCGACCGCCGAGTTCAGCTACCGGATCGTGGCCAAGCGGCTGCACTTCGAGGGGAAGCGGCTGGAGCCTGCGCCCTGGGCGGACAGGATGGGCGATCCGCAGCAGGAGGCTCGGTGACACGCGCTCCATTCCAGCGGAGCGTCTGGATCGGCCACGGTCAGTTGCACGTGGTCGATCTGGACCTTGTGACCGCCTTCTATTGCGACGTGCTGGGCTTCACCGTCACGGTCTATGGCTTGGCGGTGGGGGTCCATGCCATGTTTCTCGCGGTCCCAGGCCGTCGCAATCGCACTACCCTCACCACCTACCGGAGTAGGGACGGCCGGCAGCGCGTCGCCGTGCACTATCCCAGCGGGGAGGAGCTGGCCGTGGCCCTGCGCCGCATCGTCGATCACCCGAAGGTCATCGACGACGCGCGAGACCACGGCGTCCGGGTCGCAGCCTACCTCCGCGATCCCGAAGGAAACGGCGTCGAGCTGTACTACGAGCGGCCTCGCGGTCAGCTGGTGCTGAAGAACGATCGGATCGACGTGCGCGAGTTTCTCGCGGGAACGCGCGCCGCCTGACGAGCTGGCGCTGTCGCCGGCTCCTTCGGCCTACTACTTTGGCGTGAAGACGCGCGTCCCGTTCTCAAGGAGTTCCCATGACCCCTGAGCAGCAGGCGCTGGTGCGCGAGAGTTGGCGGCGATTCGAGCCGACGCTCCGCGGCGCGGGCGGGCACTTCTACGATCGGTTGTTCGAGCTGGACCCACAGTTGCGGCAGCTCTTCGCCGGGACCGATCTGGAGGCCCTGGAGGCCAAGCTGATGCGGATGTTCGGCGAGATCGTCGGCGCCCTGGACCAGCCCGGTGAGCTGGTGGCCCAGGTGGCGGCGCTCGGCCGGCGGCACATGCAGTACGGGGTCAAGGATGCGGACTACGAGTCGGTGGGCGCCGCCTTGCTCTGGACGCTGGAGCAGGGGCTGGGCGAGGCCTTCACTCCCGAGGTGCGCGAGGCCTGGACCGAGGCCTACCTCATGGTCGCGTCGGTGATGCGCCGCGCCGCGGCGCGCGCATCGGGCTCGTATCCAAAGGTATAGGCGACTCCCACCGCTCTGATGCGTTTCGACGATCCCGCCCGACCCTCCTGCCGCCCGAGTTCGCCACCGACGGCAAGCGGCCCTTCTTCACTCTCGGTACCCGCCAGAGCGACATCTGGGCGATGGAGCTGCGGACGGGACGCTGACCCCCCGATCGCGTATCCAACGGAAGCTGCCGTGATTCTCGAGTGAGTTGCCGGTGATTGATGCCGGATAGCTTATCGCACACTGGTAGCCGGCACAGCTCTACCGAGCCGTGACGGGTTCAGGCGAGAGCGGTTCCAACTCAGCGAGGAGCGCCAGCATGTCACCGACATTCCAGAGTCTTCCGTCAGCACCGAGCGTTGAGCAGGCCATCATCCTGGCCCAGTTGCGGATCCTGCGACAGCTCGAGACGCGACGCGCGCAATACTAGCCAGCCGGAGATCGCTCGCAGACGAGTCCCCACGGGAAGGACCAACTTCAACCGGCGCGACGCACGGCCCGAGTGCTGCTGCGCCAAAGGATAGGACGATGACCGCGGTATTCACTCACTCCATCATGGCCCTGCTCATCACGAGCCGGTTAGCCATCAGCCCGGTATCGGCGGCCGGCCAGTGCGACGATCCGTTACCGATCGATCCCGCAGCGGTCACCCAGGAGATGAAGCTGAAGGCCTTTGCCGGGGCCGACCAGACGGGGCCGGTGTGCCACCTGAGATGGGAGGGCGGGACGAGCCCGACCCTCATGATCTACGGCCCGACGCCGATGGCGGACCTGGGCCGGACGTTCAGCTCCACCAAGCAGGCGGCCGACGAGTATGCCGGCGAGTCGCCGACGGGGGTGCAGCCGCTGCCGGGGGTGAAGGGAACGTACATGGTCTTCGATCCGAAGACGCCGAACCGGCGGGTGTTCGTGGCGTACAAGGGGAAGGTGTACATGATCGTGTCGCAGGATCTGGTGCCGCTCGCAGTGCTGGCCAAGGCAGTCATTCAGTAGAAGCCCCCGGCCCTGGCGGCGATGGCAGGTCCTGATTTGCCCTGTCCGCCAGGACCTGCCCCGCCGCACCCCACCTCGCGCCCAACTCGTTCTTCTTACCAACTCGTTGATCCACAACGACTCGCATCCGGTGATTGCGGAGTGATTCCAGCGTGAGTGCCGGCTCTATCATGGTCGCCGCACGGGGCAACCAAGCCGTGCCCACAACCTGACCAAATCAACCAGGAGCAGAGGTTTCTCAATGCGTGACCATGCAGGCACTCAGCCGCGCCATCCGGGCGGCATCACCAGCCGGCTTCTCTTGCTGCTCGCCGTGGCCGCCTTGCCCGGCTGCAGCGACCGGAACCCGACCGGCCCGGGGGAGGGTGCGGTCCAACCCGCCCAGAACGAAGCGCTCACGGCCGACCCCATCGCCGCCGAGAGCGTGGCGGACTTCGCCCTGACCCGCTCGCCAAAGAGCTTCTTCGTGAACTCCAGCAGCGGCAATGACACCAACCCAGGCACCAACCTGAAGCCGTTCAAGACGCTTGCCCGTGGCCTGTCCACCGCCATCGCTGGCGACACCATGCGTCTCGCCAGCGGCATCTACAGCGCCGGCACCGGCGAGCGCTTCACCAACGGGAGCCAGCAGGTGCTGGTCCCGGCGGGAGTAATGATCCTGGGCACGCCCGCCGGTGACCTTACCACCCACTTGCACGGCAGCGCAGGCGACGTCGGGCTCGCCCTCAACGGCGCCGCGACGGTGAGAAACGTCTTCCTCAGCGGCTTCACCACAGGAATTCGCGCGACGCAGGGCGTGCAGTCGTTGAAGAGCCTGAAGCTCCACCAGAATCTCGTGGGGCTCGAATTAGCCGGCTCGGCCAAGGCCACCTTGGTGGGCAGCACCGTGACGCTCACGCCCACCGTGGGGTTCGTTGGCGTCCTCGTCCGACAGCAGGCACAGCTCATCATGGACGGTGGGGCGGTCACCAGCCCCGGGCCGAACTGCGTGGTCACAATGACCGCGGCATCACTCAGGGATGCCGCTCGGCTGACGCTGAAGAACAGCGCCACCCTCAAGGACATTGCCGGGACGGCCTTGGAGATGCGTGGGACCTCCCAGGCGACGTTGACGAGCTTCGCCACCATCAACAGAAACCTTATCCCATTTCCAGGCTGTCACCCCTTGCCGAGTGTGGTCACCCTGGACGCTACCTCGCTAACCCTGCGCAATGCGAATGTCGTGAGTAACGGCGGCACGGGCTCCATCGGGATCGACTCGAGAAGCAGCGCGCCCCTCACGCTCGATGGTGCCGGTGTGGAGGGTCACTCGGCCGTCGGCCTCAGGGGTCAAGGGGCCTTCAAGCTCGTCGCGAGCCGCTCCCTTTTCCGACAGAACAATATCGGCATCGACGCGAAGCTGGCTCCGAATGCAAGTATCACCATTACCGGGTCGAGCGTGTTCTTCAACCACGTTGGTATCCGCGCGCCGTTCTTCAAGCTCCGGAACAGTCTGGTCTCCTCGAACGATGTCGGCATCGTGCTCACCAGCCCCTTCACCGACCTGGGCCAGACCTTCGATCCGGGGAACAACACCATCCAAGGCAACGTGGTCACCGGAGTGAATTTCGATGCGAGCGTCATCAGCGGAGGCGCGGGAGGCATCTTCGCCTCGGGCAACACTTGGAACCCCCGGACGCAGGACTCGGACGCGAGCGGGCACTACCCGCTGAAGCCACTATTGGACGAGTTGAGCCCCTTCGCCACGGGCAAGAACTTTGTGCTGCCGCAAGAGGGCGACTTCCAGATTCAACTCTGACCAGCACGCGCCCTCGCGAGCGCCCTCGCGAGACCTGATGCTTGCGGGGGCGCCGTGCAGGAGATGGCCACAATGAGACAAGTGTTGATTACCGGAGCGACCGGCAGGATCGGTGCTCAACTGGTGCCCCGCCTGGTCGCCCAGGAGTGGTTGGCGGTACGAGCTCTGATCCGGAGTCCCCGGAAGACCATGAGGCTGAGGGCAAGCAGCGCCGAGCTCACGCTGGGGAGCTTCACAGACCGCTCGACATTACGCGCCGCAATGGATGGGGTCGACACGCTGGTGTTGATCACGCCCGCCCACCCCGATGCCGCGGACCAGGCGAGCGCTGCACTGAGCGCGGCCCGGGCAGTCGGCGTCCGGAAGATCGTGCGCATCTCGGCCTTCAAGGCCGCGCTCGACGCCCCGACCGGCATCGCGCGTCAGCACGGCCGCACGGACCTCGAGATTCAGGGCTCGGGTCTGACCTACACCATCCTGCGGCCGCCGTTCTTCATGCAGAATCTCTGCTTTCTCGCCGCTCGCCGGCTCGCCGCCGAGAGCAGGCTGTACCTAGGGATCGGAGACGGGAAGCTGGCCATGATCGACGCTCGCGACATCGTCGATTCGGTCGAGCAGGCCGTGCTCACGGACGCATACGACGACCAGGTGCTTACCCTCACGGGGCCCGAGAGCATCGGCGGTGGCGACATGGCGAGCCGTTTGACTCGGATTGTCGGGCGGCCCGTCGAGTACGTGCGGGTTACGCCCGAGGGCGTAGAGCGGTCGATCCGCGCGCTCGGCCTGGGCGACTGGTATGCGGAGGTGATGCGAGACTACTCCATCGCCTACAGCGAGGGGTGGGGAGATGTCGTCACGAGCGACGTGACGCGAATGACGGGTCGTCCTGCCCGCTCCTTCGACCAGTTCGCGCGGGAGATCCTGGCCCAGGGGCTCGACCTGGCCGCCTGAGGTCAACCCGTCGCTTCGGCGAGCAGCCGTCCCGGCGGGTGCGGACCATCCCCGCCGAGGACAGCCTCTCATCCACAACGACTTGGCTGCGTGATCGCGGATTCCTGACCCCGCAGTCGCTCCAGGTGATTCGGCCGTGATTCCAGCGTGAGTGCCGGGCATATACTGGGCGCCACAGGAGCCACTGGCCTCGACCAGCAAACGGATTCTTCAACCATAAGTGGGGTGTTTCGATGAAGCTCGCGCCGCTCATTCACCAATCAGCCCAGCCGCGCCCGATGGGCCGTCTGCCCGCCGTCCTTCTCCTCGTCATCGCGGCGGCGGGTCTGCCCGCCTGCGATGGGAACGACCCGACCGGCACCAACCTGACCGCCCCCATCGAGGCCGCCGACGCAAGCGGTGAGGCCGGGGCTGCCGCCGCGGAGATGACCGCCGCGCCGGATCAGACGGCGGCTGCGACAGCGAGCACCATTCCGTTGCCCATCAACCAGAGCAAGGCGACCTCGGGTCCCCTCTTCGGCCTCACCCAGACTGGCACCGGCTTCCTCGGGGTCTTCGGCATCCAAAACACGACTAGCGGTGCCAGCGCGGTCTTGGCCCAGACGAACGGTGCGACTGGGATCGCGGTGCGCGGAACTGCCACCGGAACGAACGGCATCGCTGGGTTCTTCGCGTCGAGCAACGGCATCTCGGGGCTGTTTCGGAATTCCAACTCCAGCAACGCCTCCGCCGCACTCAGAGCCGAGACGTCTGGCGGGGGACCCGCCCTACACGCCGTGACCAAGGCCCAGGGCAATGCGGGTGTGTTCGAGAACACCAGTTCCACCAACGCCAACCCGGTCCTCGCTGTGACCAACAGGGGCGGCGGTTTTGCGGCCGTCTTCCTGGGCACCGCCCAGAACAGCAAGGGCGTCCTCATCCAGACCGCGCCCGGTGTGGCGGGACTCCAGGTGGTGGGCGGGACCAAGAACGCGGTGGTCGCCACTCCTGGTGGGGCCAAGGCACTTTACACCGAAGAGTCCAGTGAGGTCTGGTTCACCGATTACGGCTTCGGCAGGCTGGAGCACGGACGGGCTCGCATCCTGTTCGATCCCTCGTTCGCCCAGACCATCAACTCGAACGAGCGCTATCACGTGTTTCTGCAGCCCCGTGGACGAGCGGAGCTGTACCTGGGAGAAACGACTCCGCTCGGCTTCGAAGTCCTGCTCAAAGACGGCGACCCGAACGCGGAGTTCAGCTACCGGATTGTGGCCAAGCGGCTGGGCTTCGAGCAGAAGCGGCTGGAGCCCGCTCCCTGGGTGGACCGGCTGGCCTCCGGGGGCGGACAGGGCTGGTGATGTGGATGTGGTCAGCGCCTGGGGTGGAGCTGCTGCGCCGCCCCAGGCGTGCGACCCAAGTCCTCGAGTAAGCAACCGGGGGAGATACGAGCGCGGTTCGCGGGGGTGCCGCAGGATCCGCCCCTCCCCGCCAGATAGCGGCCTCCCCCACGCGTGACAGACGGGCGCACTCCCGAGTCTATGAAGTATGGTCCGGCAGCGCTGGTCTCCGCGACGTGAGGAGGGACTATGGCAACCCCTCGACTGCTTCTCCCCATCCTGGCCCTGCTTGCGCTCTCGCTCCCCCTCGCCCTCGGCAGTCTTCACCGCTCGTCCGACGATCCTGGAGCCGTGCACCGGCTGCTCGAAGTGGCGCGCCTCCGGGCCCACTTCGACTCGGTCGATGCCGAGCTGCGGGGCAGGGCGGGGGTACCGCTGACACCAGCCCAGCAGACCGCCAGGGAGACGCTGATCGGCTGGCTCCGTGAGTACCGCGACGCCGGCAGGTTCCCCCGGAACGACCGCTTTCCCGCTCGAGCGATGCCGTTCTTCCGGGACAGCGATGGCGTGCTGTGCGCGATGGCCTACCTGATCGACCGGTCCGGCCGTGGCGATCTGGTCGACCGGGTGGCCTCGACCCGCAACAATGCCACCATCCCGGAGCTCGCTGGCGATGCCGCGCTGTCGGGCTGGCTCGATAGTGTGGGCCTGTCGTTGGCGGAGGCGGCGCGAGTGCAGCCCTTCTACGGTCCCCCTCCGGAGCCCGAGGACCCGGGCGTCAGCGCGGGTTACGCGATCACCTCGATAGTGGCGAGCGGCGTCTCGCTGGCGACGGTCGGGATGAACGCGTTCGCGCCCAGCCGGGCGGCAGGCTGGGCGGGACTTCTGGCCGGGAGCGCGTCGCTCCTCGCCGGTGGAGTCAGGGTGGACGAGGACGGAGCGACGGGTGATGTGGCAACGGCGAATCTCATCGTCGGCGCCGGCGCGATGACGTTCGGCCTCACCCGGCTGCTCGCCCGCCCGACCGCGTCCAGCCGTCGGGTCTCGGTCGGCCCACTCGTGGTGCCGGACGCCGAGCATCCGCGTTACGGTCTCGCGCTTCGGACCGCCTTCTAGCTCGCGCCCGTCCGCAGCGCCCCCGGCTCCGACGCGACGAATGGGTCCTCGTCCGCGGTAGGTCCGTACACCGGAGGCACCGGGACACCCAGCAGCCGGAGATACACCTGCATCTCGCCCCGGTGGTGGTACCAGTGGTTGAGCATGACCGTCCGGACGAGACCGATCCGCGGCAGGGAAAAGATCGGCTTGCCCTCCAAGGTCATGGCCCAGGTCTGGGTGGCCCGGACATCGTCGAGCCCGCGGAGGAATTCCATGGCCGAGGTGAGCGACTGCTCCAGGGCCTCGAGGACCTCAAGCTTGCTCTTCGGCTCGGGCCGGTCGAACTGGGGCCTTTCCATCGTGTCCAGCCCGGCGATCTGGGCCACCCCGCCGGGGGTGGTGGCGATATGCAGGGCGAGTTGTCCCAGCGACATGGACTTGGGGTGCGGGCGCCAGCTCAGCCTGGCTTCGGGGATCCGCTCCAGAACCCGCCGCGTGCTCTCGGCCTCCCGCTCCAGTTCCGTGATAAAGGGGTCTACCAAGCGCATCGTTGCCTCCTGAAGATTTGAGACGCTCCGGTACCTTGCACGACCGCGTACCGGATCATAGCTTGGCCAATACCAGGCTGAGGGTTGATCGCCCTCAGACTGGGTGGCGAGACCAATCGCGTGTCTCGCCCACGTCGCAGCGGCGCGGCGGCGTGCCGTGCAAGAGGTTGATCCGCGATTCAGCCGGACTTGCAGCGCTCGCACTGGTGAACTAGGCGGCCCGCGAACCGCCTGGGGATGGAAATCGGAGCCCCCAAGGCCACACCGCAAGCGCATCAGTTAGGCGGTGGCCACGGGAAGAAGAACGGGGAAGTCAATTCCCCGACTCCGGATAACCAGTGCGCCGGGCGGCCCGCCACTCCCCCAAGAGTGCGGGCCGTCCGTGTATCATCCCGGAAGGAGGATGGCATGGCCGACCGAGTTCGCAGGGTCAATTACGCCTACGTGATGGTTCCCAATCGCCCGGGCCAGGGAGCGCGGGTGACTGATCACCTGCGCCAAGCCGGGGTGAACCTTCTGGCCTACTCCGCGTTTCCCACCCGAGGGGGAAAGGCGCAGGTCGACCTGGTTGCCGAGGACATGGCGGGAATCCGGAGAATCGCCCGGAGGAACGGCTGGCGGCTGAGCGACACCAAGAAGGGATTTCTGGTCACGGGTGAGGACAGGGTAGGCGCAGTCCACGATCACCTGAGGAAACTCGCGAACCGGAAGATCAACATCACGGCGACCAATGCCGTGTCCGCCGGGAAGGGTCGCTACGCCATGCTCCTCTGGGTGAAGCCGAAGGACTACGCCCGGGCCGCCACGGCTTTGGGAGCCAGGTAACCTTCAGTCGCCCCGCCGACGGTCACCGCTTCGGGGCGGTGGGTGGCTGGTCGCTGGTGAACACGTCGCGGTTCTTCGCGGTGTACGACTGCCAGTCGGGCGGCACCTCTTCCTCCGGAAAGATCGCGGTCACGGGACACTCGGGCACACAGGCCCCGCAGTCGATGCATTCGTCGGGATGGATGTAGAGCTGGTCCTCGCCTTCGTAGATGCAGTCCACCGGGCACACATCCACACACGACCGATCCTTGACCCCGATACAGGGTTCGACGATCACGTATGTCATGGGCGTTCAGCGCCCGCCCCGCG
The DNA here is from genome assembly GCA_046729675.1 of Gemmatimonadota bacterium. Taxonomy (GTDB): domain Bacteria; phylum Gemmatimonadota; class Gemmatimonadetes; order Gemmatimonadales; family GWC2-71-9; genus CAVVWJ01. The sequence continues at coordinate 13,560 of JBKPGZ010000037.1, read as the reverse complement.
CCGCTCGCGGGAGGGCGGCCCGCTCGGCGAGGAGCTGCTCTACCCGGGCCCGCAGCTCGGGCCGGATGCTGTCGGCCAGCTCGCTGCTCAACTTCCCGAGCATCGCGGCGATGGCGCTGGTGTCGAGCCCGGCGATCCGGGCCTCCTCGATCACCGCCGCGAAATGAATCCGGGCCTCGCGGATCATCCGGCCGAACAGTGGGGATCCGTCCGGCCGGTCGCCCAAGGCGAGTGCCAGGAGATAGAGGTCACGCGCCCCGTCCAGTCGCTGCCTCAGGTAGTCGGAGGTCTCGGGCGGAGGCTCCTTCGAGAGGTGGGGGTTCGTTTCGGCCATAATGTGCTCCTTCCGCAGGCGCCGTCACACTGGGAGATATATCCCACTGCACGGGCTGCTGGAAGCGCCCGGCAGTGGCGCAGGGGTTGCTCTCGCCCGCGTCCGAGCCGTCCACCCCGAGCCTCCCACGGAGCCGCGCCCGCGGCTACTGTCAGGGGAACGAGCGGGAGGCGATCAAGGTCATGATGAAGCCGTAAGAGACCGCCTATTTGGGGACCGCCTATCTAAGGAAGGCAACATGCGGAAGGTCGGCATCCTGGGGTCTGCCGTCGTCGGTCAGACCCTGGCTCAGGGATTCAAGGGACACGGCTACGAAGTACGGATCGGCAGTCGAACTCCCGCCAAGCTCGCCTCGTTCACCGAATCATCGGGAATCCCCGCGGACACGTTCGAAGCGGTCGGAAGTTGGGGCGAGCTCCTGGTTCTGGCGGTTCAAGGGACTGCCGCGGAAACGGCCCTGAGCCTTGCCGGCGCGGATAATCACCGAGGCAAGATCGTCATCGATACGACCAATCCGATCGCACAGGATCCCCCGGTCGATGGTGTCGTCAAGTTCTTCACCGGACCGAACAGCTCCTTGCTCGAGCGGCTGCAGACCGCCTTTCCCGATACTCGCCTGGTGAAGGCTTTCAACAGCGTCGGCAGCGCCCGGATGGTCAATCCGGTGTATGCCGGAGGGCGGCCGACGATGTTCTCCTGCGGGAACGATGCGGAGGCCAAGGCCACGGTTGCAGATATCCTGAAGCAGTTCGGCTGGGACCCCGTAGACATGGGGACGGCGGTGGCAGCCCGGGCGATCGAGCCTCTTTGCCAGCTCTGGTGCATCCCGGGATTCCGCGAGAATCATTGGACCCACGCCTTCAAGCTGCTCTGGGACTGAGCTCCATGCTGCTCGACGAGGACGACGTCCGCCAGCTGCTCCGGATGGAAGATCTCATCCCCGCCATGGAGCGAGCCCTCGCGGACCTGTCGGGAGGGCAGGTGGTGCAGCCGGTCCGACTGATGCTGCCGGTGGCGGAGCACAACGGATTCTTCGCCACCATGCCTGCCTGCACTGGGGAAGCGTTGGGGGCAAAGATGGTCACCTTCTACCCCGGCAATCGAGGCATTCCCACCCACCACGCGCTGATCCTGCTGTTTCGCCCGGCGACCGGCGAGCCCCTCGTCACCATGGATGGCCGGCTCATCACTGAGATGCGGACCGCGGCCGTGTCGGCGGTCGCGACGCAACGCCTCGCCCGGGCGGACGTTTCGGTGCTGGCGATCCTGGGGTCCGGGGTTCAGGCAGGAAGCCACCTGGAGGCGCTCCGGCTGGTGCGCGAGTTTCGCGAGGTCCGGGTCTGGAGCCCACGCCACGCGCGGACGTTCGCCGAGCGATTCGGGGTGCGCGCGGCCGGCTCGGCGGCGGACGCGGTTCGCGGCGCCGACACGGTCGTCGTGGCCACCAGCTCGCGGACGCCGGTCCTCCGGGGCGAGTGGTTGTCGCCCGGGACGCACGTGAACGCAGTGGGTGCCTGCCGGCCGGACTGGCGTGAGCTCGACGACGAGGCGGTCCGGCGGGCGCGGCTCTATGTCGAGTCGCGGGAGGCGGCGACTCGCGAGTCCGGCGATGTCATCGCCGCAGGATTGGTGGTCGCGGAGATCGGGGAGGTGATTGCCGGAACGAGACCCGGGCGGCAGTCGGCCGAGGAAGTCACACTCTTCAAGTCGGTCGGGGTCGCGGTGGAAGACGTGGTTGCTGCCGACATGGTGTATCGCTCGGCCGTCGAGCAGGGCTTCGAGGTTCAATACTAGGGACACGGCAGAGGGAGACATGGACACGGCGGCCTTATTGTCTCGCCAAGGGCACCGGCTCCTTCAACTCGGCGTCGCGCTCTTGCTGTTTACGTCGTTCGAGGGGTTCGCTATCCCCTATGTCGCCGCGCCGACACTCGGACGCTCCGTGCACACGCTCAGTGCCCTGGTGGCTGTTCTACTGCTGGCCAATGGGCTCCTTTGGCCCCGACTCCGGCTGGGCACCCTCGGTTCGCGACTCGCGTTCTGGTCCCTGATCTATTCCGGCGTGGCGATCGTGGCCGCATTTCTGTTGGGCAGTCTCTGGGGCGCAGGCAGCTCGACGATGCCACTTGCGGCGGCGGGCGCTCGCGGCACTCTGTCCCAGGAGGCCATCATCAAGCTGGTGGCCTACTCTTCGGCGCCGACCGGGATCATGGCGTTCGCGCTGATCTTCTGGGGATTGCGGGACGGGCCCTCTGGTTAACATGGAGCTGTCATCCCGAGCGAACGCGAGGGATCTTGCCCGGGAATGGCTCGAGCGCCGCGGTCAAGATCCTTCGGTCGCTTTGCTCCCTCAGGATGACAAACCTGTTAAGCGAATTTCGCAAAGCCGCAAAGCTCATTAGCTGCATCGTGAGGGGCAGCGTCACAATGGCAAAGAAACGATGGTCGAAGCGCGTAACCGAACGCAGTGATGCGCTGGACCTTGACCGCGGGGTCTTCACGAAAAGGGATCCCCGAAGCATTGCCCGATCGCTCAAGCGCTCGGCTGACCGAAGCCGGCGTCGCAAGGCGGATCCTTATCGGTCGGCGATGTCGATGCTCACCTTCTATATCAATCGAGCGGGGAAGTCACTCTCGGCCACCCAGAAACGGAGGCTCGAAGCTGCGAAGGATGAGCTTCGGCGGCTGTACAAGCGGCCGGCGCGGGCGAGACGGGGGCACGCGAAGAAATGACCTCACCCGAGTCACTTGCTCGTCTGTGGGCGGGCACTTTGGGTACCGCACTGAGCGGTCTCGCGGCCTATCTCGCCTGGCGCAACCTGCAGCATGAGAAGCTCGATGGCTGGATCTTCTGGGTGCCGATCGCCCTCTGGCTTCTCGCCATGGGTCTACTGTGGTGGTGGACGGCCCTCGCAGGAGCGCAGCCTGCCACGCAGGCACGCATCGGGACGAGTTGGCGAACCGGGTGGATCATAGGTGCGGTCGGGCTCGCGCTGGGTTTTGTCGGGCCCTTGCTGGTCACGCCCAGCGCGAACCTGGGTCCCCTCCTGGGCATCTTGATCACTGGCCCGGGTGGGTTCGTTCTTGGCGCACTCGCGGGGGCCGTGGCAGGAAACAGGATCCCGCATGAGTGATTCGATTCACGGCTTCGGTGCAGAAGACCCGGACGCGCCGCGTGAGCCCGCTGACATCGAGACGTGGGATACGGAGGTCCAGGTGGACTGTCCCTACTGCGGCGAAGTCGTAACGATCGGTGTCGATCCCGCCGGCGGAGCCATCCAGACCTATGTAGAGGACTGTCAGGTGTGCTGTCGGCCATGGCAGGTACACCTGAGCTACGACGACCACGGTGGCGCCCACGTGTGGGTCGAGGGCGCCTAAGACCGCAGAGCCGACTCACCTCATCGACGGCGGGGCCAAGCGCAGGGGCGCTCCGGTCTCCAACAGAGTCTTGAGGCCATCGAAGATCGGCGCCCACCCGCCGCGGACCATCCGGTAGGTCTCCGTCTCACCGTCGAACCCTTCATGAGTCATGGTGAGCCGCAACACCTCGCCCAGGGGCACGATCTCGTAGGTGACCCGCGTCGGCTCGTCCGAGACCTCGGGGAAGGCGAAGGTGTGCACCAGGCGCCGATTGGGCTCCACCTCGAGCACCTGGCCCGTGACCACCCTCTTCGTCGTCCCGTCCTGGTTCTGTCGCACGTACTCGATGTCGGCGCCCGGCTCGAACGTGCTGCGGATCTCGGTGTCGTAGTAGTACTGGCGGGTGAGCTCGGGGCGGGTGAGCGCCTGCCATAGCTTCTCCGGGGTCGTGCGGATGTGCACCACGTGGACGTGCTGGACCTGCGTCGCGGCCGGCATGGGTCGTCTCTCCTCTTCGAGTGTGTACTTGAGCGCGGTAAGCTGCGAGGCCCACAGCGCGCTGTATTGCGAGATCCAGCGGTCGTAGATCGTCTGGATCGGCACGGCGTTCAGGTACAGGCGCTTGCTCTTTCCCTCACGTCTCGGCACCACCAGCCCGACCTCTTCCAGCACTCGCAGGTGCTTCATCACCGCGAAGCGGCTGAACTCGAATCGCTCACCCAGGTCGCCGACCGTGGTGCCAGGCCGGGCCGTGAGGAGGTCGAGTATGCGCCGGCGGCTGGGGTCGGCGAGGGCACGGAAGACGGCATCGTCGGAAATCATGTGACCTTTTGGTCACATGATAGCGCATGGGTACACTCGCGTCAAGAGTAGGGTACCGCGTGCAGTGCTATGTCTCAGGACGATCAGGGCAGTGGCGCAGGTGTTGCACTGCGCCGGCGCAAGGCTGACCCCCGCAATCCACATCGTCCCAAGGGCAACATGCTGACCTCGATTCGGACACGTCTCCCACAGTGCGTGCGCCACTTGTCGCGCCTGTGCGTCGCCCTGACTGTTGCCTGCAGCGACGGCTCGGATCCGCCCGACGGTCCGGAACCCCTGAGAGTCACCGCAACCTCGCCGGTGGACGGCGATGGTGCCGTCGAGGCCGGCGTGGTGGTGACCGCCACCTTCGATCGCGCCGCCGACCCAGCCACCCTCACCGCCCAGAGCTTCGTGCTCACCGCCGCCGGCACTCCCCTCGCCAGCCGGGTGGAGTACGACGCCGCCACGCGCACCGCTCGCCTGGTGGGTCCCCTGATTCCCGCGACTACCTATCAGGTAGAGCTGACCGCCGAGGTGACGGACGAGGACGGCATCCCCCTCACGCCTGAGGGGTGGAGCTTCACCACCCGGGCCTGGCGGTCGATCACGCTGGACCCGGACGGTGGCTCGGGGAAGCCGGCATCCATCAGGCAGGTTGGCGGAACGCTGCACGTCGCCTATACCGGCCGCTCCAACCCGAGTGTGGTGTACGCCACCTGCTCGGCGGACTGCGCCACGCCCGGAAGCTGGACGTCCGCGGTCGTGGTGGACCACGGCTCCAGTCCCTCGCTGGCGATCGACGCCGGCGGGAGGCTGCACCTGGGCTTCCATCCCGCCGCCTTTGGCCTCGCGTACACCACCTGCGAAGCCGGTTGTGTGGGTGGCCTCTGGCCGACGGTGCCGATCGACCAGGAGACTCGGGTAGCGGAATTGGGCATCTCGCTCGCGGTCGATGGAAGCGGCCTGCTGCACCTGATCTACTACGACGACAGCGAGAGTCAGCTCAAGTACGCTACCTGCGCCTCCGCTTGCTCGATGGCCTCGAGCTGGACCGCGGTCGCCGTCGACCAGTCCGTCGGTGCGGGCTGGAGCACGTCGCTGGCCCTGGGGCCGGACGGCCGGCTGCATGTGAGCTACGTGGACTTCTTCAGCGCCGAGCTCAAGTACGCCACCTGCGCCTCAGCCTGCACCGCCGCGGACAGCTGGACAGCGATCCCTCTCGACGCCAGCGGGGGCCGCTTCGGGTCGCTCGCGGTGGACGCGGCGGGCCGGGTGCACGTGAGCTACCAGGACCCGGTCAACAGGGACCTGAAGTACGCCACGTGTGCCGCCTACTGCACTGTGCTCGCCAACTGGTCGGTGGTAACGGTGGATCAGGGTGGGAGCGCCGGCGCGGGCACCAGCCTGGCGGTGGACGTGAACGGACGGCTCCACGTCGCCCACTTTGACAACAGCAAGAGCGACCTCAAGTACGCGACCTGCGCCGCGGCTTGTACCACGGCCGCCGGCTGGCACTCGGCGGCGGTGCACCAGCAGGGGATGCTGGGAATTTACCCATCGCTCGCGGTGGGCCGGATGGGACGACTCCACATCGTCTATACCGACGACCCCGGCGCCGACCTCAAGTACGTCGAATGAGGAGACCTCCAATGCGCCGCGCCCTGGCCCTCCTCTGACTCCTCCTGCCGGCACTCGGCTGCGGCGATGCCCGAGCCTCCCATGCTGCCGTGCGCGCGGCTACTGTCAGGGTATGGCAAGACTGATCTACATGGCGCTGACCTCGCTCAACGGCTACGTCTCGGATGAAGGCGGCAAGTTCGACTGGGCGGTACCGGCCGAGGAGGTGCACGCCTTCATCAACGAGCTGGAGCGGCCGGTCGGCACCTATCTCTATGGCCGCAGGATGTACCAGACCATGGCCGCCTGGGAGACGCCTGCGACGATTCCGGATCGCTCGCCGGTCATACTCGAGTTCGCGCGGATCTGGCAGGCGGCGGACAAGATCGTGTACTCGAGCACTCTGCAGACGGTGTCCACGGCCAGGACTCGGCTCGAGCGGCGGTTCGACCCGGAGGCGGTCCGCAAGCTGAAGGTCGAGGCGACCCGGGACATCACGGTGGGCGGTCCGGCGCTCGCCGCCCACGCCATCCGCGCCGGACTTGTCGACGAGTATCACGTGTTCGTGGCGCCGGTCATGGTGGGTGGCGGCAACCCGTATCTGCCCGTCAGGGTCCGGGTCAGCCTCGATCTCATGGATGAGCGCGGCTTCGACAACGGCATGGTGCACCTTCGGTACCGCGCCGGGAGCTGAACGATGCCATTCAAGAGCAAGGCCCAGCGGCGGAAGTTCGCCGAGCTGCTGATGAAGGGTGAGATCTCGGAGGAGACCTTCGAGGAGTGGAACCGGTCCACCGGGTCCAGGAAACTGCCCGAGCGAGTGAAGCCGAAGAAGGCCGCCAGGACGAAGCGGCCAAGTGCCCGGAAGAAGTCGACCGGGAGAACGGACCGGAAGCGGAGCAGCAGGAAAGGGTAGGTCGCTGAAATGCGCGCAACCCTCATGTACCGGGCCGGCGACGTCCGGGTCGAGACCGTCCCCGATGCCCGCCTCGTCGAGCCCACCGATGCCCTCCTCAGCGTCACCCGCGCCTGCATCTGCGGCAGCGATCTCTGGCCCTACAACCTGATGGAACCCGTCGAGAGCGGTCGGCCCATGGGCCACGAGGCGATCGGCGTCGTCGAGGCCGTCGGGGCCGACGTGCGCACGCTGAAGCGGGGCGACCTGGTCGTGATGCCGTTCGCCTACTCGGACGGCACCTGCGTCTTCTGTCTCGAGGGAGTGCACACCTCCTGCATGCACGGCGGCTTTTTCGGCTCCCCCGAGCCGGGCGGAGCGCAGGCCGAAGCGGTGCGCATCCCCCAGGCGGACGGAACGCTCGTCCCCCTGCTGGTCGGCCCGGACGACGCGCTGGTGCCGTCGCTGCTCACGCTGTCGGACGTGATGGGAACCGGCCACCACGCGGCCGTCGCCGCCAGGGTGGGCCGCGGCAGGGCGGTGGCCGTGATCGGCGACGGCGCGGTCGGCCTGTGCGGCGTCATCGCCGCCCGGCGACTTGGCGCCGAGCAGATCATCATCATGGGCCGTCGTCCGGACCGGATCGCGCTGGCGAAGGACTTCGGCGCGACGGAAGTGGTGAGCCAGCGGGGCCACGAGGCGGTGGAGCGCGTGCGCGAGCTGACCCGCGGGCTCGGCGTCCACTCCGTCCTCGAATGCGTCGACACCGACCAGGCCATGGCAACCGCGATCGGCATCGCCCGCCCCGGCGGTGCCGTAGGGCGGGTTGGCGTGCCCCACTACGAGACTACGGACGCATGGGTAACGTCGTTCTACAGCAACGTCAGCGTCAGCGGCGGCCCCGCCCCGTCCGCGCCTACATGGACCGCTGCTTCCCGATGTCCTCGAGGGAAGAATCGACCCTGGCCGTGTCTTCGACCGGGTGGTCGGCCTGGAGGACGTTCCCGACGGCTACCGCGCGATGAACGAGCGCGAGTCCATCAAGGTCATGGTGAAGCCGTAGCGGACTAGCGCTCGCTGTCCAGCATCGCCATCTGATCCGCACCGTATCGCGTGCCCTCGATCGCCTCGGGAGGCAACGCGGCTTCGACCGCAGCGATCTCGACCGCGCTGAGGCGCAGGTCCAGCGCGCCCAGCGACTCCACGAGCTGGGGCCGCTTCCTGGCCCCGATGAGCGGCACGATGTTCGCGCCTTTGGCGAGCACCCAGGCGATGGCCAGTTGCGCGATGGTGCAGTGCTTGTCGTCCGCGATGGGTCTCAGGGCTGCGACCGCGGCGGCGTTCTTCGCTGCCGCCTCACCCGTGAAGCGGGGCAGGTGCGCCCGAAGGTCTCTCGGACCCGCCGGCCGCGATCCGGCGAGCAGGCCACGTGACAGGACGCCGTACGCGGTCACCCCGACGTTCAGCTCCCTCAGGACCGGGAAGATGCGCGCCTCCGGTCCGCGGCTGATCAATGAGTATTCGATCTGCAGATCCGCGAGGGGATGGACGGCGTGCGCTCGGCGAATCGTCTCGACGCCGACCTCCGACAGCCCGATCGCACGCACGTAGCCGGCGCGGATCAGCTCGGCGATCGCCCCGATCGTGTCCTCGATGGGCACGGCCGGGTCGAGCCGGCCCGGGCGATAGATGTCGATGTGATCCACGCCCAGGCGCCTGAGGCTGTAGGCCACGGCGTTCTTCACCGCTACCGGCCGGAGGTCGAGGCCCAGCCAGGAGCCATCCGGTCCCCGCAGGGCGCCGAACTTCACCGAGAGCATCGCCTTGCCGGGTCGGTCCCGCAGCGCGCGGCCGATGAGCATCTCGTTGTGACCGGCGGCGTAGTAATCGCCGGTGTCCAGGAGCGTGATGCCCTGGTCCAGTGCGGCGTGAATGGTGGCGATGCTCTCGGCTTCATCCGCAGGCCCGTACAGGTCGGACATCCCCATGCATCCGAGTGCGAGCGGAAACGCTTCGGGCCCGGCACCAAGGCGCCGCATCGGCACGGCTCGAGTCGTCATGCCCGGAAGTTATCGTCCCCGCACCGTCGATGGGGGCCAGGACCAGCTCGGCATGGCCCCGATCGAGCCCTCCCACGGAGCGGTACGCGCGACTACTGTCAGGGGTATGGCGAAAACTGGATCGGCTCTGCTGGTGGGGTTGGGAACCGTCCTGCTCTGCGGGTGCGGCGTTGCAGCGCAATCCTCGGCACGGACGCCTCCGCGCGAGCCCGATTGCACCTTCCGCTCAGGCGGCACCTGCTGGACCCTGGCCGCGCGATTCCCGGAGCCTCGAACCGAGCACCCTGATTCGGTGCCGGCCGAACCGCTGAGCGAGCCGCCAAGGCTGCTGGCGACCGGAGCAGATACGGCTGCTTCACGGTAGTCGATTTCACCCACGCTCTTCCGTCATTCGGATGTCCCATGGCCTCATCCACTCGAACCCGGACATCCGACCATGCGCTACGCTCTCCTCATCCACTATCCCCAGCCCGCCGTTCCCCCCATCAGCGAGGACCAGATCGAGGCCGGCAAGGCCGCCTTCTCCGCCTACGCCAAGGCGCTGGAGGACGCCCGCGTGCTCCAGTCCGCCGAAGTGCTCCAGCCGATCGCGAGCGCTACCAGCGTCTCGGTGAAGCAGGGCAAGCTCCAGGTGCAGGACGGGCCGTTCGCCGAGACCAAGGAAGCGTTCGCCGGGATCTTCATGCTCGACGTGCCCGACCTCGACGCGGCCCTCGCCTGGGCCGAGCGGTGTCCCGCGGCCCACTGGGGCACGGTGGAGGTCCGCCCCTCGGCGGTGCGCTTCGTGGACGGCGCGTGGACCGGCACGCACTGAGGGAGACCGACGCCGCAGCGCGCGCCGAGGAGCTGGCGCGCGCTGCGTACGGCCGCCTGCTCGCGATTCTCGCCGCGCGCGACGGGGACATCGAGGCGGCCGAGGACTGCCTCGCCGACGCCTTCGCGCGCGCGCTCGACACCTGGCCCCGGACCGGGGTGCCGGACAATCCCGCGGCCTGGCTCCTCACCGTCGCCCGCAACCGTCGGCATGATCTCCGTCGGAGCGCGGCCGCCCGGCTGACGGGTCCGATCGACGATGCCGTACAGGGCGGCGCCGTCACCCTGGTGGAGGAGCTCGATCCCGACGCGGTTCCCGACCGCCGCCTCGCGCTCCTCTTCGTCTGCGCCCACCCGGCGATCGACCCGGCCGTCCGCACGCCGCTCATGCTCCAGGCGGTGCTCGGCTTCGACGCGGAGCAGATCGCGCGTGCGTTCGTGGTCCCTGGCCCGACCATGGCGCAGCGGCTGGTGCGTGCGAAGCGCCGCATCCGCGACGCGCGCATCCCCTTCGCCGTGCCCGACCGCGATCAGATGCCGGCACGGCTCGGGCCGGTGCTCGAGGCGATCTACGGCGCGTACGCGATCGACTTCCCGCTCGTCTCGGGCATCGCCCCCCGGGAGTCGCTCGCCGCCGAGTCGCACTACCTCGCCGTCACGCTGGCGGAGCTGCTGCCTGACGAAGCGGAGGCACTGGGCCTCGCCGCGCTCCTCTCGCTCTCGCTCGCCCGCCGGCCCGCGCGTGGAACGGATGGGGAGTTCGTGCCCCTCGACGAGCAGGACGCATCGCGCTGGGACGCCGAGCTGATCGCCATGGGGGAGCACTACCTGCGCCAGGCGCGGTCACTCGGACGGATGGGGCGATTCCAGATCGAGGCGGCGATCCAGTCCGTACACTGCGCCCGCGCCGTCTCTGGGGCGACCGACTGGCGCGCGCTCCTCACGCTCTACGAGGCGCTCCTCGTGATGGCGCCGACGCTCGGCGCCAGGGTGGCCCACGCGGCGGTGCAGGGGAGGGTCGGGGGACCGGGCGCGGGGCTCGCGGCCCTGGATGCGATCTCGGATGAGGCGGTGCAGCGCTTCCAGCCGGCCTGGGCCACGCGGGCGCACCTGCTGGCAGAGGCGGGACGGGTGGAGGAGGCGTTGCGGGCGTACCAACGGGCGATCTCGCTCACGACCGATGTCTCGGCACGCAGGTACCTCGAGCGCGCCGCGTTCACGCTGGTGCCCGGGTGAGCCACGACCTGCTTGACACCTCTCGCCTCGAGCCCTACGCTGAATCCACCTGCTGAGTAATCCCTCCGCCGCGCCATTCGATTCGACGCCCCGAAGGGCCTTCCTCCACAGTCAGGAGGTGCGCCATGGTGGCACCCACACCCCTCCGTTCCCTCTCGGTCATCGCCGGCATCGCGCTCCTGGGCGCCGCGTGCAGCCGCTCCGACAAGGACGCAATGCCGGCCGAGTCCGCATCCCTCCCCCCGGATGCCGCCGCGCCGAACGCGGCTCCCGTCGCCGACTTCAAGTCGGTGGCTGCCAAGGTCGTCAACCAGAGCGCGGGAGTGGCCGAGGGCGACCTGGTCATGATCACCGGCAGCGACGAGGACCTGCCGCTGCTTGAAGAGATCGCTATCGAGGTCCGAAAGGCCGGCGCCCACCCGCTCGTCTCCGTCAGTACCTCGGGTTTCGGCCGGCGGACGTACGACGAGGTTCCCGCCAAGTACGACGGCCAGACGCCCGAGCTCAACATGAAGCTCGCCGAATTCATCGACGTCTTCATCGGCACCGAGTTCTTCGAAGGTCGCAACATGAAGGGCGTGGCTCCTGAGCGGATGGCTGCCCGAGGCAAGGCCTTTGCGCCGGTCGGCCAGCTGATGACCAAGCGAAACGTGCGCAGCGTCTCCCTCGGCAACGGGCTCTATCCCACGGACGAGCGGGCCGAGCAGTTCGGGATCTCGCGCGATGAGCTGGCCGGACTGATGTACGGCGGTGTGGATGCGGACTACGCCCAGCTGCAGAGCACCGGGGAGCAGGTCAGGAAGACCCTGGCGGCCGGCAAGGAACTCCGGATCACCAGCGCGGACGGCACCGACTTGCGGGTCGGCATCGCCGGCCGGCCGGTGCAGGTGAGCGACGGCGTCATCTCCGCCGAGGACCGCAGGAAGGGCGGGCCGGCGGTGTCGGTCTGGCTTCCCGCCGGCGAGGTCTTCCTCACGCCGGCGCCCGGAACCGCCAACGGCGTCGTGGTGGCCGACCACCTCTTCTATCAAGGAGACCGCGTGGACGGGCTGCGGCTCGAGGTGAAGGGAGGCAAGCTGGTCGGGATGACCGCGAAGTCGGGACTGGAGCAGCTGGAGCAGTACTACAAGGTCGCGGGGCCGGGCAAGGATGTCTTCGGCGTCGTGGACATCGGCATCAATCCCGCCATCGAGGTGCCCGAAGGCGGAGCGGTGAACGTCTGGAGCCGGGCCGGCGCCGTCACGGTCGGCGTGGGAAACAACGCTTGGGCCGGCGGCGACAACCGGGTGAACTTCGGCCTGTTCCCCGAGATCAAGAACGCGACGCTCGAGGTGGACGGCACGGCCATCGTCAAGGACGGGAAGCTGGTGGCGGGAACCGCGGTGGCGCGTCGCTAGGCGGCCAAAGGGGTGCTGGGCGCGGCCGCCGGGCTGGCCTTCTCGGCGTGACAACGGGTCGGGGCGAGGTAGATTTCCTTTACCCCTCAGCAGCCCGAGCCTGACATGGAGCTGCCCGCTGCCGTGACCAGCGTCCCGGCCGATCGACTGCGCGCCGCTCTCTCCGACCGATACCGCGTCGAGGGTCCGCTCGGCCAGGGCGGGATGGCCACAGTCTACCTCGCCCACGATCTCCGCCACGAGCGCAAGGTCGCCATCAAGGTCCTCCGGCCCGAGCTGGCCGCGGTCATCGGGGCCGAGCGCTTCGTGCGCGAGATCCGCACCATCGCTGCGCTTCAGCACCCCCACATCCTCGGCCTTATCGACTCGGGGGAGGTCCAGGGCACCGCGTACTACGTCATGCCGTTCGTGGAAGGCGAGAGCCTGCGCGACCGCCTCACCCGCGAGAAGCAGATGCCCATCAGTGACGCCGTCCGGATTGCCACCGAGGTGGCGAGCGCGCTCGACTACGCCCACCGGCACGGGGTGATCCACCGCGACATCAAGCCGGAGAACATCCTGCTGCACGATGGGCAGGCGCTGGTGGCGGACTTCGGGATCGCTCTGGCGGTGAGCGAAGCGGGCGGGACTCGGATGACCGAGACGGGGATGAGTCTCGGCACGCCCCACTACATGAGTCCCGAGCAGGCGATGGGGGACCGCGAGATCACGGCGCGCTCGGACGTGTACGCGCTTGGATGCGTGCTCTACGAGATGCTGCTGGGCGAGCCACCGTTCACCGGCCCGACCGCCCAGGCGATCGTCGCCAAGGTGATGACCGATACGCCTGTGCCGCCGTCGCGGCATCGGAGCACGGTGCCGGAGGCGGTGGACGATACCGTGCTCACCGCCCTGGCCAAGCTCCCGGCCGACCGGTTCGCAACGGCGGCCGAGTTCGCTGCGGCGCTGGCGGCCGAGGGAATGCCCGCTCGTCGGTCCACACGGGTGAGGACGCGAGCGGAGCCTGCCGCGCCGGGGGGGCGCCGCACGGCACTCTACGGT
>JBKPGZ010000036.1:0-6764 GCA_046729675.1 Gemmatimonadota bacterium | reverse complement strand
TACGCCCCCAAGCGGTTCGACTACGCCTTCCCGATCCCGCAAGGGGCCGAGGAAGCCGACGGGGCGGCGCTGCAAAAGGTCGTCCGCGACCAGATCGGCCGTGGCGCCGACTGGATCAAGGTCTACGCCGACTACGGCTGGGGCCCCGGTGGCGAGCTCCGGCCGACGTTCACGCAGCACGAGCTCGAGGTGCTCGTCGCGACGGCGCGCGGTGCTGGTCGCCCGGTCGCGGCGCACGCGATGACGCCGGAGGGGATGCGCCGGGCGGTGCTGGCCGGCGTCGAGACCATCGAGCACGGGGACCAGGGAACACCCGAGGTGTTCCGGCTCATGCGCAAGCACGGGGTTGCGCTCTGTCCAACGCTGGCCGCGGCCGAGGCGTACGCGACCTACTTCGACGGGTGGGTGAAGGGGCGCGACGTGCCGAACGCCGCGCTGGTCGCCAAGCGCGCCAGCTTCCGCGCGGCGCTCGAGGCGGGCGTCACGATCTGTTTCGGGGGCGACGTGGGCGTCTTTCCGCATGGAGAGAACGTTCGGGAGCTGGAGCTCATGGTGGAGTACGGCATGACCCCGCTGGCGGCGCTCCGGGCGGCCACGAGTGGGAACGCTAGGTTGTTCCAGCTGGAGAAGCGGGTAGGACGGATCGCGCCAGGGATGCTGGCCGACCTGGTTGCGGTGGAGGGGGATCCGACGCGCGAAATCGCCGCGCTTCGTCGAGTCCGGGCAGTGCTGGCCTCCGGGCGACCTCAGAACGTCACGGAGGGCACCGAATGGAGCGAGGGTGTCATCCGCGGTCGCTGAGCTTTTTTTTCAAGCAGGTGCCGATGTGCCGTAGCTCACGGGGTCAGCACCACGCCGAGCCGGACGTGATGCACCGGATAGTCCACCTTTCCGAAGAAGCCCTCCCGATCCTCCGGCGGATCGACCGTGAGCGTGACAGCGCTGAGGCCGTAGCCGAGTTCCATCGCCCATTTATCGGAGAGGAAGTACCGACCCGCCAAGTTGCCCTCCACGACACTCGCCTTGATGCGGTCGATCTTAACCGCGATGCCCCGAAGGTCGCCCTCCAGATACCAGCGATCACCCAGGAGGAATCTGCCGTAGACACCAAGCGAGCCGAAGGGGCCCGTCAAGCTCCTCTCGTTAGAGGAGGTCACCTCCGAGCCGCCGGCGCTGACGAGACGGTCGACCTCGAGCTTAAATGGAAACACGCCGACCCCGACTCCCAGGCCGAGCTGCGTGCGCTCGCGCGCCCGAATGGCAAACCGATAGGCCAGGAAGACCTGGTCGGTTCGGAACGTGGTTTTCAGGTTGAGTCCGACCGTGTAGCTGGAATCGGCGATCACGATGTCGCGTTCGAGCGTCTTCTCGCCAGTACGCCGGGCGAACTGGTAGCCGAGTTCGATCTCATGCCGGCGTCCCGGCCGCCACCGGACCGAAGCGCGAGGTTGGATCTTTTCCCGAGACAGTCCGAGGACGTCCTCGCCGTCGATCTCCGTGCCGTCCCCGTTCGATCCGTCGACCCGGATGTCCGTCCCCATCGCCAGAACCGAACCGGAAAGGTCGATCTGCCACTTCTCGTACAGGCGGCTGGTCGATTGTGCCCCTGCCCGGGGCGTCGCGCCGACGAGCGCGATCATAGCGACTCCGATGGACCAGCGGATGCTCGGGTACATGGGACCGCCTAGGCAACTCGGTTTCGCTGTGGTGCGAGGAGAGGATAGGCACATCGTTGCACAAGCACAATCTCACTCACCGTTTCTGAATAGCTCCCAGCGCTGCTCAGCCTGGGTGTAGACCCAGCAAGGCCTCGCCGAGCAGGTAAAGTCCGCAGGAAAATCAGGACTGGTGATTGCGGGCAATTCGATCCTTTCGGTTGAAGATTTCGTCCGGGTGTCCAGAAGCCACTGGACCTTGGTGCACCTCGCAAGCCCGGGGGCGGCGAAGTCGAGGTGTACCAGCGCATGGTCCCGGCGGTGCCTCCATCAGGGAGCACCCGGCGATGGGAGAACCAGGATCTGTAAGGCCGTCCGGCAGGATGAGCGGGCGTGCGGCGGAGTCGCCCTGCCGGGCGTAGCGGAGCCGAGGCCGGACACGGGGTGCGCCTCGGCGAACTCCTCGGGGGCCTGTACGTGCCGCGGCCGGGGAGCGAACAGCCTTAGCCGTCGACCTCCAGGACGTTCCTGCCCGCCAGGATCTGCTGCCGGACCTTGCCAGCCCGGCCCAGCACCTTGGACGGATAGCGGTGGCAATCCGGCGTGTTGGTGCCCCGGACGCAGCCGTTGTAGCGCAGCAGCGCGGCGGTGGTGGTATGGGTCCGGCGCAGGTTGCGGGCGAGGATCAGGGTGCCGTGGCAGATGTTGCTGTCCACGTCCGTCAGGTCGGACGAGCCGCAGAGGGACGCGCCGGCGTGGATCGGCATCACCTGCATGAGCCCCACTGCTCCGACCGAGCTAAGAGCCTCGGGTCGAAGGGTGGTGTTCTCCGTCACCAGGACGGCGGCAATGAGGGAGGGTGGCACCTGCTGCCGTTGCGCCTCCCGCACGACCGCCCGGCTGATGCGCCTCACCAGGGTCCTGTCACCGTTGAAGCGGGCGAAGTAGACCTCGAGCTGGGGCCGGACCAGCGTCGCCTGCAGCGCGCTCTCGGCTCGAAGGCTGTCGGCCGTGGTAGCGACCCGAGCGCGCGGGGCTGCCGCGGCGGCGGCCGGCGTCATCTTGATTCCCGCCACGGGGGCCGGCTTGCGGTGCGAAGATCCCATCATCAGCCCGAAGACCCCGGTCAACAGTGCCGTCGTGAAGATCGCGTGCATGTGAGCCTCCCATGCCGTGGATGCACTGCCCTGCGCGGTGGAGTAGGAGATTGCAGCGGCAACCAGGTCCGGCCGCGCCGGCCGGTATGGGAGGCAGGTCCCGGGCTAGCCCCGGTCCGGCCGGCGTCAAACGGTTGAGAACACAGGGCTTGCCCCAGGTCCGAGCGGCCGGCATGGAGGGGGCGGGTGTGGTGGGCTCGCCCCACAGGAGTGGTGAGGGCGCGTCGCTGGGACCGGTCCCGGGAGTGCCATCCTCTGCGGGTGCCGGTGCAACTCCCGGGAGCAGGGATGTCGAGCGTCAGAACGTGGCCGCCTGAATCCAGGGAGCCGATGCAATGTTTCCCAGATTCAGCTCCGGCAGCTTGGCTCGCAGGTCATCCATGTTCTTGATCCCCTCCTTCAACAGGAATTCCTGCGTCACCAGCACGCCCGGGAACTTGACATCCCTGCTGCCGAGCTGGCCTGCCAGCTGGAGGGCGAGCGCACGGGTGACGGCGGCGCCGACCGCGCTCGGGTCGGTGGTGGCGGTCGCCTTCCAGGGGCTGTCCTTCTTCGTCATCAGCTCGATGTCGGCGTCCGAGATGTCGATCCCATAGGCGGCCACCTTGGTGCCCAGCTTGTTCCGGTCGATCGCCTCGACGGTGCCCTTGGTCACCTCGTCATACGGAGCGAAGACGGCCTTGACGTCCGGGTGCGCCTTGAGCGCGGGCGTCGCGAGCTCGGCGTTGTCCTTCGCCACCTCGTGGCTGAACTTCCCCACGGCGAACTTCTGGTCCCACTTGTGGTCGGCGACGAACTTCTTCCACACCACGTCGCGGCGCTCCAGCGGGGCGATCACCAACGGATTGACGTAGCCCACGGCGACGCCGTCACCGACGTCCTTGGCCATCTGGGTCAGGACCAGGGTGGCGAGGTCCACGTCGTTCTGCGAGGTCTCGACGGCCTTGGCGGCGCAATCGATGACCTTGACGTCGTACACCACGACGGCGATGCCGGCGTCGGTCGCCTGATTGATGAGCGGGCACAAGGTGGGCGAGCGACCGTGATCCACGATGATGCCGGCGACGCCGGACGCGATCGCGGTCTTCATGTCGGCCGCCTGCCTGGTGTCGTCGGCCTTGGCGTCGTAGTGCTCCATGGAGAAGCCGACCGCATCGGCCTGCTGTTGCGCGCCCTTGGTCCATTGCTGGAAGTAGTCGCCGGCTCCGCTGTACTGGACGAGGGCGATCTTCACCGGCCCCTTGTCGAAGGGAGCCGGCTTCCGGGCCGTGGTGGCGCCCGCAGCGGTGTCGGCGGCGCTCTGTTGAGGCTCTCGATCCTGAGAGCACGCGAGAAGCAGGAGGGCGGTGCACAGCCCGAAGCCGGTCACGGTGTTGCTCCTCATCTCGTTTCCCCTTTCTGGGCTCGGCCCCGCCGCGGCTTCGCGGTCACGTGCGTAACGGCCGCCCGGCGAGGCGCGCTCGAGAATCGGCACCCGAGCGCGCTGTCCGTCAGTACACCTTGGTCGAGGCTCGAGTGTCCGGTGGTCAGGGCTCCCGGATGGGCTCGACGGAGGCGCCATGAAGTATCAGCCAGGCCGCCGTGGCGCTCCCGAGAAAGGCCAGGACGTTCCCGATCTGGCTGAGAAGCACCTGGGCGGAGAGAATCTCGGCGAGAACGAGGAGCACGCCGATCAGGATGGCACCAGCCGCCAGGCGTAATCCGCCGCCGTCCCTGATCAACGGGATGGCAAAGACGGCCGTGCCCACGAAGAACGCACGCATTGCCGGGCCGACTGCGGCCAGGATCGGCCCGGAAAACATGCTCTCGAGCAAGTCGGTGGCCGCGGCCGGGTCCGCGCCGTCGAGCACGAACCGGCCGACCAGCATCTCACCCACGAAGATCGCGCTGATGGCAGCGACCCCTACTACAATGAGGATCCGTGCCGCATAGCCGGCCGCCGGCTTGCGCGCACCGGTGAGCCCGGCCCAGCGGCAGGAGGCCGGGGATGAAGAGCATCATGCCGATGAATAGCAGCAGATGCGCCGTGTACCACCGTGAGGCCTGACCTACGAGAATGGCTATCTGCTCGGACGGGTCCATCCGCTCCTCCGGGTGCAGGAGGTCCCCGATGGACATGAGCAGCGGACCCGTAAAGAGGCTGGCCGCGGCGACGAGGGTCCGCAAATCACGAGGAGAGGAAGAGAGTGCCATGACCGCCCTCCTTGTCTCGAGTCCCGGCATGTGGCATTCCGCGAGGACGACGGACCTGCTTGGCGACGCCGATGAACAGGGCGCCCATCAACCGGCCGTTGTCACTGACCAGTGGCGCATGGTCGGCGTCGTAGTGCCGACCGAAGTCGAGCTTGGTGTTGAGGGCGGATTTCGTGCGGCGGACCCGCTCGCGATCACCGGGCGGGAGCGGCAGCGGGACCAAGGCCACCACAGCCAATGTGGGAGACAGAGGAAACGGCTTCACGGCGCCGTCCTCATCCAGAGGAGTCGTCCCGACCCAAGGTGAGGGTCGGTACGGGACCGGTCAAGAATGGCGTCCACACCTCGGAAACCTCCCGAGCGGAGCCCCGTACGGACTGGCGCTGTCGAACCTCGCCTCCGAGAGTGTTTGATGAACACCACGTTCCGGGATCTCCGCTACGCAGCCCGCCGCCTCCGCAAGGCGCCGGGCTTCACCCTGGTCGCCCTGCTGTCCCTGGCGCTGGGTGTCGGCGCGAACACCGCCACCTTCAGTCTGGTGAACGCCATCCTGCTCCGGCGGCCCCCGCTCGCCCAGCCCGAGCGGCTGGTGGAGATCCATCTCGCCAGCGACGATTTCCCCTTCACGCCCTTCTCCTATCCGGACTACGAAGACCTCCAGCGGGCGAGCGGCCAGGTCTTCTCCGGCATAGCGGCATCCCAGCTCGTGCCGGTGCCCCACGATCTCGGTGGCCGGGTGGAGAGTGTGCTGGCCGAGCTGGTGAACGGGAGCTACTTCCCCGTGCTGGGGCTCCATCCGGCCCTGGGCCGGCTGCTTGGTCCGGAGGACCACGTGGCGCGTGGGGTGCATCCGGTGGCGGTGCTCGCCTACGACTTCTGGAAGAGCACATTCGGCGGGGACCCGGGCGTCATAGGTCGAGAGATCCGGGTGGCGGGACGACCCTACACGATCGTCGGGGTCGGTCCCAGGGAGTACGCGGGCAACCTGCGAGGCCTCGCTCCCTCGCTGTACCTCCCGATCCTCATGCTGCACGAGCTCCAGCCCTCCACCTCGGAGCTCGATGAGCGCTTCAACCACGCGGTCTTCCTCACCGGTCGTCTGCGCGATGGCGCCACGCTGGCCCAGGCGCAGACGGTGGTCGCCGGCTTCGGGGCCGCCATGCGGCGCGCCGAGCCGGAGGCATGGGCGGGGCGCATGCGGGTCGTGCTCACCCCGGTGAGCGACATCTACGTCAGCCCGTCGATCGACGGCATCATCGGCTCCGCCGCCGGGCTGCTGCTCGCGGTCGTGGGCCTGGTCCTCCTGATCGCCTGCGCCAATCTGGCGAGCTTCCTCCTGGCGCAGGCGCGCACCCGGCGGCGGGAGATCGCCGTCCGACTCGCACTCGGCGCCCGGCGGCGTGTGCTGGTGCGACAGCTCCTCACGGAGAGCATGTTGCTGGCGCTGCTCGGCGGCATCGCCGGCGTCGCCGTCGCGAGTGTGCTCCTCCGCCTGGTGACCAGCGCCGACCTGCCGCTCCCGATTCCCATCACCCTCGATCTGAGCCTGGATCCCGTGGTGCTGGGATTCGCCCTGGCGGTGTCGATCGCGGCGGGGGTGCTCTTCGGGCTCGTGCCTGCCCTGCAGTCGACCCGCTCGGAGGTGATGGAGAGCATCAAGACCGAAGCCATCGTCGGCGCGCCCGGTCGGCACCGGCGGGGGCGAATCACCCCGCGGGGCGCGTTGGTGGTGGCCCAGGTCGCTGTCTCGTTCGTGCTC
>JBKPGZ010000035.1:0-2877 GCA_046729675.1 Gemmatimonadota bacterium | reverse complement strand
CTCGCGGACTGCGCGCTCTTGGAGGCAACGGATCGTTGGTGCAATCATTTCGTCTTCAGCCTGTTCTGAGGGAATCGCTCGGGTTCAACGTGACCATGAAGTCGGCGTTCCCCGACTGCGCGCACTCGCCAAAGGGCGCGTTGTCGGACCCCGCCGAAGATCACGATGAAGGCGATTGCTCGGGTTCGTTCAAGATCTCCTCGAGCGAGGTGATCGACACCATTACATCGTCAAACCGCGGTACGCGTCCGATGATCATGCCCGCCATCGCCTCGTAGTCGCGCCGTAGCGCATCGAGCATGTTGTCAGCCGGCTTCAGCGCGAATGTGCCCGCTGTAGCCGAGGTTAAATACCGCAGCACCGCTGGTCTGGCTGTTCTGGGGCTCGGATCGACCCATGTATCAAATAGACGACCAACCACCACGCATGCTAGGTTACATGTAACCTGAACGCTATGGCGACCACGACCTCTAGAAAATCCACTTCCCGCGAGAAGGTCCGCGCTCACCGCGAGCGCTTGCGGCGTCGAGGACTTCGCCCAATTCAAATCTGGGTTCCTGACGTGCGCTCACGGATATTCGCTCGGGAAGCCCGACGTCAGTCGCGTCTCGTGGCCGCGAGCTCGTTCGATCCTGAAGAGCAGGCATTTGTCGATGCGATCTCCGAGTGGAATGCTGAATGAAGCGGGCGGAGATCTGGACCGTTGCCGGTGGGCCTGACTACGCGGGAAAGCCGCGGCCGGCCGTCATCCTCCAGGATGATGCCTTCGAAGGCGCCACGTCGATCACCCTGTGCCCGTTCACGGCGCACCTGATCGACGCCCCGCTCATTCGATTGCCCGTCGGGGCCACAAGACAGAACGGGCTGAGCGTCACCAGCCATCTGATGGTCGACAAGATCACAACCGTGGCGAAATCCAAACTGCAAAAGCGTGTCGGGAAGCTCGCGGACGAAGACATCATTCGTTTGAATCGTGCCGTTCTCGTGTTCCTTGGTCTGGCCGGACGGCCGAAGGAATAGCAAGCCACCGACCTCCGCAGTCAGCCGCGAACGAGCGGACGTTCCTCCCGTGACTTTCCTTCGCTTTCCCGTTGGGTACGGCTGATGAAATCGAGCATGAGCGACACGGCCGCGGCCGCGTGCGTCTCGAGCAGGAAGTGCGCGAGGCGGCGTGAGCTCGGATCGAAGCCGTTGATGCCCCAGGCGGAGGGGCGATCTCGTCCGTGGCGTGATCATCGCCATCGCCGTCCACAGCGGACGAGGAAGGGAAAGGAGCGTACCCGCTCCTTGCCACTCTCAGAGTATAGCGCACCGGGGGCTTGCGGTAAGGCCCGGGTCGTGCTGCACCATCGCCGGACGATGCCAAAAACGGCGGAAGCCGATGCCAGAACCGGCGGAAATGGGAGGCACGAAATGCGTGTTGTGTTGTCGACGTATGGGTCGCGCGGGACGTCGAACCGATGGCGGGACTCGCGGTGAAGTTGCGGACTTTCGGCGCGGAGGTGCGGGTGTTCGCGCCGCTGGACTGCGCGGAGCTACTGGGCAATGTCAGCGTGCGGCTGGTGCCGATCGGAGTGTGGCGATGACCGCGCATGCCGTGGTGATCGCCGGAGGTGGTCCGACAGGGCTGATGTTGGCGGGCGAGTTGGCGTTGGCGGGTGTCGACGTTGCCATTGTCGAGCGGCGCGCCAGCCAGGACCTCGTCGGCTCGCGCGCAGGCGGTCTGCACTCACGCACCATCGAGGTGCTCGATCAGCGCGGAATCGCCGAGCGGTTCCTCTCGCAGGGACAGGTGCATAGAGTCGTGCACTTCCACGTCGCTCTGGACATCAGCGACTTTCCCACTCGGCACAACTACGTGCTCGGGCTGTGGGCAGAACCATATCGAGCGCATCCTGGCCGACTGGGTCGGTGAGCTGGCGGTGCCCATCTATCGCGGACGCGAGGTGACGGGTTTCACACAGGACGACGCCGGCGTCGACGTCGAGCTCTCCGACGGCCAACGCTTAACGTCGGAGTATCTCGTCGGCTGCGACGGAGGACGCAGTCTGATCCGCAAAGCAGCCGGCATCGAATTCCCCGGGTGGGACGCGACGACGAGCTGGTTGATTGCCGAGGTCGAGTGGTCCGAGGAGCCGGAATGGGGCTTCCGCAACACCGCCATTGGTACTCACGCGATCGGCAAGTTGGAGGATGGGCGACGGGCGCGGGTGGTGCTGACCGAGCAGCACGTAGCATCCGCTAGCGAACCGACCCTGCGCGATGTGAGTGAAGCGCTGATCCCCGTATACGGAACCGACTACGGGATCCACAGTCCCACCTGGATCTCCAGGTTCACCGACATGACTCGCCAGGCCGCGGCCTACCGCGACCGACGGGTCCTGCTGGCCGGCGACGCCGCGCACGTGCATCCCCCGGTGGGTGGACAGGGCCTCAACATCGGGGTGCAGGACGCGGTAAATCTGGGGATGGAAACTGGCGCAGGTGATCAAGCGGATATCGCCGGATAGTCTCCTGGATACCTACCACGCCGAGCGCCACCCGGTCGCTGCCCGCGTGCTCCGCATCACGATGGCGCAGGTCGCGCTTCGCCGCCCAGACGACCGCATCCGGGCCGTGGGCGACGTCATTTCCGAGCTCCTCAGCATGGACGAGCCTCGCAAGCGATTCGCCGCGATGATGTCTGGTCTCGACATTCATTACGACCTCGGCGAGGGACACCCGCTGCTCGGGCGTCGCATGCCCGATCTCGACCTGGTCACCGCCAACGGCCCACTGCGGGTGTTCACCCTGCTGCACGATGCCCGGCCGGTGCTCCTCAACCTCGGTGAGCCCGGCGACTTCGACATCGCTCCGTGGGTAGATCGGGTTCAGCTG